>JAAFHT010000055.1 GCA_013297625.1 Actinomycetota bacterium | reverse complement strand
CGAGCAGATCGGCGCGGCCGCCAAGGCCGCGCGGCGAGCGGCGTTGCCGTCGACGGCGGCCATCGACTTCTCAAACGCCGTGGGCCCGCACGAGATCTTCTCGTTCGTCACGAATGACGGTGGCGCGCTCGTGATGCTCTCGCTCACCGAGACCGAGCGCGTGACGCCCACCGAAGCTGGTGCGGCGATCAACGCACCAGCCGCGGTGGCCGCGCTCGTGGGCCGCGCCCAGAGCACAAGGGGCGTTGAGGCAACCTACGGTCTGCAGATGCTCTTCTCGGTGCCTCCCGTCGGCAGCGACGCACCCGTCGTGCTGCTTGGGTACACGCAAGGACTCATCGCTGCGAGGGAGATCTAATGGCTGACCCCACCCTCTCGGGCTCGGCTCTGCGCGGGGCTGTAGACCTGTCGGGGCTCGTTCGCGCGGCCCAGACGCCTGCCACAGCACCACGAAGCGACGGCGCCTCAGCATCGAGCGCGATCGTGCGCGATGTCGACGAAGCGAGCTTCGGCGACATCGTCGAGCTCTCGCGCACCGTGCCCGTCATCGTCGAGTTCTACGCCGACGGCATTGCCCCGGTGCTCGGCCCTGTCGTTGCCTCGTATGGCGGCCGCCTGGCCCTCGCCACCGTCGATGGCAATGGCAGCCCTCAGGTTGCCCAGGCCTTCCAGATTCAGCAGGTGCCCGCTGTCGTCGCCCTCGTCGGCGGTCGGCCGCTGCCGCTCTTCGTCGGCATGCCGAGCGAAGCCGAAGTGCGACAGGTTCTCGACCAGGTGCTCGAGCTGGCTGAGCAGAACGGAATCGTTGGCGTGATCCCGGCTGGCGAGGGCGAGCCGGTCGAGGCAGAGGTCATCGAGCCACCGTTGCCGCCGCTGCACCAAGAGGCCTACGACGCCATCAGCGACGGCGATTTCGCGGCTGCAGCATCCGCCTATCTCACAGCGATCGCGCAGAACCCGCGCGACCAGCTCGCGGTGGCGGGGCTCGCCCAGGTCTCGTTGCTGCAGCGACTCGAGGGTCTCGTAGCCGCGGACGTGCGCGCGGCCGCCGCTGCCGCCCCCGATGACCGGGATGCTCAACTCGCGGTCGCCGACCTCGACCTCAGCGGAGGTCACGTCGACGACGCGTTCGCGCGCTTGTTGCGCGTCTTCTCGAGCCACGATGCCGAGGGCAAGGCCGCGATTCGCACGCGCTTGCTCGACTACTTCGAGATCGTCGGCACCGACGACCCGCGCACGGTCGCCGCGCGACGCGCACTCACGACGCTGCTCTACTGAGCGGCCGCACCGACGCCGCTGCTCTCCTGAGCGCGTGGCGCGCTGACGACGTGCCCTGCTGAACCCGCCGCGCTACTCGCGCTGCAGGTACAGCCCTGCGAGCGGCGGCAGCGTCAACTCGACCGAGGCCGGCCGCCCACCCCACGGGGTGTCGGTCGCGTGCACGCTGCCGTAGTTGCCGACTCCCGAGCCGCCGAACTCTTCGGCGTCGGTATTGATGACTTCGCGCCACGTGCCCGCTGAGGGCAGCGGTAGGCGGTAGGGCCCCACGGGGTTGCCGCTGAAGTTGAACACGCCGACAAGCGGCGCACCGTGCGCGTCGCGGCGTTCGAAGGCGATGACGTTGTTGCCGGCGTCGCCGCCCTCGAGCCACGAGAACCCTTCGGGCGAGTTGTCGAGTTCCCACAGCGCGGGCGTCTCGCGATACACGCGGTTGAGCTGGCTCACGAGGTGGTGCAAGCCGCGGTGCACGGGCTGGTCAAGAATCCACCAGTCGAGTCCGCGCTCTTCGCTCCACTCGCTCGGTTGGCCGAACTCTTGGCCCATAAAGAGCAATTGCTTGCCGGGGTGGGCCCACATGAATGACAGGTAGGCGCGCACGTTCGCGAGCTTTTGCCACTGGTCACCGGGCATCTTGGCGAGCAGTGAGCCCTTGCCGTGCACGACCTCGTCGTGACTGATGGGCAGCATGAAGTTCTCGCTGAACGCGTACAAGAAGCTGAAGGTGATCTCGTTGTGGTGGTGCGAGCGCCACATGGGGTTGCGGGCGAAGTAGCTGAGGGTGTCGTGCATCCACCCCATGTTCCACTTCATGCCGAAGCCCAGGCCGCCCTCGCTCGTGGGCTTCGTGACGCCCGGCCACGAGGTCGATTCTTCCGCGATCATGACGATGCCGGGCACGCGCTTGTAGGCGGTCGCCGTCACCTCTTGCAAGAACGCGATGGCCTCGAGATTCTCGCGCCCACCGAGCACGTTGGGCAACCACTGGCCGTCAGAGCGCGAGTAGTCGAGGTAGAGCATGCTCGCGACGGCGTCGACGCGCAGGCCGTCGATGTGAAACTCTTCGAGCCAGTAGAGCGCGTTGGCGACGAGAAAGTTGCGAACCTGGCTGCGGCCGAGGTCGAAAATGTAGGTGCCCCAGTCGGGGTGCTCACCGCGTCGCGGGTCAGGATGCTCGTACAGCGCCGCGCCATCGAACCGGCCGAGCGCCCACTCGTCTTTCGGAAAGTGCGCCGGCACCCAGTCCATGATCACGCCGATGCCGGCCTGGTGCAGGCGGTCGATGAGGTAGCGCAGGTCATCCGGGTGACCGAAGCGCGACGTCGGGGCGAAGTAACCCGTCACTTGGTAGCCCCACGAAGGGCCGTAGGGGTGTTCGGCGAGCGGCATGAATTCGACGTGGGTGAATCCGAGTTGCGTGACGTAGTCGATGAGGGGGTCGGCGATCTCGCGATACCCGAGGCCGGGGCGCCACGAGCCGAGGTGCATCTCGTAGACGCTCATGGCGGCGTTGTGCGGGTTGCGAGCCGCACGGCTCGCCATCCACTCACCATCACTCCAGGCGTAGTGCGTGTCGCCGACGACGGATGCGGTGGCCGGGGGAGTCTCGGTGTAGCGCGCCATCGGGTCGGCGCGGGTCACCCACGTGCCGTCGGCCGTGAGCAGCTCGAACTTGTAGGTCGAGCCGGCGCTGAGACCCGGAGCAAAGATCTCCCAGACGCCGTTGTCGTCGAGGCGGCGCATGGCGTGGCCGACGCCGTTCCAGCTGTTGAAGTCGCCGACGACGCGCACGGCCTGCGCGTGGGGAGCCCAGACGCTAAAGCTTGTGCCGTCGACGTCTTCGTGGGGCCGGTGGTGCGAGCCGAGCACCTGCCACAGTTGCTCGTGGCGGCCCTCACCCCACAGGTAGAGGTCGACTTCGCCCACGCTCGATACGAAGCGGTAGGGGTCGTCGGCGAGCCAATCGGGCCCGCCGTCGTAGGTCGTGCGCACGGTGTAGGCCTGGCCCTCGTCGGCGCCACCGGGCAGCAGGCCCTGCCATAGGCCGTCGGCATCATGCGCAAGGGCGTGCTCGCTGCCGTCGACGCGCACGATCGTGACGGTCGCGGCGAGCGGGCGAATGACACGCACGAGCCACCCGCCATCGATGTGTCGTTGCCCGAGCGAGTCGTGCGGTTGCGGGTGCCGGCCTTCGACGAGCGCTCGACGATGATCGGGGTGCAGGGTCGGCAGGGCTCCGGGTGCTGCAGCCTTCGGCGAAGACTTCTTGTCAGCCATCACGTGCCCTTCGGGTAGTCGATGCGCAGAATGTGCACGGGCTCGACAAAGGCGTCGAGGCGCACGTAGTTGTCGGCTCCCCAGCGGAACCGGTCGCCCGTGATGAGGTCTTTCACGTCAAACGTCGTGCCGGGCGTGAGCCCGAGAGCGGCGAGGTCGAGGTGCACCGTCGTGGCTCGCGCCGAGTGCGGGTCGACGTTGGCGACAACGATGATGCCGTCGCTGCGACCACTGCGCACGAACCGACCGGGGAGCACTTTCGAATAGACGAGAATCGCCTCGTCGTCGCTCGAGTGCACGTGCAGGTTGCGCAACTGACGCAGTGCGGGGTGCTCGGCACGAATGCGATTGAGGGCCGTGAGGTAGGGCGCAATCGACTTACCGGCCGCTTCGGCGGCAGCCCAATCGCGCGGCTTGAACTCGTACTTCTCGTTGTCGATGTTCTCTTCGCTGCCGGGGCGCGCGACGTTCTCGATGAGTTCGTATCCGCTGTAGACGCCCCAGGTCGGGCTCGCCGTCGACGCGATTGCGGCGCGAATCTTGTAGGCAGGCACCCCACCGAACTGAAGGTATTCCGTGAGGATGTCGGGGGTGTTGACGAAGAGGTTGGGGCGCAGGTAGGCGCTCGACTCGTGGCTGAGCTCGGTGAGATAGGTCTCGAGTTCGACCTTGGTATTGCGCCACGTGAAGTAGGTGTACGACTGCTGGTAGCCGGCGCCGGCGAGGGCCTGCATCATGGGCGGTCGGGTGAAGGCTTCGGCCAAGAAGACGATGTCGGGATGCTCGGTGTTGATCTCGTGCAGCAGCCACTCCCAGAAGTGCAACGGTTTTGTGTGCGGGTTATCGACGCGGAAAATGCGCACACCGCGATCGATCCACAGCCGCACAATGCGCAATACTTCGCGGCTGAGACCCTCTAAGTCGTTGTCGAAGTTGAGCGGGTAGATATCTTGATACTTCTTTGGCGGGTTCTCGGCATAGCGAATTGAGCCGTCGGGAAGCGTCGTAAACCACTCGGGGTGTTCGGTGACCCAGGGGTGGTCGGGCGCGCACTGCAGCGCGAGATCGATGGCGATCTCGATGCCGTTCTTGGCCGCTGCGGCGACAAACGCCTCGAAGTCGGCGACGGTGCCGAGATCGGGATGCACGGCCTCATGCCCGCCCTCGCTCGAGCCAATCGCCCACGGGCTACCGGGGTCGTGCGGCCCCGGGGTCAAGGTGTTGTTGGGGCCTTTGCGATTGATGCGCCCGATCGGGTGAATCGGCGGGAGGTAAACGACGTCAAAACCCATGGCCGCGATCGCGGGCAATCGCTTCGTCGCCGTGGCGAACGTGCCGCTCTGCCACGAGCCGTCTTTGCGCTGCTTGGCGCCCTCAGAGCGCGGAAAGAACTCGTACCAGCTACCCACGGCAGCACGCGTGCGCTCGACCCGCAGCACGAGTTGCTCGCTATGGGTGAGCAGGCTGCGCAGGGGATGGGCCGTGAGCGCTGCGACGACGCGCGCGTCATGGGCGACGGCAAGCCGTGCGGCCGGAGTCAGCGTCATCTTGCGCATGACCGCGCGCGCGTCGGTGAGCACGGCCGCTGCGGGAGTGTCGGCCGCGAGCGTGGCCGCGCGCTCGAGCAACTGGGCACCTTCGAGCAGCATGAGCTCAACATCCACGCCCGCTGCGATCTTGAGCGAGGCGGCGTGCAGCCAGGTACCCCAGTCATCGGCGAAGGCCTCGACGCGCCAGTGGTGCGTGCCGGGCTGCAGCAGCGCAATATCAACCTGCCAGCGATCGGTGCCGGGAGCGCCCTGCGCCAGGGGGTGACGCTCGACGGAGCCATCGGGGCTCGTGAGCACCACCTCGGCGCCGAGCGCATCGTGCCCTTCTCGAAACACCGTGGCGGCAAAGGGCACTACTTCGCCGACGAATGCTGTGCTGGGCCAGCGATTCTCGGGCTGTTGAGGGCTCAAAAAACGAATCGGGATGCGCCCAATGCGGTGGGTGAAGGGCGGGGTCTGCGTCGATGCCACCCTTTGACCCTACGCCGCGCCCGCACTCCATGTGCGGCAGCCGTGTGCACTCGGGCGTGCCGTTCGTCACGCCCGGCGTGCAACCGGTGTCTCGGTGGGGGCACGGGTAGCCGAGGGGCGCGTTCTGGAACCGGTTCCCTAGTGGTGTGCGGCTCGCCTAGAGTGGGGTGCTTGGGGTACCCCACCACGCCCCTACGCCGAGGAGTGATGAGAGTGAAGGCGATTCGCCGGTTCACCGTTCGTACCGTTCTGCCCGAGTCGCTGGGCGCTGTGTCGGCGCTCGCCGCCAACCTGCGCTGGTCGTGGCACGAGCCCACGAAGGCGCTGTTCGCGCGCATTGACCCCGAGCGGTGGGACGCCCTCGACCACGACCCCGTTGCCCTGCTCGGCGCCGTCGACCCCGAGCGGCTGCACGAACTCGCGGCCGACGCCTCGTTCATGGCCGACGCCGAAGCTCTGCGTGCCGACCTCACCTCGTATCTCGAGCACCCGCGCTGGTACCAGTCGCTGCCGGATGCCCCCGCGCGCATCGCCTACTTTTCGCCCGAGTTCGGCATCGCCTCGGCGATTCCGCAGTACTCGGGTGGCCTCGGCATTCTTGCCGGTGACCACCTCAAGAGCGCGAGTGACCTCGGACTGCCGCTCATCGGCGTCGGCTTGTTCTACCGTGCGGGCTACTTCCGACAGGCGATCGACCGTGACGGCTGGCAGAAAGAGACCTACCCCCTTATCGACCCCGACGGGCTGCCGATGCAGGTGCTGCGTGAGCACGATGGCAGTGCCGTGCGCGTCACCTTGAGCCTGCCGGGCGGCGAAGCCCTGCACGCGCGCGTGTGGCAAATGCACGTCGGTCGCGTGGTCTTGCTGCTGCTCGACACCGACATCCACGACAACAATGACGAGCTGCGCGGCGTCACCGACCGCCTCTATGGCGGGGGCGGCGAGCACCGCTTGCTGCAAGAGCTCTTGCTCGGCATCGGCGGAGTGCGCGCCATCAAGCGCTACGTCGACCTGAGCGGCACGGCGACTCCTGAGGTGTTTCACACCAACGAGGGCCACGCCGGCTTCTTGGGCCTCGAGCGCATCAGCGACCTCATCGCCGAAGGGCTCTCGTTCACCGAGGCTCTGCAGGTCGTGCGGGCGGGCACCCTCTTCACGACGCACACTCCGGTGCCCGCGGGCATCGACCGCTTCGAGGGCGACATGATCGAGCGCTACTTCTCGACCGACTTACTGCCGGGGGTGGCGGCGTCTGACGTGCTGCCGCTTGGCACCGAAGACTACGAGGGCGGCGACCCCGCGGTCTTCAACATGGCGGTTATGGGCTTGCGCCTCGCGCAGCGCGCGAACGGTGTGAGCAAGCTGCACGGTGACGTCTCACGCGGCATGTTCGGCGCCCTGTGGGAGGGCTTCGATCAGGATGACGTGCCCATCACCTCGGTGACGAACGGCGTGCACGCCCCCACGTGGACCGACCCGCTCATGGTCGCGCTCGCGAAAGACAAGCTCGGCACCTACGAGACCTCGTCGTGCGACTGGAACTCCGAGGCTGTGACTGACGGTGACCTCTGGTCGGTGCGTCGCGCGATGCGCCAGCAACTCGTCACCGACGCGCGTCAGCGCGTCACGGCGGCGTGGGCCGAGCAGAACCCCGGCGTTGCGGCGCCGAGCTGGATGGGCGAGATTCTCGACCCCGACGTGCTCACGATCGGCTTCGCGCGTCGCGTGCCGACCTACAAGCGGCTCACCCTCATGTTGCACGACCCCGACCGCTTGCGCGCCCTGCTGACGCACCCCGAGCGCCCCGTGCAGCTCGTGATCGCCGGCAAGTCGCACCCCGCCGACGACAGTGGCAAGGCGCTTATTCAGAAGCTCGTCCAATTCGCATCCGAGCCCGAGTTGCGCCGCCGCATCGTGTTCTTGCCCAACTACGACATCGGAATGGCGCGGTTGCTGTACCCGGGCACCGACATCTGGTTGAACAACCCGCTGCGTCCGCTCGAGGCGTGCGGAACATCCGGAATGAAGGCGGCCCTCAACGGCTCGCTCAACCTGTCGATTCTCGACGGCTGGTGGAACGAGTACTACGACGCCGAGAACGGCTGGGCGATTCCGACGGCCGATGCCGCGGGCGACGGCGCGGAGCGCGACAAGCTCGAGGCCGAGGCCATGTACGACCTCATCGAGCACCAGATCGCGCCGCGGTTCTACGACCACGATGCCGAGGGACTGCCGAAGCGCTGGCTGCAGAACATTCGCCACACCCTCGCGACGCTGTCGCCCGAGCTGTCGGCCGACCGCATGGTGCGCGAGTACGTCGAGCGGCTCTACGTGCCGGCGGCGCACGCCCAGCGCACGATCACCGCCGACGGCAACCGCCCGGCGCGCGAGCTTGCCGCCTGGAAGTCACACGTCGCCGCCGAGTGGCCCCAGGTGTCGGTCACGCACGTCGAGTCGGGGGGCGTGCAGTCGCCCCAGGTGGGCGATGAGCTCAACGTGCGCGCGCACGTGCAGCTCGCGGGCCTGTCGCCCGACGACGTGCTCGTCGAGGTCGCGTTCGGTCGTGCCCGCAACGGCGATGACCTCGTGGATGTTCACCGCCAGCCGCTCGAACTCGCCGAGCACGAGCTGGGCCAGCCCGCGACGTTCGTCGGCACGGTGCCGCTCGGGCGCTCAGGATCGTTCGGCTACAACGTGCGGGTTACTCCGCGCCACGCTTTGCTCGCGAACCCGGCCGAGCTCGGCCTGGTAGCAGTCGCGCACTAGCGGGTCAGCGCACTACGACACGAGTTGTGCCGCCACGGGCGGTCAGCGGGCGATATCGGCCAGCTGACCGCCCGTGATGCTGAGCAGGTCATCGGGCGCGAGTTCGATGTCGAAGCCGCGGCGCCCGCCCGAGACATAGATGGTCTCCCACAGCGCGGCGGTTTCGTCGAGCACGGTGGGCAGGGTGACCTTCTGACCGATGGGCGAGATGCCGCCCACGACGTATCCCGTTTTGCGCTCGGCCACGGCAGGGTCGGCCATAACGGCACGTTTGGCGCCGACGGCGGCGGCGAGGTTCTTGAGGTCGAGCATCCCCGTCACGGGAACAATGCCCACGACGAGGCGCCCGTCGGCCTCGGCGAGCAGGGTCTTGAACACGCGGTCGGGGTCGAGGTTGAGAGCGGTGGCGGCTTCGAGGCCGTAGTTGGTTGCCGCCGGGTCGTGCACGTAGGTGTGCGCGGTAAACGCGATGCCCGCGGCCACGAGCGCAACCGTGGCAGGGGTGCCCGGGCCCGAGGCGGTGCCGTGCTTACTCATCGTGCCGCGCCCTGTCAGCCGTGCGCCCGGAACAACAGCATCGAGGTGGGGCCCACCGCGAGCGTCTCGCCCGGCACGTGTTCGCTCACGAGGTCGCTGATGTCGTCGTGCGAGCTGTCCCACAGCAGGGTGTAGCCGTCGACGCCCTCGTGTGCCGGAAGCGTGACCTCGGTGCCCTCGTCGATGCCGTGCACGATGAGCAAGATGCGGTTGAACTCTTCGAACTCGGGCGTGGATGCCGCAAGGTATTGCAGGGTTCGCTCGGCGGGCGAGTCCCAATCCTCCATCGTCATGGCCTGGCCCTCTTTGTTGAACCAGTCCATTTGCGTGGCGTTGGGAATAGTTTCACCCCAGCGCCCGTAGCGCACGGGGCGCAACGCGGGGTTCTCGCGCCGCACTTGCAGCAAGCGCTGCACAACGCGACGCAGATCGTGTTGCCACCCCTCGAAGTGCCAATCGAGCCACGTGAGCTCACTGTCGTGGCAGTAGGCGTTGTTGTTGCCGCGTTGGCTTCGACCGACTTCGTCGCCTGACGTGATCATGGGCATCCCCGCGCTCAAGATCAGGGTGGCCATGAGGTTGCGCATGGCTTTGCGACGAGCCGTCGTGATGACGGGATCGTCGGTGAGGCCTTCGACGCCGAAGTTGTATGAGCGGTTGTTGTCGGTGCCGTCACGATTGTTCTCGCCATTACCGATGTTGTGTTTGCCGTTGTAGGCCGTGAGGTCGGCGACCGTGAATCCGTCGTGCGCGGTGATGAAGTTGACGCTCGCGAGCGGTCCGCGCTCGTGCGCAAAGACATGGGCGCTGCCGGTCATGCGCCGCGCGAGCGAGCCGATGCCTTCGGGAGCCGTGCCGTGCTCGCGGGCCACGCCAACATCCGTCAACCAGAAGGCGCGCGCGCGGTCACGAAAGCCGTCATTCCACTCGTGGTAGCCGTTCGGAAAGTTGCCGACCTGCCAGCCGCCCATGCCGACATCCCACGGCTCAGAAATCATCTTCACGCCCTGCAGGGCCGGGTCGTCAAGAATGGCCCGCAACAACGGATGCTCGCGGTCGAACTCTGCGCCCCCGTTGCGGCCGAGCGTGGCCATGAGGTCGAAGCGGAAGCCATCGACCTGCACCTCATTGGCCCAGTAGCGCAGCGAATCGAGCACGAGCCGCTGGGCCACGGGTTGCGAGAAGTCGATGGTGTTGCCGCAGCCCGTGGTGTCGATGTAGGTGCCGTCGGCCTGCTGTCGGTAGTAGGTGGCGCCGTCGATGCCGCGAAAGCTCGTTGTCGGCCCTTCGCGGCCCTCTTCGGCTGTGTGGTTGTAGACGACGTCGAGCACGACTTCGAGGCCCGCCTCGTGCAGCAGCTTGACCATTCCCTTGAACTCGCGCAGCACGGCACCCGTGCCGCCGAACTGGGCTTCGCGCGTGGCATAGGCGGCGTGCGGCGTGAAGAAGTTGAGGGTGTTGTAGCCCCAGTAGTTGATGAGCCCCTGGTTTTGCAGGCGTTGCTCGCTCACGTGCTGGTGCACGGGCAAGAGCTCGATCGTCGTGACGCCGAGGTCTTTGAGGTAGTCGATCGTCGAGGGGTGGGCGAGGCCCGCGTAGGTACCACGGAGGTCGTCGGGCAGTTCGGGCGAGAGCTTGGTGAGGCCCTTGACGTGCGCTTCGTAGAGCACCGTGTGATCGAGTGCCACGTTGGGCTTCGTGACGCCGCCCCAGTCGAAGGCATCGTCTTGCACGTAGCTGCGCCAGTCGCCGTCGGCCGTTCGTGCGAGCCCGCGCGCGTAGGGGTCGAGCAAGAGGTTCTGTCGATCAAAGGCGTGCGTGGGGCCCGCTGGCCCGTCAACCCGCAGCGCGTAGCGCACGCCCGGACGCAGCGACTTCGTCGTCGTGTGCCAGATGCCCGACTTCATGCGGTGCAGGTCGTGAGTCTCGGCAACCCACGTGGGGTCGTCGGGCGAGAAGATGCAGAGCTCGATGGCCGTGGCGTGCGTGCTCGCGACTCGAATCTCTCCGCCTCGCGCGGTCTGGCGCACGCCAAGGTGCGCGAAAGGTTCGTTCGAAGCCATGCGTCTTAGGCTAGGACAACCGTGCGCGAGCCCCGTTCACGGTTCAGTGCGAGCGCTCGTGCAAGGCGTACCCGACGACTCACACGCGCGGAACGCGTTCAAGCTGCGAGAGGAGGTCGCCGTGATCTACCTCGATCACGCCGCCACCTCGCCCATGCCGCTCGAGGTGCGCGAGGCCTATGTCGAGGCCCTGCAGCTCGTCGGCAATCCCTCGTCGATTCATGCGGCCGGGCAGCACGCGCGCGCCGTGCTCGATGATGCGCGTGTGCGCATCGCCGCGACGCTCGGCATCGACGCCATCGAACTCACCTTCACGGGCGGGGGAACCGAAGCCGTCAACCTCGCCATCAAGGGGCTGTATTGGGCGCGCAATGCTGGCGTCGCTGGGGGCGGTTCCGCTGGGGCCGGTTCCTCTAGCCATGCCGCGGGCGACGGCCATGCCGCGAGCGGCGACCACGCCGGCGTAGCGGCGCGCACGCGACCACGCATTCTCGTACCGCGCACCGAGCACCACGCCGCGCTCGACGCGGTCGAGTGGCTCGAGGCCCACGAGGGGGCAACGCTCACCTGGCTCGAGGTCGACGAGCTCGGCCGCCTGAGCCTCGACAGCCTGCGTGACGCGCTCGGAGACGGCACCGACGTTGCCCTGCTGACGATGCTGCACGCCAACAATGAGGTCGGTACCCTGCAACCCGTGGCCGAGGCGGCAGCGCTCGCCGCGGCCGTCGGCGTGCCCGTGCACGTCGACGCGATTGCGGCCTACGGGCAGGTGCGGATCGATCCGCTGCCGCACGGGGTGTCGGCGGTCTCGATTTCGGCGCACAAGATCGGTGGCCCGGTGGGGGTCGGGGCACTCGCGCTTCGTCGCGGCTCTGAGGTTGTTCCGCTGCTGCATGGCGGCGGCCAGCAACGCGGGCGCTCGGGAACCATGGATGCCGCGGGCGCCGCAGCCTTCGCGATCGCCGCGGAACGCGCGCACGCTGAACTCGACGACCGGGCGTCGCACAAGCGGATGCTGCGCGAGCGGCTCGCGGAGGGCATCCGTCGCACGGTGCCGAGTGCCGTGCTTCGCGGGGCGGCGGGCGCGATCGCGGTGGCCACCGACCCGGCGCGGGCCGCCGAGCTCGACGCCCTCGCCTTGCCCGGCACGCTGCACCTGACGGTTCCGGGCGCCGAGGGCGACTCGCTACTCATGCTCCTCGACGCGCGCGGCATCGCGGTGTCGACCGGGTCGGCCTGCCAAGCGGGCGTGCCCGAACCCAGTCACGTGCTTCTCGCGATGGGCCTGAGCGAAGCGGATGCTCGTGGCGCCCTGCGCATCACCCTCGGCCCATCGACCACGGTCGACGAGATCGACGCCCTGCTCGCCGCGCTGCCCGAGGCAGTCGAGCGCGCTCAAGCGGCGGGGCTCGCGGGCCAGGTTCCCCGCTTGGGACGTTTACCCTAGACACATGCGGGTTGTCGCGGCGATGAGTGGGGGCGTTGATAGCGCCGTCGCTGCCGCGCGCGCGGTCGACGCGGGCCACGAGGTCGTCGGCGTGCACTTGGCGCTCAGCCGCATGCCCGGCACCTTGCGCACGGGAAGCCGCGGTTGCTGCACGATCGAAGACAGTCTCGATGCGCGTCGCGCGGCCGAGAAGCTCGGCATTCCGTTCTACGTGTGGGATTTCAGCGAGCGCTTTCGCGCCGACGTCGTCGACGACTTCGTGACCGAATACTCCTCGGGCCGCACTCCGAACCCGTGCATGCGCTGCAACGAGCGCATCAAGTTTGCGGCGGTGCTCGAGAAGGCCCTCGCGCTCGGCTTTGACGCCGTCGTGACGGGGCACTACGCGCACATCGTCAGCGATGCTGCCGGCAACCGTGAGTTGCACCGCGCGTCTGACGAGGCCAAAGACCAGTCGTACGTGCTCGGCGTGCTGACGACCGAGCAGCTCGCGCACGCGATGTTTCCGCTCGGCACGACGCCGTCGAAGGCCGTCGTGCGCGCCGAAGCGGCCGAGCGCGGGTTCACGGTCGCCCAGAAGCCCGACAGTCACGACATTTGCTTCATTCCCGACGGAGACACGCGCGGCTGGCTCGCCGACCGCATCGAGCCCGTCGAGGGCGCGATCATCGACCGCTCGGGTGCCACGGTCGGCTCGCACGACGGTGCCACGAGCTTCACGGTCGGGCAGCGGCGGGGGCTGAACCTCGGGGTTCCTGCGCCCGACGGTCGTCCGCGCTTTGTGCTCGAGGTGCGTCCGCGCACGAACGAGGTCGTCGTGGGCCCGCGCGAGGCCCTCGCGATCCGCGAGCTCGCCGGGCAGCGCTTCACCTGGGCAGGCCTCGACCCCGTCGCGAGCGGCATCACGCAGGTTGACCCCGCCCGTGTCGCAGCCCCTGCAGCTTCCTCATCCACCGCCCCCGCGGCGACGGATGCCCTCCTCGCGTTCGACTGCCACGTGCAAGTGCGCGCGCACGCCGATCCGGTGCCCGCGGTCGCGCACGTCGCGGGCGGCGAGCTCATCGTCTCGGTGCGCGAGCCTCTGCTCGGTGTCGCGCCAGGCCAAACAGCCGTGATCTACGTGGGCACCCGCGTGCTCGGTCAGTGCACGATCGACCGCACGGTGAGCGCCGACGAGCCGGCTCGTGCCGCCACGGGTGCGAGCACGGCCCCGGCCGCCGATTCTGACCCCGCGTCAGCAACGCTCGTCGGCAGCGCGGCTCTCTAAACTGACGCCGTGACCGCCGAGCTGCTGCGCCTGAGCGATGTGCCGAGCGCCCGGCCCGGTGCCGACACGGCCACACACTGGCCACGACTGACGGCGGCGACGGCGCATCTCGATCCGCCGCTCGGGGTCATCGATCGCGCGGCGCTCGCGTACAACGCCGCCGACCTTGTGCGTCGCGCGGGCGGCATGCCCATTCGTGTCGCGAGCAAGTCGATTCGCGTGCGCGGCATTCTCGAGGCCGTGCTCGCGCAGCCCGGCTTCGCGGGGGTGCTCGCCTATACGCTGCCCGAGGCGCTGTGGCTCGCGAGCCCGCGCTCCGCCGGCGGCACAGCGGGCGCTACGACCAGCCGCGGCGGCGCGAGCGGCGACGGGGCGAGCGGCGGCAGCGACATCGACGACGTCGTGCTCGGCTACCCCACGACTGATCGCGCGGCGATCGCGCGGCTGGGCGCCGACGAGCAGCTGGCCGCGCGCGTGACACTCATGATTGATGATGTCGCCCACCTCGACCTGATCGACGCGGTGGTCGCGCCGAGTGCGCGGGCGAGCATCCGTATCGCGATCGAACTCGATGCGAGCTGGCGCGGCCCGCTCGGTCACCTCGGCGTGCGACGTAGTCCGCTGCACAGCCCCGAGCAACTCGCGGCACTCGCGCGCATCGTGACCGAGCGTGCGGGCTTCACGCTCGTGGGCGTCATGGCTTACGAAGCGCAAATCGCCGGACTCGGCGACGCCCCCACCGGCCGGCCCGTGCGTGCGCTGCTTGTTCGCGGCATCCAACGGCAGTCACGGGCCGAGCTGCGCGACCGTCGTGCTCGCGCGATCGCCGCCGTGAGCGCAGTCGCCGACGCTGCTGGCACGCCGCTGCAGTTCGTCAATGGCGGCGGCACCGGCTCACTCGAGTC
>JAAFHT010000032.1 GCA_013297625.1 Actinomycetota bacterium | reverse complement strand
GAGCGTGCCGCCGTCGAGCTCTTCGAGCCCCACGATCGTCTTGAAGAGCGTGGTCTTGCCCACACCGTTGGGGCCGATGATGCCGACGATGCCGTTGCGCGGCAGCGTGAACGAGAGCCCGTCGATGAGCACGCGGTCGCCGAAGCCCTTCTTGAGCTTGGTCGCTTCGATGACCTGCGAGCCGAGGCGCGGGCCCACGGGAATCACGATCTCTTCGAAGTCGAGCTTGCGCGTCTTCTCGGCCTCTGACGCCATCTCTTCGTAGCGAGCAAGGCGGGCCTTCGACTTGGCCTGGCGACCCTTGGCGTTCGAGCGCACCCACTCGAGTTCGCTCTCGAGGCGCTTGGCGAGCTTGGCGTCTTTCTTGCCCTGCACTTCGAGGCGCGCGGCCTTCTTCTCGAGGTAGGTCGAGTAGTTGCCCTCGTAGGGGTAGAGACGACCGCGGTCGACCTCGGCGATCCACTCCGCAACGTGGTCGAGAAAGTAGCGGTCGTGGGTGATGGCAATCACGGCGCCGGGGTACTTCTGCAAGTGCTGCTCGAGCCAGAGCACGCTCTCGGCGTCGAGGTGGTTGGTGGGCTCGTCGAGCAGCAGCAGATCGGGCTTCTCGAGCAAGAGCTTGCAAAGCGCAACACGGCGCTTTTCTCCACCGGAGAGGTGGGTGACCATTTCGTCTCCGGGCGGGCAGCGCAGGGCATCCATCGCCTGCTCCAATTGCGAGTCGAGGTCCCAGCCGTTTTGGGCATCGAGCTCTTCTTGCAGCGTGCCCATCTCGGCGAGCAGTGCGTCGAAGTCGGCGTCGGGGTCAGCCATCGCGAGCGAAATCTCGCTGAAGCGGTGCAGCTTGTCGGCGAGCTCGCGCACGCCGTCTTGCACGTTCTCGAGCACGGTCTTGGTCTCATCGAGCTCGGGCTCTTGCATGAGGATGCCGACGGTGTAGCCGGGGCTCAGCCGCGCCTCACCGTTCGACGGGGTGTCGAGGCCCGCCATGATCTTGATGATCGTTGACTTACCGGCGCCGTTGGGGCCGACCATTCCGATCTTCGCGCCCGGAAAAAACGACATTGTCACGTCATCGAGAATGAGCTTGTCGCCCACGGCCTTGCGGGCGCGGACCATGGTGTAGATGAATTCGGCCATGCCCTCAGTCTAGAGAGACCGTGCGCCCCACCAGGCACCGGCCAGTTCCTAGCACGTCACCGAGAGAGGTCGCCACGGCACCGTCGGCCACTTGGCCCAGAAGGCACTGCCCCTCGATGAGAATCGAGAAAAGAATCGAGTCGGCGCGGCTACCCACCCGCGTCGTGTCTTCTGACACCTGCATCGTCGCGCGATCAAAACCACCCGCAACAAGGGTGTCGACAATCTCGAGGCTCGCGGGCTGTGGATTGCTCGCGACCAGGCGGCCGATGATGAGTTCGACAAACGGACGGTTTTGGCCCGCCGTGCCACCGGGCACGAGCTCAGGGTCAGCCGTTGGCGTGGGAGTCGGGGTCGGGGTCGACCGTGAGGCGGTCGGGGTTGGCACGGGCGCTGCGGGGCCCGCGACGCATCCGCTGAGCGCGATCGCGACGGCGATGACGGTGCCGACGAGCGCCGTGCCGATCAGCGCCTTCGGGTGCCGCCTTTCGGATGCTCCGATCGCCGTCACCACGTCGCCTCCGCTCGTGACCGCGCTGTGCGGCCTCCCCCCGATCTTATGGTGCGCGCGGGCCCCGGCCCGATCCGTTCGCATTGCGAACACACGTGACGGGGACGTGTTGCACCGCCTCCACGGCAGGAGCATGATTCAGATACGGAACACATCGGGTGGTGGTCGGGGGATCACCGTCAGCCCGAAAAACCGGAGGTTCGGAATCGTTCGGGTCGATTTCGAACTCCTGAGATAGATGGTCGTTCCTGGTCTCTTCGGGTGAGACCAGGGACGATCCTCGTCTTATAGGCCACAATCTGTAGGCCACAATGACATACCACCCGGGCTGCACGATCCGCTCGGAATAGGCGGAGGCGGATACCCGAGGATGACGATTCGTGAGGCCCTCGGTGGTCCGTGGGCAGCCCACTGGGTTGTGTTCGTCGGCCTCCTGCCGCCCAGCACCCTTCTCGTGCTGGTGCGGGAAATAGTCACGCCTTTCCCCGAATGGTGGTGGCCGCTGGTTTCCGCTCTGGCACAGCACGCGGTCGCGGGGGTCGTGATCATCGCCGGCACTGCGATCGCTCGGCGGCGCCACGCCCTGATTCCCGCGGCAACCATCATCGCCATTTGGGCACTCGGTGCCGGTCTGCGGGGAATCGTCGCCGGAGTCATCGCCGAGCAGGTCGCCGGTGTCAACCCAGAATTCTTGACGCGCACGGCGGTCTGGACGATCGTGAGCATTGTCTGGGTTCCCGCTCTTGTTTACGCGATCGCGCAGTTCGAGCGCCGTCGCCTCATTGTGGGTGCGCTCGACATCGCCCAGGTCGAGGTCGCACGCGAGCGACCCCTCGCCGCCGAGACGGGGGCGGAGGTGCAGCAAGAGTTACGACGCGCGATCGCTGGGTCGCTCTCTCCCGCGCTGCGCGACCTGCAGGCGAGCCTCGAGGCCAGTCGCTCTTCGCTACGCCCCGCCTCCGTTGCCGAGCTCAGTAAGCGACTCTCACAACTGCACGACGACACGGCGAATCTGCTCGATGCGACGCTCACCCCCGAACCGCCGGCTTCTCCGGCCCGCGCGACATTGCGTCGTACCCTCGACGTACCGCCGAGACGTCCGTGGCTGACAGCTTCCCTCGTCGCCATGTCGACGATCGTGCTCATCGTCTTCGACGCCTGGCGCGTATTCGGGCCGCTCGCCGCTCTTGAAGTGGTGATCTCGACCATCGCGGCATCGCTCCTCATCGGTCTCGTCCCGGCCACTGTCGCCATCATCCGCCCACAGTTGCTCACGGCGCACGGTCAACGCGTGACCGGCATCGCCGCGCTCCAAGGAGTATTTGTAGCGACATACCTCATGCTCAACAGCGGCATCGACCCGATCACCTGGCACGGCCTGCTCATCGTTCCTATCCTCGCGATCGGCCTCGTCTTCTCGAGCGGCACGTTCCTGTCGACGATCGTGCTTGCCGATGCCAACGCCGAGGCCGACACTCATCTCGCCGAGCTTCTCAGCGAACTGAGCACGATGCGCGAACACCACGAGCGAGTTGTCGCGCACGAGCGCGAACTGCTTTCTGCGCTCATGCACGGCCCCGTACAGGGCCGCATTGCAGCCTGCATCATGGCGCTCAACTTCCATTCCACGAGCGACAACGACGCGGTACAGACGGAAGAACTCACGGACGCTGTGCTGCAACACTTGCGCGCGGCGTCGCGCGATTTGGGCCACATCGCAGCGAGCGTCAGCGCGAAGCCCTCCCCCTAAAGGGGGAACCGTTTAGGGGCCTTGTGCCCTGTCGAAGGCGGATCAGCGCGCCTAAACTTCACACATGACCGCGCCCGAAGGTCCCCTGGCAACTCTGCTGATCGCCGATGACGATCCGCTAGTGCGCGGGGTGTTGCGCATGGCCTTCAGCCGCGCGGGGTATCTGGTGTTCGAAGCTCGCGACGCTCTCGAGACCGTCGCGGGAGCGGCCGCTCACGATCCTGACCTCGTGGTGCTCGACATCAACATGCCCGGCGGCACCGTGCACGACACGCTTGGCTCGCTACGCGACCGTTCCCCTGAACTGCCCGTGCTCGTGTTGAGCGGTGAGTCACACCCACCCGCCGACCTTTCCGGCCTGGCATGGGAATTCGCGAGTAAACCCATCGACCTTCACGATTTGTTGGCACGCGTTCAGCGTTTGATTTCCGGGGTGGACGTCGGCGCATGACCGCGTCCACGGCGGCACCCATGTCGCTCGATGAGATCGTGCGGGCTCTCCGCATCGCGCTCCGAGACAGCCCCGACCCCGCGTTCGTGCTCGACTGCGACGGCATTGTTCTCATGGCAAACCCGGCGCTCTTCGCCCCGCTGCAACTCGACGAGACCGGGGTGGTGGGCAGCGACTCCACTCTCTTCACCCGATCGATGAACACCGAACAGGTTCTCGAGTCATTCCGATCCGCCTGCGACGGCACGCCGTCGCGCTATCGCGGCACCGGCATCAACAAGTCGGGCGAGCCCTTCGTCGCCGAGGTGACACACCTTCCTATCCGTGTCGACGGTGAGGTCGTCGCCGTGCTGGGCGCCACGGTGAATCTCACCGCAACCGACCGCCACGATGCCGAGGCACGACAGAGCGAAGACCTCTTACGACTGGCCGGCCAAATCGGTCGCTTCGGCGGATTTTCGGTTGATGCCGAGTCTGGCCGGGTCGTGCTGACAAAGGAAGCACGGCTCCTGCTGGACATTGATGACGATGTGGCCGACGCCACGGCAATGGCCTGGGCGATGCACCCCGACGACCAGCGGCCGTTAGTCGAGGCCACGCTGGCGCAGTGCATCGCCACGGGCGAGCCATTCGACATCGAGTGCATCATGATCCTGCCGAGCGGTGAGCGCCTGCCCGTGCGCACCGTGGGAGAAGCTGTGGTGCGCGCCGATGGAACGATCAGCGGCGCTCAGGGTGCCGTCTGGGACATCACGGATGCCGCTACGGCGCGTCTTCGCGAACGCGAACTAGAAGCGCGTTTGACGTTGACGCTGGCCGCGATCACCGACGGCATTCTCTTCGTCGACGACGACGACCGGGTAACGTACGCGAATCCTCAAGCACTCGAGTTGGCGCGTCACACAGAAGAAGAGCTGTTCGGCGCTCCGGTCTGGGGTCTTTTCCCCGAAGCCGTCGATGTGGGCTTCCGCGATTCGTTCGCTCGCGCGCGTCGCTCGGGTGAACGCGATGCCCACCGCGCGTTCTTCCCTCCCTTTGGACGCTGGTTTGAAACCACCGCGTTCCCCACGAGCCATGGGCTCGCCATCTATCTGCGCGATGTCACCAACGACGCGATTGCCCGCGTCACGGCGACCGAGACGGAACGCAAGATCACGCAGCAAGCCGCACTGCTCGACAACGCCAACGACGCGATGATCGTGCGCGCCCTCGACGGCACAGTTGAATATTGGAACCAGGCCGCAGCCGATCTCTATGGCTGGAGCACCGAGGAGGCGATCGGACGTGACGTCGTCGACCTCATCCGGAGCGACCCGAACGAACGCGCCAGTGCCACCGCTGAACTCATGCGGTACGGGAAGTATGCAGGTGAGCTTCATCAGCGCACACGAGACGATCGAGCGATAATCGTCGACTGCCGCTGGCAACTCATCACCGACGAAGACGGCACCACGCGCTCGGTCTTCGCGGTCAATAGCGACATCACGAAGTACCGCAACGAGGAGGAGGCTCGCCAGCGCGCTCAACGGCTGGAGAGCTTGGGCACCCTCGCGGGCGGAATCGCCCACGACCTCAACAACGTGTTAACCCCGATCCTCATGTCTGTGCAGTTGCTCAAGAGCGACGAGACCGACCCTGAGCGCGCCGAAATGCTCGCGATGATGGAAACTGCGGTGAATCGCGGAGCAGATATGGTCCGCCAGGTCCTCTCCTTCGCGCGCGGCGTCGAAGGCCGCCGGATTCCCGTCGACGTTGATCGACTCGTCACCGACCTTGTTGCTTTTAGTCAGAAGGTGCTCCCCAGTGGCATCACGCTCGACGTTGATCGAAGCACAGCACTTCCCGCGACGATGGGCGACCCAACGCAGCTGCTGCAGGTGCTCGTGAACCTTGTGACGAACGCGCGGGATGCGATGGGTTCATCCGGCCAGCTCTGTATCACCGCTCAATCCATCGACATTGCTGACGATTACGGCTTTGTGAGTGACTCCGTCACCCCCGGCGAATACGTCGCGATTGCCGTGGAAGACAACGGACCTGGGATGCCATCAGACGTCGCCTCGAAGATCTTTGAACCGTTCTTCACAACCAAGGCTCCCGGCAAAGGCACTGGGCTGGGCCTGTCGACGTCGCTCGCGATTATTCGCAGCCACGGCGGATTCATTCAGGCCTACAGCGAGCCCGAGCGTGGCACCCGGTTCATCGTTGGGCTTCCGGCCAGCACAGAGTCGGCGTCGGCCGACCCCTCTCCACCCAAGAAGAGCAACTCGATGCCCCGGGGCGAGGGGGAGCTCGTGCTCGTTGTCGATGATGAAGAGACCATTCGTCGAGTCGCGGGGCGAACGCTCCGGGCACACGGCTACCGGACGCTCGAGGCCACGAACGGGAGGGAAGCCATTGAGATCATCGAGGGCGGAACCGACACGGTTGATCTGGTGCTCACCGACATGATGATGCCCGTCATGAGCGGTGCGGCGACGAGCGCTTACCTAGAAGAGCACCACCCGAGCATCCCGATCATCGCCGCGAGCGGGCTCAACTCAGGCGGCACCGCGTCGGGAAGCGTCGGCATGGGAATCAACCGATTTCTCGCGAAGCCATACACGACAAGCGCGCTCCTCACCGCCGTTCATGAGACCATGCGTGAACATCGAGGAATCACCGAGGAATCGAGATGAACGAGCCAGAGGCGCATCAGCTCCGCGTGGTTATTGCTGATGACGACACGTTCACGTTGTCGCTTGTGAGCGGCGGCCTCGAGGCGAAAGGTTTTGCCGTTACGGCGGCGACGTCGGTGTTGCAGGCTCTCGAAGCAGTGCGGTCAGTCGACCCGCACGCCGTGATCAGCGATCTGAACTTCGGCACCGTCGAGACCGGCGCAGAACTTCTTCACCATGTTGCGCAGCAATTCCCGTGGATCGGATTAGTGGTGCTCACCTCGCATCGTTCCCCCGAGCTCGCGGTGTCGAATCCGGAGAAGGTCCCCCTAGGCGCCGTGTACCTGGTCAAGTCGCAGTTGAGTCGGATCGACGATCTTGTGGACGCCGTACATCGTTCCATTGCCGGTCAATCGTCAGAAACGAATCACGTGGCCCACCAGCGAACCGATGATGATGTAGCGACCGTGACGGCGGCCCAAGCGGACGTTTTGAGAATGCTCGCAGAAGGAGCCTCAACTCGTGCGCTCGCCGAGTCGCGGGGTACGACCATCCGCGCGGTGGAGACCATGCTCAACCGACTCTTCTTGGCTCTCCGTCTCGACATGAGTGAGAACGCGAACCCCCGCGTCGCTGCCGTGACGATGTGGCAGCGCGGGGGGATCCGCGTTCGGTAGTGACGCGCTCACGGCGCTCAACTGCTTAGAAGGGCGTTGAGGCCCCACTCGTAGCGAGTTCGGGCTGAACATCGTGCGTCTCGAGCTCTGCGAACGGTTCAGCGTCTGCGGCCGCTCGCGCCGGGGCTTCCTGCCCGAACGAGTCACTCGGCGCGGCACTGTCACTCGGCGCGGCACTGTCACTCGACTCGGAGGTCGCAGCGATAACGCTGCGCGTGAACGAGGCGCGGCCCCATGTCAGGTCATGGCCGATCGACTCGGCGTCGACCTCGATGGTGGTGCCCGACTTCTCGCCGCTCTCCCAATCTCGAATGCGCACGCGGCCCGTGACGATCACCCTCTGCCCCTTCTCAACAGAGCTGGCCACGTGCGTACCGAGCTGGCGGAACGCCGTGATCGTGTACCAATTCGTGTCGCCGTCGACCCACGAGTTCTGGGTGCGGTCGAAGCGACGCTGATTGGAGGCGAGGCGGAACGAGGTGATGGCGAGCCCCTCGCTCGTGACGATGTGGCGAGGGCTCGTGGCTACAAGGCCGGTGAGGGTGATGATGTCGGTCATGGCGTGCTCCTGACAGAAGGGTGACGACGCCGGATTGGGCGCCGGGTGGGCGCCGACGGTTCGTGCCGGAGAACGCCGGCGCCCGACTCGAGAATGCGCGATGCCGACCGCGCGACCGTGCGGGCACCCTCGAACCGTGAAATGCGCGGTGGGGCGCCAGCGTGGGGAGGAGACCTCGCTGCGCCGCGCGCTTAGCGGGATGACCACCCCGTCACGTGGAGCCGGGCGACAGCCTCAAGCAGTAAGTCGAGCGTGAACTCAAACTCGAACTGATCGTCGCAGGCACCCAGCGGGTGTCGCGTCGCCGTATCGATAGCGATGGCCGCGATGTGCGGATACTGCTGAGCCACGGCCGCCATCATCGCGTGCTGCTCAGCAGCCGACGGAGCGGGCAACGGCAGGGTGCCCGGTGCAGGCGGGTTCGAGAACGCTTCCGGACTGAACCCCCAGATACGGTGCCCGAGGGCGTGCATTCCATGGTGCACGAGGTCGTACGACAGCCCGCCGGCCGCGAACGCACCAGCCACGGTATCCATGTGAGCGAGGACGGCCGGCGTACGCTGCGTCGCGGCCTCGATGGCGGGTCGCAGCCACGGATGCTCGAGCAGGGCATCCCGCGCCGCCAAGACATGCCGCCGCACACCCTCGCGCCACTCGAGCCCTGGTGGTGGCACCGCATATCCCGCCACCACGAGGTCGATCATGCCGGCCACAAGGTCGTGCTTGTCGGCAACGTGTTTGTAGAGGGCCATGGGAACGACACCGAGCTCGGCGGAGAGGTGCCGCATGCTCACTGCCGCCAGACCCTCGCGATCGGCGAGGGCAACGCCCGCCGCGAGCACCTGAGCACGGTTGAGGGGTGGGGTTGTACGCGCCGGGGCGCCACCCGCCACCGCAGGCGTCACGAGAGTCTCCTGCTTGACATGGTGTACAGCGTACGCCTATTGTGGCGAGCGGCCAAGGTGTACGCCGTACACCATTTCGGCCGAACATCCCGAAAGGACACCATGACTACCGATCGTCGTCTCGCACTCTGGGCGGGCATTTTCTATCTGGGAACCTTCATCACGTCGTTCCCCGCTCTTGCGCTGAAGACGCCCCTGCTCTCCGGCGAAGCCGAACCCGGACTCGCGGCCTGGGGTCTCGTGTTCGAGATCACCCTCGCCTTCACGTGCGCCGGCACCGCGATTGCGATCCTGCCCATTGCCCGCCGCGTCAGTGAAACCCTCGCAGTCGGCTTCGTCGTGTCGCGCACGCTCGAGGCCGGGGTGATTCTCACCGGGGTCGTCGCGGTGCTGGCATTGATCAACCTGGGGCCGACCTCGGCGAGCGCCCCCGCGCTTGTTGAACTGCACGACGCCGCGTTCCTGCTCGGCCCGGCATTCATGTCGTCACTCAACGCCTTCTTGCTCGGCACGATCATGCTGCGCGGCCGCCTCGTGCCGCGCATCATCCCGATCATCGGTCTCATCGGCGCTCCGTTGCTGCTGCTGTCGTCGTACGGTGTCGTGCTCGGCCTCTGGGAGCAGACGGGACCGGTGGGCTCCATCGCCGCCATCCCCATCGCACTCTGGGAGTTTTCGCTCGGCGTGTGGCTCATTACCAAGGGCGTTCGCCTCACCGAAGCCGGCCTGCCAGTCACCGCGCGCGCGTGAGTGTCGGGGCGGCGAGGGAAGCACGCTGGCGACCCGTACGCTGGGCGTATGGCCGAAACCAACGACGCTTACCTCGCCGCCTCTCACCGCTACGACCTGCTTGAGTACGCGCGCGTTGGCCGCAGCGGCCTCCGGCTTCCGCGTATCTCGTTGGGCCTTTGGAACAACTTCGGTGACGACCGGCCGCTCGAGACGCAACGGGCAATTCTGCGCCGCGCGTTCGACCGGGGCGTGACCCACTTCGATCTCGCCAACAACTACGGCCCGCCCGCAGGCAGCGCCGAGCAGAACTTCGGCACGATCTTCGCCCAAGACTTCGCGCGCTACCGCGACGAGCTCATCATCTCGACCAAGGCGGGCTACGACATGTGGCCCGGCCCCTACGGCGAGTGGGGTTCGCGCAAGTACGTGTTGAGCTCGCTCGACGCAAGCCTGAAGCGCATGGGCGTTGACTACGTCGACGTGTTCTACCACCACCGCCCCGACCCCGATACTCCGCTTGAGGAGACCATGGGCGCGCTCGCGACCGCTGTCACGAGTGGCAAGGCGCTGTACGCGGGCATCTCGAACTACAACGCCGAGCAGACGCGTGAGGCGCACCGCGTGCTCGGTGAGTTGGGCATCCCGCTGCTCATTCACCAGCCCCGATACAACATGTTCGACCGCCGCATGGAAGACGGGCTGCTGGATGCCCTCGCCGAGCTCAATCTCGGCAGCATCGTGTTTTCTCCTCTGGCCCAGGGCCTGCTCACCGGACGGTACCTCGACGGAATCCCCGCCGATTCGCGCGCGGCTGAGGGTCGCTGGATCAGCGGTGACAACCTCGACGAGGCCTACCTCGGCCGGGCGCGAGCGCTCAACGCCATCGCTGACGCGCGCGGCCAGTCGCTCGCCCAGCTGGCGCTGTTGTGGGTGCTGCGCCACCCGCAGGTCACGAGCGCCCTCATCGGGGCCAGCAGTGTGCGTCAGCTCGACAACAGCCTCGATGCGCTCGATGCCGCACCCCTCACGGCCGATGAGATTGCGGCGATCGAGCCGCACGCGGTGCACGGCACCGGCACGGCGCAGTAGTCCGTCGACCGTGGGATATCTCTACGCCCTTTTGGCGGCCGTGCTCTTCGGGGCCAATGGCAGCGTCACGAAGATCACGATGGAAGCGGGTCTCAGCCCGGCGCAGGTCACCGAGTTTCGGCTCGTTGGCACGGCGATCATCGCGGGCCTCGTGCTGCTCGTGATCGACCGCCGCGCGTTCGTTTTGCCCCGCCGCCAATGGCCGGTCATGTTGCTGCTCGGCATCGTCGGCGTGGCGCTTCTGCAAGCCACGTACGCCGCCGCGGTGCAGATTCTGCCGGTGGGCATCGCCCTGTTGCTCGAGTACACCGCCGTGCTCATGGTGGCGCTCGTGGCGTTCTTCATCTTTCGCGAGCCCGTCAAGGCTCGGCTGTGGGTGGCGATCGCGTTCGTGCTCGTCGGCCTCGCGGTGGTCGCCCAGGTGTGGGCGAGCACTCTCAATGCCCTGGGTGTCGCGCTCGCCCTCGCCGCTGCCGTGTGCCTCGCCGTCTACTTTCTGGTCGGCGAGAGGCAAGTGGCGCGCATGTCGCCGCTCGCCGTTTCGTTCTGGACGATGAGCATCGCGGCCGTGTTCTGGAGCTTCGTGAGCGGGTGGTGGGAGCTCTCGCCCGGCATCTTCAGCACCCCGGTTGACATCGGTGGGGCGCTCGGGGTGCTCGAAGTGCCGATGGCCGTGCCGCTCGCGTGGAACGTGCTGCTCGGCTCGTTCGCTCCCTTCTTGTTGAGCCTCGCAGCCTTGCGTCACCTGCCGGCCACGGCCGCCGGAATTGTGGCCTCGAGCGAGGTCATCTTCGCCTTCGCGGTGGCGTGGCTGTGGTTGGGTGAGACGCTCGAACTCGTGCAGATTGCGGGGGCGGCCGTCGTGCTGGCGGGCATCATCCTGGCCCAAAGCGCCCGCGTCGGAAAAGTCGTCGATGCCGACTTGGCGCTCGCGACGGGCCCTATCACTACGGTGCGCAAGAACGACGAATCCTCGATGTAAGTTGGCGTGTCCCCCGTTCGGGGGTAGTGTGCACGACATGGACTCGAGCAACAGCTTTCTGCAATGGCTCGCATCTGACGAGGGATGGCGAGTACTGTCGGGCGCCATCATCCCGGCGCTGGCCATCGTCGTGGCGGGCATCGTCGCGGGCATCATCGGGCGCGCATCGACCAAACGACTCATCACGCTGCATTATCGGGATGCCCTCACCGCCGCCATTGGTGGGTTCGTGCTCGCCGGCCGTCGTGCGGCAGCCTGGAACGCCCTGTCAGTTACCGACCGCGCCCAACTCGACAACCTCATCGCTGAGGCCGAGACGCGCATCCGTCTGCTGCCGATCGCGGGGGCCGGACTCGCCGCAAACTGGGCGACTCACGAGCTCGCGGCCATGAAGCGCGACTCGGCCGGCTTTCAGTTTCAGGCGCAACAGACTCTCGTGGAGTACCGCGACCGGCTCGTCACCTGGAGCACGAAGCCGCGCCGCGCGAAGAAGCTCTTCGGCGCGGACCTTGAGCGTTGGGCGTTCGAGCCCGTCGAGCCGACCCCTGCCAATGATGCGCCCGTGGTGGTGGCGGGCGCCGACACACCGCTTGCGCCGCAGGTGTGGGTCACGTCAGACGACAGAGCCGGGCGCTCACCACTGACCCCGGACCCGCCGACCGCTGTAGCCACGGCAACGGGCAGCATGCCGCTCATCATCACCACGCCCATGCCCGCGAGCACGGTGCGCTCGCGCGTGCTACCCGCATCGGCGGGCTGACCACCCCGCGTCGCTAGTGCGTCGCCTCGTAGGCGCGGCGCGACCACATCGACACATGGTGGTGCATCTCGGGAATCAGCGGCTCGTGCTCGGGCTTCATGAGCACGCTGCGCATGATGCGCGCGCGATCAACGTCGTGCTCGAGCTCGATTCCGCGAGCGGTCAGTTGGCCCGGCGTGACGACGTAGGTGGCGAGGTGCGTCTGCTGCGGCCTCGTGGTGTCGGCGGCCATCTCGAAGATGGCGTGGCTCACACGATCGAGTTCTGACATGCGCCGCACACGCGGCAAGTACGTGATGATGTCGAGTTCGGGGCGCTGGTAAGGCTGCAGGATGTCGCTCTCGGCGATGAGCCCGTGCCAGGTCTGCGCGGCCCGGTAGCCGGGCAGCACGATCGCGCCGAGGCCCTGCATCGTGAGCGGAAAGACCTTGAGCGTGGCCCACAGCGCCGCCGCGCTCGCGCCCGCCCGCGAGCACTCGAGCTGAATCTCGCCGAAGTGCCGCTCGGTGCTCGCGAAGTAGGTGTACGGCGACTCGTGGTGGTAGAACCGCAGAATCGACTGGTCATTGAACAGCACCGCTCCGCAGCCGTAGGGCTGCAGGCCATGCTTGTGCGGGTCAACGACGACCGAGTCGGCCTGCGCGATCGCGCGGAAGTGCCGCGCGGTCTCGGGGTCGAGCTCGTCGGCAATGATGGTGAAGAACCCGCCGTAGGCGGTGTCGACGTGCACGCGAGCGCCGTACTGGCGGGCGAGCGGGATGATGTCTGCGAGGGGGTCGACCGCGCCGAGCCCGGTCGTGCCGAGGGTCGCGACCACCACGCCGATACGCCCGGTCGCGAGCTCGCGCTCGAGAGCGTCGAGGCTGATGCGGCCGTCAGCTTCGGTCGGAATACCCACGGTGTCGATGCCGAGCACCTCGCCCATGCGCGAGTGCGTGTAGTGAGCATCCGCTGAATGCGCGATTGCTTTGCCGGGTGAGATCTCGCGGCTGACCCACAGCGCCTCGAGGTTGGCCGTGGTGCCGCTCCACGTGAGGTGGCCCATGTAGTCGGCCGGATAGCCGAACATCGCGGCGAGTTGGTCGAGCACTTCGTGCTCCATGCGCGTCGTCGCGGCACTCGCGTCGATCGAGTGGTTGTTGGGGTTGAGCTGCATCGTCGCGAGATACGCGGCGACGGCGACGGGGTGCGGCGGCTTGAGCATCTGCCCGGCGTACTGCGGGTGAAAGTAGGGGAAGTTGTCGTCGAGGCGCTCGACGAGCTCGCCGAGCACGGCCTGCACGTGCTCGACATCGACATGTTGGCTCTCGTGGACATCCCACTCGCCGTAGGTGTCTTTCAGGCTCTGGATGCCCTGGATGGGCTGCGGTAGCAGCTCGGCCAGGGTGACGGCACGCTTGTGGCTCACTCCGCACTCCTCGTCGTTGGGGGATGTGCGGGCGAGTCTAGCGCGAGATCGTTAGGGAGCGTACGACTTGGATGCTGTGCGCGAACGACGACGGGCGACGAGTGCGGCGGCCATGCCCGAACCGAGAAGCATCGCAGCGAAAGCCGCGAGCCATCCGTTGGTTGATGCGTCACTACCAGTGGCAGCGAGTTCGGCATCGCCGAACTCGAACGCACCCGCGTCAGCAAAACCGTTACGTGCGACGTTGCGCTGATCGAGACCCGCACCGGTGGCAGCGGCAGTGAAGTCAGAGACACTCGAAAGCGCCTCCGCGGCGGATGCCAACGCCGACGTCGGGAGGAAATCGATCTCGGCGAGCGTCTCGGGCGGCACCGCGTCGATGGCCGGACTGCCACTCACGAGCGCAATGGTCGCCGTCGTGCCGCCGTTCGCGGTGAGAGTGGGGCTCGGCCCAAAGAGCGAGGTCACCGAGCGAGAGAACAGGGTGCTCGGGTGCGGGGTCACGAGAGCCGCTTCAGTGGCACGAGCGGTGCTGAAGACGTTGCCGCCGAGGTCGCTATAGACGCCAGCCGGCTCAGCGCTCAGTTGCGCCGCCGCGCTGGTGCCCGCAAAGACGTTGCCAGCGATCTCCATCTCCGACTCGTCAGCGAAGAGGTAGACAGCGTTGCCTTCTCCGCTCGAATCAACCTCGTTGTTGAGGAACGTCGAGAGCGCAACCTGCCCGTAATCCGCCAGGATTGCGCCGCCGAACTCGACAGCGGTGTTGTCAACGAACGTCGAGTTAAGGCTCTGCATGCTGCCGTAACCGGCAAATCCACCGCCGCCGCCCAGGCCACTCGCGATAGCCCCACCCGCGAAGCTGGCTTCATTGCCGACGAAAGTCGAGCCGATGCTGGCCGCGTAGGCGAGCGTCATGACGCCGCCACCGTACTCAGCACTGTTGTCGGAGTAGGTCGACTCGATACTTGCCATGAGCGTCGCGTAGAGCGCGCCGCCCCCGCCTGCGCTGTTGTTGGAGAGGGTGCTCTCTTCGGTCAGCACGGCGTACCCGAACACGGCACCACCGAGAAACGACGCCGAGTTCCCGGTGAATTCTGAACCTGTGATGGTGAAGGTGCCGATTGAGTCGGAGTAGATCGCACCGCCCGAATAGCCGTCAAAGCCATCGATCAGGGGGCCGGTGGCGTTGCTCGAGAACGTCGAATCCGTGACGAAGATCGTGGGGTCTCCCGTCACGATGTCGACGTAGATCGCGCCGCCATCCTCGTCAGCTGAGTTGCTGGCGAACGTCGAATTCTCGACCGTGAGGTCACCATCGACATAGATTGCGCCGCCCTGCACCGCCGAGCCGTCGACGAGCGAGAGGTTCTGAACCGTCAGGCTCGCCCCGGCTCCGCCTTCGATAAGGGCCGTGAGGTCATTGCCATCCAGCTCACCGGCCGTCAGGCCGAACAGCGTGAGGTTGTGGTCGAACTCGAGCGGAGCCGAGAGGGCGAAGGTGCCCGAGAGGCAGACAATCGCGGTGTTGGCATCCAGCAAGGTCTGAATGTCGCCGGCAGTGCCCGTCGCCGCGTCGACGGTGTTGCCCGGGCCACAGTCGGTGGCTTCGGCCGCGAAAGCCGGAGCTGCGCCAACGGCGCCCATGCTCGCGAGAAGACCGCCGGAGGTCACCACAGCGGCCGCGCGCGTCACACGGCGCCGATTGAGAGGCAGAGGGGAAGTCGCAACGTTCGCACGGAGGATCTCAGGCACGGCAGGGCTCCTCGAGGGGGGAGGACAGTCTCGCGGCCGCGTGCAATCGAACACGAAGCGCGTTCGAACTCTACAGTGGAACCCCTATCCCCGCACGGTTTCGACCGGCCCCTGTTTTCTGAGCGGAGCGCCCCTATGTTTGCACCCGTGCTCCACCTTCAGGAGCAGGCTGCCTCGCGACCGAACCAGGCGGCCTTGATTGCCCGCGACGAGACGTGGACATTCGCGCAACTGGCTCGGGCCGTATCTGCCGTGACGCGACGACTCCGTGAGCTCGGCATTGAACCGCGCATGCTCGTCGGCACTGATGTGCCCCCTGCCATCGACTGGATCGTGACGCTTGCGCTCTTTCGCATAGCAACTCGTACCGTCTCGTTGACGGGAGTGGGCACGACCAGCGGTTTGGCGCTGGATGCCCTGCTCACGTCTCCCGGAACCCGCCGCCATGACGCCGCGCAGGTCATCGCCATCGATCAGCTGTGGATCGAGCAGGCCGTCGCCGACGCCGATGAGTCTGGAGACCCCGAGGTTGCGACCGTGCTCTACCCGCGCGCCGACGCCACGTGCCGCGTGATCATGACGAGTGGCACCACGGGCGCTGCGCGGGGCGTCGAGCTCTCCGTCAGCGCCGTCGAACACCGGCTCGCGACTCTGCACCGCTATTGGACAGGCGCGCGCCCCGAGCTCAACCTCATGACGCTGTCGACCACGGGCGGGTTTCACACCGCTCTCGCGAGCCTGCAGCACGGCACGCCGTACATCGCGACCGAACTCTCGGACGAACGCCTGCTGCGTCGCGCTGCGGAGGCGAGAGTCGAAGTGCTCGCGGGATCGCCCGTGCAGGTGGGTAGCCTCGTGCACCTCATCCGCGAGCAGGGCCTGACCCTGCCGAGCCTTCGCGAGGTGCGGACGGCAGGCGCCGCCGCGACCCCGGCGCTGCTCGCGCAAATCGCCGAGGTGCTCTCGGTGCCCGTGCGGGGCGTCTACGGCTCGACCGAAGGCGGTGGGGTCGCGATGCGCATGGTGCACGGCGAGGGCGACCCGGCCGATGTCGGGCGACCGTTGGAGGGCATCCAGCTGCAGATCGTTAACGAGCAAGGCGCACCCGTGCCCGACGGTGTCACGGGAGACGTGCGCTACCGGGGCGCCGGCCTCGCAAGTGGCTATGTGGGGCCCGACCCTGAGCAGTCGTTTCGCGATGGCTGGTTCTACCCGGGCGACCGCGGGTCGATCGGCCCGCAGGGCACGCTCGTGCTCGACGGTCGTGTGAGCGAGATCGTCAACGTTGGTGGCGTCAAGGTTGACCCCGCGGCGGTGGATGCCGCTGTCGAAGGGTTTCCGGGAGTAATCGACGCCGCGACTTTCGTCATCGAGAAGACGCCGGGCGTGCCTGAACTCGGGATTGCCGTGGTGGCGCACGCCGACTGCGACTTGCGGGCCCTCGACCAGCTGTTGCGGCAACGGCTGCCCGGCAAGCACCCCACCGTGTTTGGCCAAGTGTCGGTGATCCCGCGCAACCGCATGGGCAAGGTTGAGCGGGCACGCCTGACGGCCGAGTTTCGGCGCCGGCTCGAGCTCGACTGAGCGTGGTCGAACTCAGCGCCCGCGTGCCGCGCGGAGCGCGCCGATCAGCAATCGGAACGACAAGCGCGGCGCGGCCAACTGGTTGATCGTGCCGACGACCGCGAGGCCACTCACCGGGTCAGCGAACATCACGTGACCCGTCATGCCCGCGTGACCGAGCAGGATGCCCGGGCGAGGCAAGCGAGTCAGCACGCGCGGCAGCGAGAGCGCCATGATGCCCACGCCGTAGGTCACGCGCGGAAACAGCGGTAGCCGATCACTCACCGCGAGCTCGAGCGTCTCGGGGTCGAGCACCTCGCCGTCCATGAGCGCGCGCAGAAACCGCATCGTGTCAGCGGTCGTCGAGACGAGAGCCCCCTCGGCGCCGAGCGATGCGAGGCGGCGAGCGCCGCGATATGACTGCGTGCCGTAGAGCAGCGGCGACGCGTCGTCGAACAAGTGCAGCGACTCAGGAGTCAACAGAGCCGTGTCACGCAATCCGAGCGGGGAGAACAGCTCTCGGTCGAGAGCTGCTGCGAGCGAGCATCCGTAGACCGTCTCGATGAGGCGTCCCACCAGCTGATAGTTCGTGAAGCTGTACTGTGCGCGGCCGCTATGCGGGGGGAATGTGGCCGACATCTGCCGAGCAACCTGGAGGGTGTGCCAGTAGCTCCAGCCCTTGTCGGCGGCCGTTACCGCGGCAATGTCGCTTCGGGGGTCGAGAGCCTGCTGTGCGTAGTAATTCGGTATGCCAGACGTGTGGGCAAGGATGTCACGTACCGTGAACTCATCCGCTCGATCTGTCCACCCGTAGTTGTTGAGCCGCACGAGATGCTCGCGGGGCAGGATGCTCACGAGCGGCTGCTCGAGCGTCAGCTCGCCTGCGGCGACCTTCCGCAGCACGAGTACCCCGGCGAAGGTCTTGGTGCTGCTCGCGATCGCGTGCGTCGCGCGTGACCCGGGCGCCGCCCAGCTGTAGCCGAGGGTGCCCTCGCGATCGGTGACTCGCAGCTGCAGCTCACTCACCCGAGCGTCGCGGCTGAGCTTCTGGGCGACGCGGTCGAGGCGCTGCTCGCGAGTGGTCATGCGCCGAGCGTAGCGACGACGTCGCTACGCCTTAGGGCTTTTTCGAACTGAGCCCACCGTCGCTCTTCGGCGTTGCCGACCGGTCTTTCTTCGTTGCATAGGAGAACAAGGCGAGCCCTGCTACCAGCGCCCCCGCGCCGACGCCATACGACAAGACGTCGGCGGCACGGTTCGAGTCGACCAGCACACCCACAAAGATGACCGCGATGATGGCGACGACGACTCCGATGAGCTTCGACTTCAAGTCGTCGAGGTCATACACCCGCAACCAACTGGGCACCGCGATCTCGGCATCGACGAAGAGCTCATACAGGCCGTAGCCGATCACAAGCAACACCGTGCCGAGCAAGATCGCGTCGACCGCCGTGAGCACGTCAACCGTGGTGCTCTTGAGGTCGGCGCCGAACCACACGGCGTCGATAATCACCAGAACAACACCGACCGAACCCTGGAACATGAGCAATACCGCGCCCAGAATCGCAGCGATCGCGGGGATAACCACGATGAAGCGGGTGGCGCCAAGGATGCGTCGCATGACGCTGATGCTAAGCCTGCACCTGCGGTTCAGACCCGGAGCGACGCAACAGTCGGCGTACCCCCAGGTTGAGAGCGATCAGCACGAAACCCAAGATCACGAAGAACGCCGCAATGGCGAACACATAGGCGAGCATTCCGCCAACGCCGCCCTCACCACTGGGGTCGATGAACCAGTAGGGCCACCAGCCGTCAATGAGCCCGCGAACCACAGAGAAGGCGAGCCACGTGAGCGGGAACACCGCCACCCAGAACGCTTGACGCAGGCGCAGCTTTCGGCCGTGCGTGCTCAACAGAAAGTCGAGCGCAATGGCGATGGGCGCCCAGGTGTGAATGACGAGGTTCGGGATGACCGGCCACTCGTAGCCGAGATCGCGCGGGTCAGGCGCGGTACCACTAATGAGCGCGTGATACACGACACCGACCACGATCATCGAGGCCGCACCCGTGAGGCGGAGGATGGCCATGAGTGTCGACTCGGGCACCTCACGCAATCGAAGGATTCCGCTGACGACGAGCATCAGGCCCACCAGAATGGCCGAGACGATGCTGAAGTAAGCCAGGTATTCCGTCGGACGGAAGACGTCGTTGGCAACGCGGTCAGTGATCTGCCAGGCGACACTGCCCACCAGACTGAGCCCCACCACAATGCGGGCGAGCCCAACAAGAAGAGAACGATTCACGGCGGTACGCTATCAGGCGGACTCGGCCCAGCGCGATGAATATCTTGGTGCCCCCGGCAGGAATCGAACCTGCGGCCAAGAGATTAGAAGGCTCCTGCTCTATCCGCTGAGCTACGGGGGCTCAGCGTCCAGGGTATCGGAGCGCGGCTCTCGGGTGCCGTTCAGCGCGACCGTTCACCCTAGAGTTTCACTCGAGGGGAGCATGCGTGGTCGATCGCATTCTGGGCGTCTACAACGCCGATGGCGGGCTCGTGGGCGAGCTGCGCTACATCGTGGGCCACATGCTCGGCACCGTCAGTTGCGCCCTGTGCGACATCACGCACTCCCCCATCCGGCGCAAGCGCGAGTGGGATGCCCTCGTGGCCGAGCTCGGCGTTCACGTTGACCTGCGGCACCTCAACGAGCTTGACGATCGCGAGGCTGCCGCTGTGGGTGATCGCGCGCCGCTCGTGCTGGTCGAGCGAAACGGGATGCTCGAACCCCTGCTCGACGCCGCTCAGCTCGATGCGCTCGACGGTTCGGTCAGCGCGTTCGGGGTCGCGGTGCGCGACGCCCTGGCGAACCTCAGTCGATAGCCTCGGCGAGCGCCGTCAGTAGTCGCGGCAGGGTCGGTACCCCTTCCGCACGGAGCAGTTCGCCACCCTCACGGTTGTAGATGATCGTGGTCGGGGTGCTGCGAATGCCGAGCTCGGCGGCCCGCGCTTGATGCGCCGCGACATCCCGTTCGTCGACCGTGAGTGCCGGCACTAGTCGCTGCGCCTCGGCGATGACCTCACGAGCCCGATGACACGGGTCACAAAAGGCCGAGGTGAAGAGTTCAATGCGCACGGTGCCAGGGTACGCCGGGCTCGGCACAGCGAGAGCCGGTCGAGACACGCCGGTAGACTGCCCCGGTGAGTTCAACGACCGACCGCCTTGTCTGGATCGACTGCGAGATGACAGGGCTCGATCTGGCGGTCGACGACCTCGTCGAGGTGGCGGTGGTCATCACCGACTACGAGCTCGAGCCCGTGCATCCGGGATTCAGCATCGTGATTGCCCCGACCGAAGCGGGACTCGCCAACATGGGTGAGTTCGTGCGCGACATGCATGCCGCGAGCGGATTGCTCGACGAGCTCGACGCGGGGGTCGCCCTCGAGACCGCCGAACAACAGGTGCTCGCCTACATCACCCAGCACGTTCCCACCGCCGGCCAAGCCCCGCTCGCGGGCAACACGATCGGCACCGATCGCGCGTTTCTTGCTCGCTCGATGCCGAGTGTTGATGCTCACTTGCATTACCGCTCGGTCGACGTCTCAAGCATCAAAGAGCTCGTGCGTCGCTGGTTTCCGCGGGTCTACTTCAACGCGCCCGCCAAGAACGGCGGACACCGCGCTCTCGCCGACATTCTCGAGTCGATTCGTGAGCTCGACTACTACCGTCGCGCGGGCTTCGTCGCCGAGCCCGGGCCCACGTCAGAAGAGGCTCAACAGGCGGCGAACGATGTCGTGCAGAAGTGGGCACCCCGCCTGTAATAGACTGTCGTGTCGGCCATCGTGAGATGGCCAGCATGGTGGGTATAGCTCAGCTGGCAGAGCGCCTGGTTGTGGTCCAGGAGGTCGCGGGTTCAAGCCCCGTTACTCACCCCAATTCTTTACCGGCTTCTCGTGACGATTACGAGTCTCTCGGCCTGTTCTGCGGGGCTTCGCGGCCACGCACGTCAGACTGGATGCATGACGCGCGTACCAGCGGGTGAATCGCAGGGCCAGCTGCTGGAGCGCCCGGTTCATGCTGCCGAGGTGCCGTGGACGATCGTGGTCTGGAACGACCCCGTCAATCTCATGAGTTACGTCTCGTGGGTCTTTCGCCGCCATTTTGGGGTGGATGCCCCGACCGCAGAGCACCTGATGATGCAAGTGCACAGCGAAGGTCGGGCGACGCTCGCCGAGGGTAACCGTGAGCACATGGAACGCCATGCCGAAGCCATGCACGAGTACGGCCTGTGGGCCACGGTCGAGCGGGCTCCCCGATGAAGATCACCGTTCCCACGGGCGACGACGCCCAGCCGGGCGTTGCCAGCATCGTCATCGTCGAGCCCGAAGAAGCGCGCATTCTCGTCTCACTCGCCGACCAGTTGCAGGCTCTTCTTGCTGAGGCACTCGAATCGCCCATCGACGACGACTCGGCCGTTCGCCGCCTGCTGCCCGATGCGTATCGCCACGAGCCCGAGCTCGCCGACGAGTGGCGCCGCTTGAGCCGCCGCGGCCTCGTCGACCGCAAGATCGGCTTCGCACGCACCCTTTCGCGTGCTCTCGCCCCCGTGGCCAATGACGACCTCTCTCACTCGGTGTCGATCTCGACGGATGCCGCGCTCGACTGGGTGCGCGGCATCGGTGACCTGCGCCTCGTCATCGCCGACCGCATGGGCATCATCGTCGACGGCGACGAGGGCACGTTCGGCGAGCCCGGGCTGCGCGATGTCTACGAGTGGCTCGCCTGGATGCAAGACGGCCTCGTGCAGGTCATCGAGGCTAGCGAGCCGCCGACGCGCAGCGAGGCCGGCTCATGAGCGACAACGACGAGGCGACCCCCCTTGAGCTCGACGCCGAGGCCTTTGAAGCACTCGTCATCGACGAGCTCGACCTGTTGCCCGACGAGATGATCGATGGGCTCGACAACGTGATTTTCGTCACGCAAGACCGGCCCGACGACGGTTCGCTCGATCTGCTGGGCATCTACGACGGCGTCGCGCTCACCGAACGCGGGCAGTACGGCTTCGGAGAACTGCCCGATCGCATCATCCTGTTTCGTGAGCCGCTGCTCGCCCTGTGCGCCGATCTCGATGAGTTGCGCGACGAGATACACGTGACGCTCGTGCACGAGATCGCGCACTTCTACGGGATCGACGACGACGAGTTGCACCGCTTGGGGTGGGCATGACCCGGGGGCGGCGCGTGCGCGGCATCGTGAGTGGGCTGCTGGCTCTCGCCGTCGTCGCGGGCGTCGTCTATGCCGCCGCCGCTTTACTCAGCCCCGTGCCGCGATTGCACATCGAGCAAACGATCTCGGCATCTCTCGATGGCCGGTGGGATGCTGCGCTCGCGTTGCCCGCCGACGGCTCGACCGCCGTGCTCGCCGCCGAAGGGTTGCCCGCTACCGCCGGCAGTTCTGACCCACGACCCATCGCGGGCGCGGCCAAGCTCGTGCTCGTGAGCGTCGTGCTCGGCGTGGAATCCCTCGAGGCCGGTGCCCCCGGCCCCACGATCACGATCGACCAGGCAACGGTCGATCGCTACCGCGCGCTTTCCGCCGCAGGAGCGCGCACGGTTGGCGTGCAGTTTGGTCAGACCTGGACGCGACGCGATCTCATCGCGGCAACCCTCATCGGCTCGGGCAACAACACCGCTGAGCTGTTGGTCGACGCGGTGTTCGGGGGGCTCGACGACTATCGCTCGGCGGCGCGCACCTGGCTCGACGAGAATGGCCTCACGGCGACCACGGTGGTTGACGGCACGGGGCTTGACCCGGCGTCGCTTTCGACGGCAAGCGACATGGCCCAGCTCGCACGCCTCGCCCTCGAGACGCCGGTGCTCGCCGAACTGCTCTCGACACGACTCGACGAGACCTCTGCCAACTCGCCCATCAGCGATGAAGCCGACTTCGTGAGCGAACTCGGCACAGTCGGTCTGACGCGCACCTACACCGACGCCGCGGGGGTCTGCGTGATCGTGGGCGTGCCCGTGGGTGACGAAACGATCATCATCGCCATGCTGGGCCAACCGGGCTACCCCGCCGCTGAAGCGGCCGCCGCCGACCTCATCGAGAGCATTCGCGCAGGCGTGCAGCCCGTTGAGGTGGTGAGCGCGGGCGAGGTGGTCGCGATTGCCCGTTCGCAATGGGGGCAGTCGACCGAGCTCATCGCCACGGAGGCCATCACCGTGAGCTCGACGCAGCTCGCCGGGCTCGACCTTCGCCTCGAAGCGGCGTCTCGATCAACCGTGCTTCCCGGCGCCGACGCCGGAAGCATCGTCGTGACGGCGGGCGGCGTCGAACAGGTCGTTCGGCTCGAGTCGACGTCGGCGATCACCGAGCCCGGAGTGGCGTGGCGGTTCGCCGACCCGCTCACGGTGCTCGCACGCTGGACTGGCTGACCGCGCGGCCGCACGCCCGAGCGTCAGAGACTCGCGCCGTCCACGATCTCGTCGGCGGTGCCGCGCGGGTTGTGCAGGCTCGCGTGCTCGACTTCTTGCCGCGCCCAGCGATCCCAGTTGCGTGCGAAAGCCTCGCCGTCGCGCGCGATCGCGCGGCGGCGA
>JAAFHT010000169.1 GCA_013297625.1 Actinomycetota bacterium | reverse complement strand
GTCCGGCGCGCGACGATCGCGCTCCTCGCAGCTTCGACCGTGACGCGCGTCCCGCTCGTTCGTTCGACCGTGACGACCGTGCTCCGCGCACCTACGAGCGCGACGCGCGCCCCGCGCGCAGCTTCGACCGCGACGAGCGGCCGACCGAACGCCGCGAGTCGAGCTTCTACCCGAGCCGCGACGCCAAGGCCGCCAAGGTCGACGACGTCGTGCTCGACCGCTTGACGGCCGACGCAGTGCTCGCGACCGACGTCGAGGGAGTCACTTTTGCCGACCTCGGCCTCGGCGCGAACATCGTTCGTGAGCTCGAAGAGCAGGGCGCGAGTTCGCCGTTCCCGATTCAGGCGGCGACAATTCCCGATGTGCTCGCCGGCAAAGACGTTCTGGGCCGCGGCCGCACCGGATCGGGCAAGACGATTGCCTTCGGTGCTCCCCTGGTCGAGCGACTGATGGAAAATGGTGGCGGCAAGAAGCGTCAAATGGGTCGCGCTCCCCGCGCGCTCATCCTGGCCCCGACGCGTGAGCTCGCCTTGCAGATCGACCGCACGGTGCAGCCCATCGCGCGCAGTGTCGGCCTCTTCACGACGCAGATCTATGGCGGCGTGCCTCAGGGTCGCCAGGTCGGAGCACTGCAGCGCGGCGTCGACATCATCATCGGCACGCCTGGCCGCATCGAAGACCTCATCGAACAGGGTCGTCTCGACCTCAGCCAGATCGAGATCGTCGTGCTCGACGAGGCCGACCACATGTGCGAGCTCGGGTTTCTCGAGCCCGTGCAGCGCATCATCCGCCGCACGCGGCCAAACGGGCAGCGCTTGCTGTTCTCGGCCACGCTCGACTCGGGTGTTGCCAGCCTCGTCACCGAGTTCCTCGAGAAGCCCGCGGTCTACGAGGTCGCCGGCGAAGACCAAGAGTCGTCGACGATCGACCACAAGGTGCTGCTCGTCGACCAGCGCGAGAAGCGGGGCATCATCGAGCAGCTCGCCGCCGGCGAGGGCAAGACGCTCATCTTCGCCCGCACGCGCGCCTTTGCCGAAGAGCTCGCCGACCAGCTCGACGACGCCGGAATCCCGGCCGTCAGCCTGCACGGTGACCTCAACCAGGCGCGGCGCACGCGCAACCTCGAGAAGCTCACGAGTGGTCGGGTGAATGTGCTGGTGGCGACGGATGTCGCGGCGCGGGGCATCCACGTCGATGACATCTCGCTCGTGATCCAGGCCGACGCCCCCGACGAGTACAAGACCTACTTGCACCGCTCGGGCCGCACCGGCCGCGCGGGCAAGGTCGGAACAGTCGTCACGCTCATCACGCGCCAGCGCGCTCGTCGCTTCGACGAGCTGCTGGAGCGCGCCGAGATCGAGGCCGAGACCACCGAGGTGCGCGTCGGCGACGCCTTCCTCGACCGCCTCGCCGCGCTCTAGCGCAACTGTAGGTACGCCAGCCGGGCGTGCTGCTCCCAGGCCTTCAGGGTCGTGAGGGCGGCGCGCTCGGCTGCTGCCGTTTCGGCGAGCGTGGTCGCCGCCGCGACCGGAAACGCGGAGCCCCGAGCCCCTTGTCGCGCCGTCGTGCACCGCGCCCCTCCTGGCACCGTCGTGCACCGCGTCCCTTGTCGCGTCGCCATGCTTCGAGCCCTTTGTTGCGTCGCCGTGCCCCGAGCCCCCGAGACACGGACTCTTGGCCGACTCCCCAATCGAAGGAAGTTTGGGAGCCAAAGTCGGTGAAACTTCCTTCGATTGGGGAGCGCGCAGGGGGAAGGTGGGCGGGCAAGCCGAGCGACAAGGCGGGCCGAGCGGGCCGAGCGGGCCGAACTGGCGGGTGGGCGGACAGGCGGTGCTGGTGGCCAGGAGGAAAGCGACTTAGGCAGCGGCGAGCATCGCGCTCGCGGCAAGGGCGAGCGTGAGTCCCACCCACTGCAGCACCGCTATGCGCTCGCGCAGCACGAGCGCCGCGAGCAAGATCGTGCCGGCCGGGTAGAGGGCCGTGAGCACCGAGACGACCGTGAGGTCACCCACGCGCAGTCCGACGAGCACGATGACGTTGGCGATGGCGTCGAGAACTCCGCAGCCGATGGCGAGCAGCAGTCCGCCGCGCCAACCGCCGCGCAGAGCAGCGGCGCTCGCGCGCAGCAAGCCGTCGCGCCCTTGCGGCGACGGGGCGGGCTGGCTAGAGACGGCGTGGGGGGCGCCGTGGGTTCCGTCGAGTACGGCGAGCGGAGCATCCGTCGACCGCACGTGCCGACGTGCCGCGACTACCGCCATGACGACGATGAGTGTGATCATGATCGACGCGTTCACGACGCGGTTCGCGACGAGGGGCACAAGTCCGCTGTCGTCGGGCGTCTGGTCAATGAGGATGTA
>JAAFHT010000119.1 GCA_013297625.1 Actinomycetota bacterium | reverse complement strand
CGCGAGTGCGCGTGGCTCGTGGGGTCGCGAGTGCGCGTGGCTCGTGGGGCTAGAGGCTCGTGTGGGGCGCGGGTGCGTGTGGCTCGCGGGTGCGTGGGTGCTTGTGGCTCGTGGGTTAGGGCTGACCCTTGAAGCGGGTGTAGAGGAAAATGACCGTGATCGCGGTGGTGGCGGCGACGCTGGTCCACTTCCAATCTTTGCTCGTGAACTTCACTTCCCAGTGGGGGGCGCTGCGCTTCACTGCGCCGTAGTAGGCGCCGCAGAAGCCGTAATAAACGAACATCATCGGGTGGTAGGTGAACGACAAGAAGAAGATGCCCACCAAGATGCCCGCGAACGACGTGACGAGCGCGATCGAGAACGGGTAGAGGCGCGGGTCCATGCCCCACGGGGGACGGAACGCGACCTCCCAGGGGATTTTCACGCTCGACCACAGCACCGCGAACCACAAGATGATGCCGGGGAGCCCGAGCTCGGAGGCGGAGAGCAGGTACGAGTTGTGGGCGGTGATGAAGTAGTTCTCGATGAACTGGTTGTGACCGAGCCCGAAAATGGGGCTCGCCTTGAAGAAGTCGCAGCCGTCGTAGAGGGCCCCGAGACGCTCGAGCGACGAGGCCTCCGCGTCTTCCCCGGAGCGGCCGCCGAGGAGCAACACGGGTGAGCCGCAAATGCCCGCGATGACTACGCCTTTGAGTCCGTACTTGCGCACGAAATAGACGCCGAACACCGCCAAGAGCACCAAGATGCCGCCGCGAGAGCCGGTGAGGATCGTGCAATACAAAACGGTGCCGACCGAGCCCGCGATGATGACGGTCTTCCAGAATCTACTCTGGAGTACTTGGTAAAGCGCGAACGCGAACGTGAGCCCTACCCCGCAGAAGAGCGAGAGCTCGTTCGGGTCGGACAGGGTGCCGCGCCAGCGCGCGCGACCGTTCGCGACGCTGAACGTGCCGAAGAGGCCGGGACGCTCGCACTCGTAGTCGTCCTTCATGTCGACGCCTTCGCGGCACTGGAGGCTCTCCACGCACTCGCGGCCGTCGGGCTCGCCCTTCGACTTGTCGTGGGCCTCCGACCTATCGGCGCCCTCCGAGATCTTGATGCACTGGAACTCGCTCTTGCCTTGGTAAATACCGAATCCGGCGATGAGCACCGACACCGCGAGCATCACGAGGCCGAGGTTGCGGAAGCGCTCGAACGTGCGCCCCGCGTACATCATCATCGTGAAGTAGATCACGGGGAAGAACATCGTGACCTGCATGTCGGCGACCGGGCCGCCGCCCACCTTCACGAGGGTGCAGAGCACGTTCCAGCCCACGTACATGCCCATGATCGGCCACTGCGGCGAGCCGAGCTTCAGCTTGCCGGTGCCGAGATCGATCGCGATGCCGAGGAACCCGAAACCGATCGCGACGTAGAGGAGCTTGAACGACTCGAGGACAGGAAAACATTCCTGTGGCCTCACGAAGAGGAAGACGATGAGAAGCGCGGCGCCGAACGTGGACAAGGCGAGCGGCCGTCAGGTGGGGGAAGGGGCGAGCCCGGCTTCGGAGCCGTCGTCGCGGTGGTCGAGGCGCTCGGGCTCTTTTGCCCAGTCCGGGAAGAGCTTGTACTTTACGAGCCCGACCCCGAAGCCCACGCCATGGGACACGTGCACGACCGGGAACATGGCCCACACGAGCGGCACCCCGAGGGGGCCGAGGTCGCGGCCGACACGCACTGCCTCGGCGCCGGTGCCTAGCGCGTACGCGGCGAACGCGAGGGGCGTGAACGGCTGGAACGGGGAAGTGAGGACCATCGCGGCGCCGGTGAGCGTCATGAGAAACGGAATCGCGGGGCGAAGCGAGAGGAATTTTCCCCGCTTCAAGAGGGTGCGCGCGCGGCCCTGGCCATACTTGAAATATTGCTTGGCGAGGGCTTGGAAGCTGCCGCGCGGGAAGTAGTGAACGACGATGTCCTTCGAGAGGTAGACCTTGCCGCCGCCCTCGATGATGCGCTGGTTCAGCTCTGCGTCCTCGTTCGTGACCGCCTTCGGATCGTACATGCCGGCCGTCTCGAAGACGCGCCTTCGGAACGCGCCGAGGAACACGGTGTCGACGAAGCCCTCGGCGTCCGAGGAGCGGTACTTCGCGCCGCCGACGCCGAGCGGGCTGTCGAGTGCGGCGCAGAGCGCGCGCTGGAACAGGGTCTTCGCGCGTGCGCGCTGCGCGCCGCCGACGTTGTCTGCGCCGGTCTCCTCGAGGGCGCGCACGCATTGCGAGACGTAGTCGTGGGCGTACTCGCAGTGCACGTCCATCCTGACCAAGATTTCACCCTTGGCTTCGGCGAGGATCGCGTTGATGCCCGCCGACTGGATGCGCGCGGGGTTCTCGATCACCCGAATGCGCGGATCGTCGGCCGCGAGGCGCGCGAGAATTTCCCGAGTCGAATCCTTGCTCATGCCGTCGGCGACGAGCAGCTCGAGGCGGTCTTTCGGGTAGTCCTGCGCGAGCACGGAGCGGACACAGGCCTCGATGTAAGCCTCCTCGTCGAGGCACGGCATCGCGATGGTGACGAAGGGCTTCTTCATGCCAAATTTCCTTCCAGACGAACTTTGCCGCTTCCCGGAGGCGGGCAGAAGTATGATACGAGCACAACATGCGTTTCGTCTCACTCGCCTTTCTCACGGTATCGTGCGCTGCGGGCCTCGCGCTGGCCGGCTGCGGGGGAACTCGAACCTACAACTGGGCAGCCGAGCGCGCGGCGGGCTACAAAATCGGACCGGGCGACGTGGTTCGAGTGAGCGTGTGGAAGCACGACGAGATGAGCCAGTCGGTCACGGTTCGCCCCGACGGCGCGATCTCGATGCCGCTCATCGGCGACATCAACGCCGAGGGGAAGAACGTGGACGAGGTCGCGGCCGACATCGGCAAGCGCGTGACGAAGTACTTCGCCGACCAGCCGCCGATCACGGTGCAGGTCACCGAGGTGAAGTCCTACAAAATTTATGTCGTGGGCGAGGTGCAGCGCGGCGGCGAGTTCACGCCCAACCACCAGGTCACGGTCGTGCAGGGCCTCGCGCTCGCGGGTGGTTTCACGCGCACCGCCGCGGAGGACGAGGTCGTCATCGTCCGCAAGGACGCGCGCGGCGAGCGTCGGATCCCGTTCAGCTTCAGCGCCGTCGTCAAAACGGGCGACCTCCAGCAGAACCTCATCCTGCAGACCGGCGACACCGTCATCGTCCCCTGAAAACGACGGCGCTTTTCGCCAATACCTTCGCCTGGGCGTCGTCGGCCGTGCTCACGAACAGGAGTTCGCTCCGCGCGGCCTCCTAGCCCAGGCTCGGTCTTGGCGAAAATCGTCCGCCGTTTTCGTGCTTCGTCGATGCGGGGCTTGGTGGGAGCGGGGGGAAAGTGACGATGCTCCGTGCAGGGATGTCGATTTCGTGTTCGCCTTCTGCTGCTGGGGTGGTCGTCCCGAGGGTGGTCCTTCACGACAGGCTCGGTGCGTAAAGGAAGCTGACGCGCGATGTTCGATCTCATCCGTTCGCCACGACGAGTGCTCGTTTTTTTCTTCGAGATGGTGCTCGTGGGGTTGCTCGTCGTGCTCGCGGGCGTGGTTCGCCTCGGGGTGCACACGGGGCTCAGCTACGCGAACGTCGGGAAGCGGGCGGTCGTCTTCGCCGTCATCATGCAGGCGGTGCTCTATTACGCGGGCTTCTTCGATCCGCAGTTCGTCAAGCAGCCGCAACGTGCGTTCTCGAAGGTGCTGAAGGCGCTCGCGCTTTCCACCCTCGTCAACGTGCTCGTTTATTACTTCTTTCCGCGAATGGAGATCGGGCGCGGTATTTACCTGTCGTCCGTCGCGCTCATCGCGGTGGTGCTGCCATCGTGGCGTATCTTCTACGACTCGATCACGGACAGCGCCGGCTTCCGCCGTAACGTGCTGATCCTCGGATCGAGCGGGCTCGCGAAGGAGCTCGCCGAGATCATCCGCGACAACCCGAACCACGGGCTCAACCTGGTCGGCATGCTCGGCCGCGACAGGTCGCACGTCGACAGCGAGCAGGGCGTGGTCGGGGTTTACGCCGACTTGGCCGAGATCGTCGCGAAAGACAACGTGCAGCTCGTGCTCGTGGCCTATCCGGATCGCCGCGGCACGCTGCCCGTCGATCAGCTCCTCGAGGTGAAGTTTCGCGGCGTCGAGGTGGAAGAGGGGGTCGACTTTTACGAGACGATCACCGGCAAGATCTACGTTCGGGAGCTGAAGCCGAGCCAGCTCATCTTCGCGGAGGGGTTCACCGCGCGAACGACCACACGCCGCTTGAAGCGCATCTTGGATCTCGTCTGCGCCGTGATCGGGCTCGTGCTCGCCGCGCCGATCATGATCTTCACGTGCATCCTCATCAAGCTCGAGTCGAAGGGGCCAGTACTTTACAAACAAGTTCGCGCCGGTGAGTTCGGCAAGCTGTTCACCATCCTCAAGTTTCGCAGCATGCGCACCGACGCCGAGAAGCACGGCGCCCAGTTCGCGAAAGAGAACGACGACCGCGTCACGAAGGTGGGCGCGTTCATCCGCAAGACCCGCATCGACGAGCTCCCCCAGCTCTGGAACGTGCTGAAGGGCGAGATGAGCATGGTCGGCCCGCGCCCGGAGCGCCCCGTGTTCATCGAGCAGCTCGAGCAGCAGGTGCCCTTCTTCCGCCAGCGCCTCTACGTGAAGCCCGGCGTCACCGGCCACGCCCAGGTGCGCTGCAAGTACGGCGCGTCGGCGGAGGACATGCTCGAGAAGCTCGAGTACGACCTCTATTACATCAAGGCCTATTCGGTCGTGTTCGAC
>JAAFHT010000056.1 GCA_013297625.1 Actinomycetota bacterium | reverse complement strand
CGCGAGCGAGTCGGAGCGAGATGACCTCGAGCGAGCATTGCTTGCACTCGCGGGTGCACCCTTCGGGCTGCCCTCGAGCTACGAGAACCGTGACGAGCTTGTTGCCGACGCTCTTGACGCCGCCCGTGCGGCCGCCGCGTCGCATGACACTGCAGCCGCAGCGACTGGGGCCGCTCCTTCTGCTGGGTCGCCGTCTTCCGGTGGGGGCACCAGTTCTGGCGGTGGAACGAGTGGCGGAATCGGTGGCGGCACTGGTGGAGGCGGTAGTGGTGGTGGTTCGAGTGGTGGCGGGGGTGACACTCCCCCGCCGCCGCACCCGCGCGCGGCACTGTGCGAGAGCCTCGGCTTTCTCAACAACACGGCCTGTCTCGATAGCTACCCGACGTACGTCACCACAAACGCGGCCTACGTTCCTCTGGCCAGCTGCGTAGACCCCGGCGCGTATGGGTCTCACACCCCGGGCTTCGGCGGCACTTCGAGCCCGTCGTATACCTTCCCCTGGTCGTACCGAATCGACTACGCATCCAGTGGCCTCGGCACCGTCAAGTTCTTCGTTTGCGGCTGACTGAGCTAACGTCCTTTCACGCAAGGTGCCCTCCCGCCGGTTTGGCGGGAGGGCACCTTGCTTCTGTGGCTACGTGTGCCTACTCGGCCGTGACCCGCTCCCCCATCTCGTGCCGGCGGCGGATGGTCGCGATCGCAACCGCTGCAAGCCCCGCGAGAATCACGCCGCCCGCCAGTAAACCAAGCGGAGCAAGCGCCAGTGAGGCCCCGGTGGATGGAAGTGAGACGGTGACGAAGGTTGTCTCGTCCGGCGCGCCGCACTCCCCCTGGTGGAGAACGCCGCCATCGCGGTCGGTCAGGGTCTCGACCCAGTAGTAGGTCCCCGGCTCGGTGAACTCCGTCTTCGGCCCTTGGATTGTCATTCCGTCCGGGTAGTGACCAGCGGGAACGAACAGCGGGTTGTCACTGCTGTCGAATACCCGGTTCACCGTCTCACATACCGGCATGATTTCGTTGCCCTCATCATCGAGCAGGGCGCCGGTGGCGGTTCGGGTGCCTTCCGGCTGCTGGTACGCGGCGAAGGTGAGCTCGGCACCTTCCGGGACAAGGCCCTCCAACATGGCCATGTCACGCGCTTCAGACCCGATCACCACCGCCGCGGTCGCCTCTGTGACGACCCCAACCAGCTGCACAAGTGTGGTCTCGTTCGGCAGACCACACTCGCCCACGTGAACGATCGTGCTGTCCGGCAGTCGAGCAGTCTCCACCCAGTAGACAGTGCCGACATGATCTATCGTGACGTCGAACTCTTCAGAAACGTACCCACCCGGCGCGGTCACCGTGATCGGCGCTGTCGAGGTGTAGATCCGGTTGCTTACCTCACACACCGGCGTCGTTGCGCCGTCCGGCTGCAGGAACCCCTCGAATGAGATCTCGATCCCTGAGTTCGGAACTGCACCCGAAACAATCGCCGTATCCGTCACAGTGCCCGTGGGTGTAGCCAGCGCCTGCGCCGCCGTGACGATGGTGGGTGACGACACTTCCACCGTCTCCGATGCGACCCCGTACTGGTCACACCAAGCCGCCGTGAGGCCACGAACCGCGACAGGTTGCGTCGCAGGGTCGACACACCACACTAGGGTCACGAACCCCTCTCGCAGACCCAAATCGATGTTCTCTGCCGTTATCTCACCGGGAGTATCCGTGGTCACCGTGTAGGTGCCCACCGCCTCGGCGTCGGCAGGCACGGTGTCGGAAACAACTGGGCGTGTGGCGGAGTAGTAGGCGGTGCCAGTGAGCACCACCGGAACGCGACTTCCGCTATCCCGCAACCATCCACCCACGGTGTAGACGTCGATGACATCATCAACCTGATCGCTCACGGAAGCGGTGGTCGCCGTGAGCTCCGTCGTGAATCGCATCTGTGTGGGACTGATCTGTGTCTCGGCCACTTGCCCGAATCGATCCACGAACGAGTAGGCGTCGGGGATGTATAGCTGGGTGCGTGTCGGTTGAGCGTCGTAGGCGATCTCCCACACCCAAGTGTAGAAGCCTGGCTCGACCGCCAGTTCAGCAGTCGTGACCGTGTAAGACACTGTTGGTCCGTCCACAAGGGTCGTGGTCACCGACGCGGTGCCCGCGACTGGCGCACCAACCGGAACTTCATCGGCCTCGACCGGCTGCTGTCGGAACGGCCCATACACGGTGCCCGTGGCGGTGATCTGCTCGTAGTTGCCCGAGTCCCGCTGGAACCAAGGATTGTTGAGTCCAGTTCCGTCGGGCGCCGTCGTAAACGTCACGGTGTCGTCGAAGGGCTGCCCCGGCTCAATGAACTTCGAGGCGACCTGTGTAGTCAGCACCGGCTGGAACATGGTCGAACGATCCGCAGGGTCAAGACCGCTGATGTTGAACGTGGAAACTCCGGGGCGACCTGGACCAGCCAGAGGTTGCGCTCCCGGCGTCGTGTAGATCGCGAGCTCGCCACGCCAGCCCCCTGAACCGGTAAAGGTTCCCGTGCCGCTGATCTTGTACGGTGCGCCATCTTCAGTCGGGGGCACGCCCTGGATATCGAGGGTCATTCCATTGGTCGCGCCAGCGAGAACGTTTGTGTCGGTCGCCAAAAAGATTCCGTTCGCCAGCGTGATTGTGCCGGTCGCGTTCGACGGGCTGAGTCCACTGACGGTCACCGTGCCGAGGTAGTTGTTGCTCTCGTCGACGTCGAACACGAGCGATCCGGTGCCGGTTCCCGCACTGGCCGTGATCGAGTCGTCTGCCGCGCGGATCGCGGCAAGGTAGGCGAGGATCGTGCTTCGTTGGGAGGCGGGTGCGCGGTCGATGTAGTAGACGTCGCCCGACATGCCGTGGCTGTTGTACTCGGTGGGGTCCGCAAGCGACCAGATGTACATGGTCACGGCAACAGCCCAGTTGTTACTCGACGTCTGACCATAGGTGGCAATCGCCCAGCTCACACGGGCATTGGCGGTTGCGCTCATCGTCGGACCCGACGCCCCACCGGGCCACTGCTGGTATCCAGCAAAGCTCGTAGTGCCCAGAGGCCGCGGCTCTGCCGGCCGAATGCAGTACACCACTTGTCCACCGACGATGTAGGAACCGATCCGGCCAAACTCGCCGTCATATCCAGGGCCGTAGGCGGCGGCGATTGCCGGCTGGGCGTCAAGACCGGTATAGGTCGCGATCGTGGCTACGGCGATCAGCGCGACCAGCGCCCTTTTCAGCCCGCGACGCATCTCACCTGACCGGAGCATACGGAATGCCCTCGAGGGGGCGATCGATTCTTTGGAACGCATGTCCCGTTGTTCCTTTCGATTGCGAATGCCCTTCGCCATCACGGCCGAAGGAGCGAGGCGAAGCCTCACGTGTGAAGACATACGCAACGCGCAGATTGGAACAGATCTAACCGACCCGGCTGACCCCCGACAGTGGCCAAACATCAGACCGCTGTGTTGTCGCCACATCGCCGCGTCCCGCTTGAAGATCCTCGGCAACGCGGTTTACCAGTCGCAGCCCGGAGGCCTTTGACTTACCCAACATGTCTCCGACGGTCGTCGCCGACGGCCGCTCCCCCGCCAGCACACGCTCGCGCACCCAAGCGAACACTTCCGCTTCATTTGTGGGCGGCGCAGTCCCTGCCGCATCAACGGCGCGGTCCTGCCCTACCAACGCCATTCCAGGCTTACCCGCCGGAGCCCCCGAGGTCGCGAGGCCGGTACTGCTGGATCCGCCCGCAGGCCGAAGGTCCGCATGCTTTACACGCGCGCTCGATCGCAAGCTCGGGCCACGCGGCGGGGTGGGTGACGGCGTGACGCTGCCCCTGGCGGGCGCCCTCTTCGCATTGGTCGACCTCGGCGCCTCTCGCGCATCTCGAGCAGCTACCCTGTTCGCTTCCCGATCGATAAGGCGGCTAAAACGTAGCATCTCGAATTGTCGCGTAGAGGCGAGCACCAGCAGCGGGAACATGCTCGCCACACCAGCGCCTACGAAGCTCTGAACTCCCGGTGACGGGTTGTCGCCAAGCACGTGAGCAATCTGCGCCGCGACGCTGACCGCGGACAACGCCCACACCATCAACCACCCAAGTTTGGACGCACGCGCTGTCTCTGCCCGCCATGCCATCGCACTTGCTGAGAAGAACACCAAGCCACCGTCGATCGCGATCGGGGTGAGCCATGCCATGTCGCCCAATCGTGCCCAACGACCCGCATCCACAAGGCCCGGAACGCCCGCGATGAAGCTTGTTGTGGCGAGCAGAAGCAGAACGAACCCCGAGAACCCTTTCAGGCGGCTCACTGTCTCCGCGTCGCGTCGCGCTTCCACGATCGCGGCGCGGTCGATCATCGTCTCGCTCATGCTCGCGGACAACTTAGCTCCTTCAGCACATCGACCAGCTGCGCCAGGGTAGATTCCTGCTCAAAACAGACCGCCAACATTTCCTCCTCCGAATTGTCAACTGCACCGTTCAGAACCGAAGAGGTCGCCGCGTGCCACACAACGCACAACATCTTTGGAGGCATCGGAGGGCGGCCCGAGTTAAGTCCTGCCGAAGGCCAGTCGCGCGACTCGCATGTGACCTCAACGGTCTCCGCCGGTGCTACTTGCACGGGCTCCAAAGTGACACCAAGGACTGCGCCGCTCACGATGCAGCCGCCCGACTTTCCGCCGTTCGTGCAGCCTCGGCCGCATACCTTTCCTCACGCCACCCAGGACGCTCCTCCTCACATCGCACACACTGAATACGGAACTCATCGAGATAACGGTGACCCTGGAGTACACAAATCGACCTTGTCGACCTGTCCACGTTTGTTCTTGACGCTGGCAAAGCCTGCCAAGGCCACCGCGCAGGGTCTCGAACGATCGCCGCTGCGACATATGCCGATGGGTCACCGACTTGCCTGGCCGCTGCCGCAAGCACAAACGACGCAGCCGCCGACACATCGATCCGCTCACTGTCAACTCCAGAATCCGATAGCCGCCGGATGATCTCCGAAAACTTCAGCCTGGGATCTATCTCACGCAACGACAGTTCAATCCCTGCACGAAGAAGCCCTTGGAGGTCCAACGGTGGACGCTCCCCATCGGCGAGACTCGACAAACCGTCGACACCAACCGCTAGTTCACCATCGTCCTCCGGCGGCCCCGCCGCTGTTTCGCGTTCAGACACAAACGCGACTGAGGTCACTTGGGTAGAAGAAGAACTGAAGGATCTATCTAGTTGTTCTTCCTTAAGGGGTGAACCAGTTGCACCTAATGGTGCGTCATTTGCACCTAATGAAGATCCAAAGGGGGAGTTATCCACAGCACGCCCATCATTAGGTGCAAATTTTGCACCTAATGCATTGTCAGAGTTATCCACAGCCTTACTCGGTTCATCAGGTGCAAAATCTGCACCTGATGCGGCCTGCTCATCGACGGCTGCTTCACCGGCCGACGTTTCGGTTCGCGATGAACTCTTCGACAGCGGCGTGCGGCCAACATGAATCAGGTATCGGTCAGATGTTCGTCCACCGAAGTGGTTGTATCGCCGGGACCGGGAGATCAGGCCTTCCTGCTCCAGAACTGCAAGGCTGGACTTGATTGACCGCTCTGAGTACCCAGTGTTCTCTGACAAACGAGAAATGCCTGGATAGCAAGACTCGTTCTCGTCGCTGTAATTGGCAAGCACGAGTAAGACGAACTTTGGGGACGAAGGCAGCGTCAACGTGAGAGCCCACGATGCGGCAGCGAATGTCACAGGAATACCTCCGCAGGACTATGGCGCCCTTTATCTGCAGCGATCATGCGGCTCGTCTAACGCCCAAGGCAGCCATCCGCATCGCGTACTCCCGAATAGACGCCGCGTGTCGAGAAGAGTGTGTAGGCTCCCACTGCGGTTGCAACAGAAAGCCCGCTAAGAGGCTCGAGACCGAGTGGTCTGGACGCTTCCCGACGGTCACATTCGCCAGTGCTCGAGCACGATCGCCGCCGAACCCAAGCCGATGCAACTCAGGGCTGCGGCCGGCGAGCGTGTGAAGGTGGCTGAGACGCCCTCGCGTTGCGGCGTCCGCCATCCAATCAACTGCCTGCACGAGGCTCTCTCGCAAGCAACTTGGTGTCACGGGAGCGAGAACAGACGCCGTACGTGCCACCGCGAACTCGAGCGTCGGCTCCTGCTCGACCGGTTCATCGATGGCATGATTATCTAGCGCATCGGTAATCTCGCGTCGGAAATAGCGGCCCACATCATCCAGCACTTGATTCTTGACCGAAGCATGCAGGTAACCCCAGGGGTTTACCGTCTCAGGCGACAGCAGGTGTTTCAGCAGGAGCGAGCGCTCCGGCGACAGCAGAAGCCACGCCGTGGACGTCACTTCGCCTGCGTCGACCTCGACCGAGAGCTCGCGTCTGGCGGCGGCCACCACCGGTGCCGTCATGTGGTGCTCAATCTGCGCCAGGAGCGCGAGGCCCAACTTCGACGACCACCAAGCGCACGCCGCAACACGGTCGTCGGGAATGCTCGCGAGCACCTGCACCAGCTGCCTGTTGGTCCACTTCTCCGGAATCACCGCTCGGCCTCCACTTCGCACACACGCACGTAGTCGTCGATCCAGGCACGAACCGACAGCAGCCGGCCCACGTAAGGCAGGTGCATGTCGTTTGCTGTGCGCCCCCACGACACCACCTGCTCCGGGATGATCTTCAGCAGCGTTTCGGCCTTGTTCGTCGCCACGTCAAGATCTCGCCACGGCTTGCTCAGGTCAGGCTCTGCAGCAATGGCCGCGTTGAACATCGCGGCGTCTTCCTCACCAGCGATGACTTCCTGCACGCGCCGGTAATGGCCGTCGACCGTGTTCGTCTTTTCGATGCGGGCCAAGGCCTCCCGCGCGGCTTGTCGCACTGACTCTGGCCTGGACTCATCGGTCACGAGGGCTTGGATGATGTTGACCTTGCGAATCGTCTCGTGACCGTAGGGGACGAAGGCCGCCGCCGCTTTCGCCGCGTCGCCAACCCGCTCCGCGTCCGCCGAACTCCCCAATATGGGGACTTCGGCGCCATTCACTTCTGCGATCGTTCGCTTCGCAGCGGAAAGCCGATTGCGTTCACCCTTCTCCGAAAGCAGTGCCTTGTACCGGTTCGAGAGTGCCGTCGCCTCGAGCACTGTGAACGATGCCCGATAGTGGTCTGCATTCGACACGATTCGCAGCACCAGTTGGCCGAGCGTGTCGATGTCCCGGACCTTAACTGCGATGACAAAGGGGAGCCCCAGTCGTTTCGCAGCCTCTAGCCGTGTCACGCCATCCAAGAGCACATTGCCGTCGGCCGCCACGATGATCGGCACCAGCTGGCCGACCGCTTCCATCGACTCGACCACGCTCTCGAGCACGGCGTGGGACCGCGGCACCATGCTGTCTTCCACGAAGATCGCAGACGGCACGAGCCGGTCGAACTCCTTGTCGCCGCCGGCCATGCGCGCGCCGGCCTTGGTCCAGGACATCTCCCGGACTCCGGGGATGTCCAGTGCGTCAGTTGTCATCGTCGGTCACCGTCCCATCGTCACCGTCGGCCACGACAACCCCGTTGCCACTCAACCCACCGGACGAGGCTGACCAGATGGCGCCCGGCCCCACCTCGCGCCGGATCACCGCCCACGCCTCAGCTTCGAGTGCTTGTAGTTCAGCCAGCCCACATTCCTCACCCGCGGGATCAACGCCACTGAGAAGCGAGCCGTCGAACAGCTCCAGCCTCATCGCGCGCCGGCGGAACTCGCTCCGTGTGGCTTCCCCGGCGTCATCCCATGCGATCAATGGAGGCAAGCTTCGATAGATGTGCTGAGCCCCGAAATCGATTCGCTGGGTTTCCGAGGGCGTCACGGGATTAATAAGCGTGATCACTATGCAGATCCCCGTCGGCAGAAGAGCTCGTCACGCACTTTTGTGCTCCTCGTACATCGGATTCGGGATCCGGTACTGCCCACCGACCTTCAGAGCGTCGAGCTGTCGCTCCTTGATGAGTGTTCTCACGGTGGTGGGCGTAATGCGCATGAGCTCTGCGTACTCAGTGACCTTGAGGAATCTGGTCTGAGGCGTCATGGGACAGATCGTACAGGTATGAATACGTTTTGCAAATCTAGATGCGTTATCGTGTTTTATTAGACGATCAGATCCTATCTGTAGTTGTTTCCAGAGGATGCCGGGGGTAGTGTGTTCTTCATGGGAGCAGAACGCATGGAAAGACTCGATTCCGCCGAGAGAGTGGCCCAACGCGTCAATCACCTGATGTTCATAAACGGGCGCATGACTCAGCGTCGACTTGGATCGCTTATCGGGATCGCCGCGCCTACAGTGGCCGTCAAAATGACGGGAAGAAACCGCTGGTCGCTCGAAGACCTACTCTCGCTGTGCGAGGTGTTCGGCGTGTCCCCCAACTACATGCTGGGCTTTGAACCGATCGAGGCAGCAACCCCGCAAAGAGAAATTGCCCCCGCCGCGAGAGCAGCAGGGGCAATGACCTTGGTTGCGGGGACAGGATTTGAACCTGCGACCTCTGGGTTATGAGCCCAGCGAGCTACCGAACTGCTCCACCCCGCGGCGTACCCCCAGGATAGCAGGTGCCTGAGAGGCGGACGAACCGCGGCTGGGAACGTGCCGGCTGCGGCCGACCGGCCTAGCGCGTGAAGGTAGCCGGCACCGGGGCATCCTGACCGCGCAGGGTGAGCCGGTCGTCGGTGCACGTGACGAAGACCAAGGGCACGCCTGTGAAGTCGATCGCCGGAAGCTCGGGGGCTCCCGGTTCGAGCACGACCGTCGGGTCGACCTCGTTGACCCAGTTCTCGAGGTTGATCGTCGCGCCGTCGCCCGAGTCGCTCCAGTCACCGGTTCCGGTGTAGACCGAGCGAACCGTCAGCGGCACGCTCGTCTCGCCGGCCACCAGCGTGCCCGTGCTCGTGAGGTCGATGTCGGTCGTCGCAAGGCCTTCGAGGGTGAACTCGACGGTGCCTTCGCCCGTCGCCGCAAAGTCGGTCATCGGAACGCCGACGTTCACCAAGTAAGCCCCCATTTGCGCGGCATAGTCGGCGACATCGAGTTGCCAGAGGCCGACGACGCACGGCGCGTCGGCACCGCCGCCTGACGAGGCCGACGTTGGGTCAGATACTGGGTCGGGTGTCGTGGGCGCACTGCACGCCGCGAGGGTGGTGACGGCGACGATCGTCAGCAGGCTGGCGGTCAAGGCGGTGGTGACGGGGCGGTTCATGGATGCTCCTCGGTAGTTGATGAAACAGGGGGTCGGTTCGGGGCGCAGCGTCACAAGACGCACACCACGTAGTCGGTGCTAGACACGGGTGCGCTCGCGTTGCCGGCGGCATCGCGCGCGATGGCGGTGAAGGTTATCCAGCCTTCGGGCAGGTTCTCTGAGTCGTAGAGGTAGCGCCAGGTTCCGCTCACGAGCGACATGGCAGCGGACCCGGTGGTGGCCCCTGTCCACGACAGCGTTACCTGCGTGACGCCTACGTTGTCGGCGGCGACGGCCTCCACGACGGCGGGACAAGGATTGGAATTGACGCTGAGCTGCTGCACGGTCGGCGGGGTCGTGTCGCTCGGCGGAGCCGGAACAGGATCCGGGTCAGGCCCCGGCTCGAGCGGCACATCGCTGGGGTCATCGCTCGGAGCAGGCGAGTCGTCGACCGCCTCCTTCGTGGGGCAGACGCCGTCGACAATCGGCCCTTCCACACACGATCGCGCGTCGACTGTAGGCGATGTGACGATGTCTGGGCTCGCATCCGTCGTCTCAGAATTCGACCCGCCGAATACCCCGGTTGCGCCCAGTGTGGCGCCCACGATCGCGGCCGCCACGATCACACCGACCCAGGGCAACCACGCGCGAGCTCCGAGCCCGCCCCAGCCCGGCGCCACGCGTGACGAGACGGTCACACCGAGATCGCCGGCGTCGACGCGCGCCCGCAGTGCGTCGGCGACTCCCGTGGGGTCGGCCGGTTGCGCGGCGTCGTTGAGGGCGCGCCGCATCAGATCATCGAGGTTGTTCCCGTTAGCCACGGTGATTTCCCCTCTCGATCAGTCGGGCCAGAGTTGCGCGAGCGCGATGTAACTGGGTCTTGACGGTGCCCTCGCTCACCCCGAGGCCTTCGGCGATGGTCTGTATAGATTGGTCGAGCAGATAGTGCAGCACGCACACTTGCCGTTGTTGCAGGGGCAGCTTTTCGAGCGCCCGCACGACATCGATGTCGAGACCGTGCGTCGCCGTCTCAAACTCGTCAGGGTCGACTCCGACCGCCGCGAGAGCGCGCGACTCAGCGCCGCGCGAGCGCTGCAAGTCGCGAACCCGATTGCTCGCCACCACCGTTATCCACGCCGCAAGGTTGCGAATCTCACGCTGCGGGGGCCGAGCGAGATGGCCGACGATCGCGTCGTGCACGGCGTCTTCGGCGTCTCGCCGAGACCCCGTAATCATGCCGACCGCTGCAACGACTTTCGGGTACTCGAGCGCGACGAACTCATCGAGGTCTATCCCGACCCGAGTCGTCTCGGTCACGCTCACACCTCCTCGACGCGCGAGAGGCCCCGCGAGGTTGACAGGCCCAGAAAATCAGCATGGCCGGGCGACAGCGGCAGGTCAACGCCTACGACATGAAACCTCACCATCGAGGGCGCAGCGCAACCACGCTGCGGTGGTGCGTGGTGCTTAGCGGCGGGTGGCGCCGAGGCTCATGCCGAGGGGCAACCAGGCGGTAGCGGGCCATCCCCACAACCCGTCGCCGCGCGGCTCGAGCACCGAGAACATCTGCCATGGCACGGCGTCGTGCTCGTGCACGAAGTCGATCGTCAGGCCCGCCTCGACGAGAGCCGTGAGGGTCTGCCCGAGCGGATGCATCCACTCGACGGTGCGCGTGTTCGTGAGTACCGCATCCGCATCGGCGTAGTCGCCCGGTTCGTCAAGGTCGGCGGGCTCGCTGTCGAAGTAGCCGAAGCGCGGCGTCGGAAACAGCGTGGGGCCGCCGTCGAGAATCGCGGCAGGCTCGTCGTCGGCGGGGTCGTCAAAGACAAAGGCTGACGGATGCCCGTCAGCAAAGTAGAGCCGCCCCCCAGTCTTGAGAAACCAGGCGATGATGCGCGCCCACTCGGCGACATCGGGCAACCAGCCAATCGTGCCCCACGTCGTGTAGACGACGTCGAAGCCCTCGGGGTCGGGTAGCGCGTGCCGGGCGTCGTAGAGGTCGGCGCAGATGAAGCGGCTGCGGTCGTCGAGCCCGAGCTCGGTGGCGAGCTCGCGAGCCTGGCGCACCGCGGGCATCGAAAAGTCGAGCCCCACAACCATGGCCCCGCGCTGCGCGAGCACAAGCGTGTCGGCACCGAAGTGGCACTGCAGGTGCAGCACGCGCAGCCCGCTCCAACCGTTGGGAGCGATGCGAGGCAGCTCGGACTCTTCGATCGGGTAGAGCCGGCCCTCCCCCGCCCGCAGCGGAGCGAGGTTGTAGAACTCGCTCGCAACGTGCACGGGAACTTTTTCATCCCAGTGGGCCCGGTTGACCCGGGCCCACTCGGGAAGCTCAGAGTGCGCCACGAGGTGACGTGCTCGCTCTACTTACTCGCTCAGCGCGAGAGCCCGCTCGATGGCCTCTTGCAGCCGCTCGTCAGCCTCGGCCGCCGCAACCAGGTCGTTGGCCGCATAGGCCGCCTCGCGGTCGAGCAGAGCCTGGCGAGCATCCTGCAGAGCCTGCGCAAGCGCGGCCGAGATCTCGACGCCCGGTTCGGTGGGGTCGGTGGGCTCGGTCGGGTCAGTCGGCTCGCTCGGGTCGGTCGGCTCGGTCGGGTCAACCCCACCGTCACCGGCGTTCGCCCCAGAGTCTCCGCCGAAGAGCGAGTCGAGCGCCTCGTCGAGCGTGTCTTCGAAGGCGATCGAGTCACCGAAGGCCACGAGCACCTTGCGCAACAGCGGGAAGCTCGTTTCACCCGTCGACCGCACGTAGACCGGCTGAACGTAGAGGAAGCCGCCACCGATCGGCAGCGTCAGCAGGTTGCCGCGCAGCACTTCGGTTTCACCCCGCTCGAGCAACGCGAGCTGGTTGGCCACCTCAGGGTCAGAACTGAACTGGTTCTGCACCTGACCCGGACCAGGGATGGTCTGCGAGGGCAACGTGAGCAGCGTGAGCTTGCCGTAGTCCTCGCCCGGATCAGCGTTCGCGGCGAGGTAACCCGTGAGCACGTTGCGCTCGTTCTCGCTCGCGGTGCGCGGAATGAAGGTCGAGTAGAGCGTGAAGCCCGGTGCGTCAGTGCCCGGCACCTGCATGGTCAGGTAGTAGGGCGGCTGCAGCGTGGGAGCGGCCGCCAACGAGGTGGGGTCGTTGGGCGTGCGCCACTCGTCATCGGTCGAGAAGAACGAACCCGGGTCAGTGACGTGGTACGCACCCAGAATGTTGCGCTGAACCTTGAACAGGTCGGCCGGGTAGCGCACGTGCGACAGCAACTGTTCGCTCATCTCGGTCGCGTCAACCAGCGTGTTCGGGAAGATCTTCTGCCACGTCTTCAAGATGGGGTCTTCGGTATCCCACGCGTAGAGCGTGACCGAGCCGTCATAGGCGTCAACCGTGGCCTTGACCGAGTTGCGGATGTAGTTGATCTGGTCGAGCGGGAAGGCCGGTGCCGGCGTGTAGGTGTCGGCGATGGCCTCGCTCAGCGCAACGGTCGTCGAGTAGGGGTAGCTCGCCGTGGTCGTGTAGCCGTCAACGATCCAGACGATGCGACCGTCAACGATGGCCGGGTATGGGTCAGAGTCGAGCGTCAGGTAGGGCGCCGCCTTCTGCACGCGCTCGAGAGGGTTGCGTTCGTAGAGAATCTGCGACTCATCGGTCACGGCCTCAGAGAGGAAGATCTGCTCTGACTGAAACTTGATCGCGTAGAGCAGTCGCTTGAACACGTTGTCGAGCGCGGGGCCACCGTTGCCTGTGAAGGTGTAGGTGGCATTGCCCTCTTGCTCTTCGCTGCCCTCGGAGGGGAAGTCAAGCTCGAGGTTGTCGCCGCCGCCGACGATCGAGTAGGTCGGCGAGAACTCGCCGAAGTACACGCGCGGTTCGTATGCGCCGAGCTCGTCCGTGAGCGAACCGGCTGCCGGGATGCCGCCCTCGAGGAACTGCGGGCGACCATCGTCGGTGCGCTGGTTGCCATAGGCCGCCACCACGCCATAGCCGTGCGTAAAGACGATCGTGTTGTTATACCAGTTCTGCGACGTCTGGCCGTCGGGGTTGAGCTCGCGCAGCGAGATGACCGTGTCTTGCGTGCGACCGTCGATCTCGTAACGGCCAACGTCGAGAAACTCGGGGAATTGGTAGTACTGACGGAACTGTTCAAGCTGGGCGAAGGCGTCGGTCACGAGGGCCGGGTCGATGATGCGGATGTTCGCCGTGGTTTCGGCATCCTCTCGAAGCGCCCCCTGCTCAGCGTCAGTGACCGCGTCGTACGAGATCTCTTCGATGCCCGACACGTTGTAGGCGTCTCGAGTGGCTTGGATATTGCGTTCGATGAACGGCGCCTCAAACTCACGCGCGTTGGGCTCGACCTGGAAGCGCTGCACGATCCAGGGGTAGACGCTGCCGATGAGCAGCCCGCTGATGAGCAAGAGAGAAGTGCCAACGATCGGCAGACGCCAGCGACCAATGACCGCGGTGATGACGAAGAGCGCGGCGACCAGCAGGGCGATGCCCGCGAGAATACCCCGGCTCGGAATCGTCGAGTTGACCTCGGTGAAGCCAGCACCGATGGCGAGGAAGCCATCGCTGGGTTGAATGACGGTGGCGTACTGGTCGAACCAGATGCTCACGCCCTGCAGGGCGATGTAGAGGGCCGCGGTCAGCGCAAGCTGAATGCGGAGGGTGCGCGAGATGACGAACTCGCGGCCGTTGACGCGAATGGCGCCGTAAAGGTAGCCCGTCGCGAGCGCGGCGAGGCCAGCAAGCAACACGACCGCCGAGGCGAACGCGATGAT
>JAAFHT010000179.1 GCA_013297625.1 Actinomycetota bacterium | reverse complement strand
TTGGCCTGGCGAGAGGCCGATGATCGGGTCGACGGGGCGAATCACGAGCTCCGGGGTGAGCCCGTCGGCCGCGGGCTGCACGACGGCAATAGCGGGCACCGGGTCGGAGTGCGCGCGAATCTGCACGTCACAATCAAAAGCGATTTCTGGATGCTGCGGCGGCATCCCCGCCCAGGTGAAGACAGTGCCGGCGAGCTCTGCAATCGCAAGAGCCTCCTTCGGACCAACAACGACCTCGTTGGTCTTCGGGCGAATCTCGAGCACGAAACGCGGGCGACCGTCGTCGGTCGGATAGCCGACGTTGAGGCCCTTGCGTTGCCCGATCGTGAAACCGAGTGAGCCTTCGTGGGTGCCGATTCGGGCGCCCGAGCGATCAAGGATCGCGCCTTGTTCGGCCCCGACGCGGTCGGCAAGCCAGCCGCGGGTGTCGCCATCCGGGATGAAGCAGATGTCGTGCGAGTCGGGCTTCTGCGCAACGCTGAAACCGCGCGCGGCAGCTTCTGCGCGCACCTCGGCCTTCGACGGGGTCGCGCCGAGCGGGAACATGGCGTGCTCCAGTTGCTCTGCGGTTAGAACGCCGAGCACGTAGGACTGATCCTTCGCCCACGCGGCCGCGCGGTGCAGCTCGAGGTTGCCGTCGGAATCCCGCTGCAGCGATGCGTAGTGGCCAGTAGCAACGGCGTCGTAGCCGAGCGCGAGCGCCTTCTCGAGCAGCGCGCTGAACTTGATGCGCTCGTTACAGCGCATGCACGGGTTGGGTGTGCGGCCTGCCGTGTACTCCGCGATGAAGTCGTCGACGACGTCATCCTTGAAGCGGCTCGAAAAATCCCAGACATAAAACGGGATGCCGATGGCGTTGGCCGCGCGCTGCGCATCCATGGAGTCTTCGATGGTGCAGCACCCACGAGAACCGGTGCGGAGCGTGCCGGGCATGCGGCTGAGCGCTAGGTGTACGCCGACAACCTCATGGCCGGCCTCGACAGCGCGCGCGGCAGCAACGGCGGAGTCGACCCCGCCGCTCATCGCTGCAATCACCTTCATGCGCGCACCATCATGCGTTCAAGGCTACGGGATGTTGGCTGTAGACATGTTGGCTGCGGCGGCAGCAGAACGCGCAGCGGCGGCCCGCGCGCCTGCAGACGGCCCGCCCGCTAGCTGATGTCGGGGCTCGCGAGCTTGATCGTGACTACCGACTGCTTCGCGACTGTTGCATCGCCTTGGATGAGGGCGAACCATCCGCCGTCTTCCTCCGTGCTCGACATGGCCGAGTAGTACTGGCCGTTCGTGTTCTCCGAGTTGTAGGTGCTCCATCCACCATCGCGTAGCAGCGTCGCGAGAGCTTGAGCGACCACGATCGGGTCTGTGTCGGGCTTAAGACTGATCGTGAGCAGCACGGTGTAATAGCCATTGGTATCTTCTCGCGGCTCAAATCGTGCGTCGTTCTGCACGTGCAGAACGCGCTCGGGATCGATCGACTTCTGCAGCTCGTCCGCGATCCGCGTTGTCTCTGACTGGGCAACGGCCTTGCTGAGCGGGTCATCGGCCTCCGGGCGCAGCAAGCTCGATGCGCTCGGACCCGCAGGCCCGGCTGATTGGGCAGTCGGCGACGCGACAGGGGTGGGCGCGGCGGAACACCCGGCGAGCGCGATCGCAACAACGACTGCTGCACCCACTGCTGCGCCCCGGAGCGCGCTGCGCGGGGCACTGCGCGGGGCACTGCCGGCTGCGCTGCACGGGGCACTACCGCCTGCGCTGCGAACGCTGGCGCTGGGCGCGGCACGCAGGGCACGCGGCGCACGCGCTGGTGACAGGGTTCGGGCAGCAAAGCGCATGCAGAAATTGTAGGTTGCAGCGCCTGAGGGTGACGTGAGTGTGTCGCAGCAGTCGCGTCAGCCAGCTATCCCGCAGCGAGCCCTGCGGCGCGCGCTCGGCGAACAACCTCCGGCAGAGCGTCGACGAGTGCATCGATCTCTGCCTGCGTCGTGCCGTCACCGATGGTGAATCGCAGAGCACCGCGGGCCGTTGGCTCAGCAAGGCCAAGGGC
>JAAFHT010000170.1 GCA_013297625.1 Actinomycetota bacterium | reverse complement strand
GGCTGAGCGCCCGTGCAGCGTGCTCCCCGTTCACGCACAGGGAGAGCACGAGAATCAGAGGGACAACGCGGGCGCCGACACGGTCCACGGCGTGACGCTGGTGTCGACGAACCACAACGCGCGACGATCGATCGACGTGCCATCTGCCGCTGCACCCGGCGTGATGACCACGAAGCCGCTGGGCTTCGCACCCTGCACGGGCGTCAGCCCCGGCGGATCAGCCCACAGAAACCGCTGCGCCACCGTGCCCTGCTCTTCAATCGCGAAGCGCAAGGGAACCCCGAGCGTCTTCGCCGGAGGCTGTAGCACCTGCCCGGTCCGCGCATACGACGCCGCCGCCGCGCCACCACCTGCCCCACCCGCGAGATTCCCCACCGAGCTCACCGCCGCCGCGCCCATCACGCAGCTGTCATCTTGCGCGAACACCGCCACGCACCCCCGCGTCTCGACGCTGGTGGTGCTCGCCGCGACGTAGCGACTGCCGCCCTTCACCACACCGTCCCAGCCCTTGCGCGCTGACTTCAGCACCGTCGCCGAGCCCTCGACGTTCTCGGACACCGTCAGCAACGTGTCTTCATCGGTGAGGAAGTCGCACAGGTACGGCGGCTTGCACGGGCCAATCTCAGCCGCGCCGAGCACCACCGTCTGCGTCACCCCCGCCACCGTGAACTTCGCGAGCATGCCCGTGTCGCCGGGGTGCGAAATCTTCCCCTTCAGCTTCCGCTGAGCGCTCGCGATGACCGACGGCTTGATGCGCACCAGCGCGCCCGACGCGAGGTCTTGCGCGATGACCGTGTCGTCGAGCGCCACCGTGGCCGTTGCATGCGAGCCATGGGCATTGAGCACGTACAGCGAGCTCACCGCCGCGCTGATGACCGCGCCACCCGGCATCGCGCCGCCGAGCAGCGACGCGCCCTGTCCGAGGGCTCCACCTGCCGCGTGCAGCCCTGCATTCACCTTCGCCGCGGGTACCCACGCCACCAGCAACCCCTCGTTGCCGTGCACGAAGTACGGCGTCGCGTCTTCGTCAGCGCCATTGGGCCGCGTGAAGTACTGCTCGACCGGGCAATCGGTGCTCGTGTCATCGCGCAGGCTGATCTTCACCTTCGTGCCCGCGGCACCTCCCAGGTCCGCCGCGCAGTCACCGCCGGTGTCCACGCCGCCCTCGAGCTCGACGTTTGCCAGGCCCTGGTTCACCTTCTCGCCGAAGGTCGAGCCCTGCGTCTGCTTCCCCACGGTGACGTTCATCGAGATGCGCTGCGGCGTGGTGTCGACCAGCACGAACGTCGCGAGGTCACCCGTGGTGGTGTCGAACTCGAACGGCAGCTGCACCGCTTCACGACCGCCATCGGGCAGGAAGTTGCGCGCGGCGACCGAGACGCGCTGTTTGATCAACGTCACATGCCCCACGTAGTTCTTGTGCTCGAGCGGCTGCACCCACGAGCCTGCGTCTTCGCCCTCGAGGGTGACCTGCACCGCCTCGCGCACGCGGTTGATGAAGCGCAACCGCGCCTCATATTCCGGAGCACCGGCGTCGGGCTCATCACACTTCTGAGTGGGCGCAGTGACCTGCGGACAAGCGAGCAGCAGGCCCGCGCACGAGGCAACGACGACGCTTCTGAACTTCATGGTTTTGGAATTCCTTCGCGTGACCCCAGGTCGGCCCCCGGTCACGTGGCCAGAGGGTAGCACGGAGTCCCTCGTGTCGAACGAGGTCGGCGTAAGGTCGGCGCCCATGAGTGACGGACGCCCCGGAGGCCTGCTCGCGTGGCAGCACGTGCACTACCCCGAGTTCCACGGCGACCGCCGGAACCTGGTGATTCACCTCATCACCGTGCCGCTGTTTCAGTGGGGAACGCTGCTGCTGCTCTCGCCGCTGTGGGGGCCGTGGTGGCTCGCGCTGGTGGGGCTGGGGTTCATGCTCACCGCGGTCATCGCGCAGGGCCGCGGGCACGCGATGGAGAAGAACGCGCCCATTGCCTTCGCCAGCCGCGGTGAAGCGGTGGCGCGCATCGTGCTCGAGCAGTGGATCAATTTTCCGCGCTTCGTTCTTTCGGGTGGCGTACTGCGCGCGTGGAACTCGACCCGCTGAACGAGGGCTGAGTTTCCGGCGTGACGCTCGGGCGACTGGCGTAGATTGCGCGCCCTCATGACCACCCCAGTCGTCCCCAAGCGCGCCCGTGTCGTCGTCATCGGCGGCGGAGTCATCGGCTCCTCCGTCGCGTACCACCTCGCTCACATGGGCTGGAAAGACACCGTCTTGCTCGAGCGCGACAAGCTCACCTCGGGCACCACGTGGCACGCCGCGGGCTTGATGGTGACCTTCGG
>JAAFHT010000029.1 GCA_013297625.1 Actinomycetota bacterium | reverse complement strand
CTTCACGATGCACGGCACGATCATGCTCCTGATGTTCGCAACGCCTCTCTTTGCGGGTTTCGCCAACGTGCTCATGCCGCTGCAGATCGGCGCGCCTGACGTCGCCTTCCCGCGACTCAACGCGTTCGCTTACTGGCTCTACTCGTTCGGATCGCTCATTGCGGTTGCGGGCTTCCTCACGCCCCAGGGCGCCGCGTCGTTCGGATGGTTCGCTTATGCGCCACTCTCGAGTCAGACATTCACGCCGGGATACGGCGGAAACATGTGGGTCTTTGGCCTGACGCTGAGTGGTTTCGGCACCATTCTCGGTGCCGTGAACTTCATCACAACGATCATCACGATGCGCGCGCCGGGCATGACGATGTGGCGCATGCCCATCTTCACCTGGAACACCCTCGTGACGTCGCTGCTCGTGCTGATGGCCTTCCCGGTGCTCGCTGCGTCGCTCTTCGCGCTCGGCTCCGACCGAATGTTTGGTTCCCATGTGTTCGATGCGGCAACCGGCGGCGCCATACTCTGGCAACACTTGTTCTGGTTCTTCGGGCACCCCGAGGTGTACATCCTCGCCCTGCCGTTCTTCGGCATTGTTTCCGAGATCATTCCGGTGTTCAGCCGCAAGCCGATCTTCGGGTACAAGACGCTCGTGTACGCGACGATTGCCATTGCGGCGCTGTCGATGACGGTCTGGGCGCACCACATGTACGTGACGGGTTCGGTTCTTCTGCCGTTCTTCGCGCTCATGACGATGCTCATTGCAGTGCCAACCGGCGTAAAGATCTTCAACTGGATCGGCACGATGTGGCGTGGCTCGGTCACATTCGAGACTCCCATGGTCTTCACGCTCGGGTTCTTGATCACGTTCGTGTTCGGTGGCCTGACGGGTGTCATCCTCGCCTCGCCGCCGCTCGACTTCGCGGTCTCTGACTCGTACTTCGTCGTCGCTCACTTCCACTACGTGGTGTTCGGCACCGTGGTGTTTGCGATGTTCGCGGGCTTCTACTTCTGGTGGCCGAAGTGGACCGGCAAGATGCTCAACGAGCGCCTCGGCATGATCCACTTCTGGACACTCTTCATCGGCTTCCACGCAACGTTCTTGGTGCAGCACTGGCTGGGTGTCGTTGGTATGCCGCGTCGGTACGCCACGTACCTCGTTGACGACGGCTTCACGTGGATGAACCAGCTCTCGACCCTCGGATCGATTCTGCTCGCCGCGTCGATGATTCCGTTCTTGCTGAATGTGTACATCACCGCGCGCCGTGCTCCGCTGGTGACCGTGAACGACCCGTGGGGCTACGGTCGCTCGCTCGAGTGGGCGACCTCGTGCCCGCCGCCGCGTCACAACTTCACCTCGATCCCGCGCATCCGCTCGGAGTCGCCGGCCTTCGACCTTAACCACCCCGAAGCGGCACTGCCGCTCGCAGTCGGTGCGACGAGTGGCTCATCCGCCGCTCCCGCAGGCGACCGCGCCGATGGCCACCAGAACTAGCAGGAGCGACCGATGAAAACCAACATCAATCTCTTCTGGATTCTTGCGGCGTTCTTTGCTCTTCTTGCTGCCGTCTACGTGGTCTGGGAGATCATCGCGATCGGCCGGGTCGAGTGGGTCGGTGCCGTGGCGATCAGCCTCTGCGCCGTGTTGTCGGTCTTCATCGCCTTCTACCTCCGGTTGGTGTACCGCAATCAGGGTGGCGAGCTCGCTGAAGACCGTCTCGACGCTGAGATCGACGATGGCGAAGCCGAACAGGGCTTCTTCTCGCCGTGGAGTTGGTGGCCTGTTGCCCTCGCGGGTGCCGCGGCAATTGCCTTCCTCGGTCTTTCGATCTCATTCTGGATCGTTGCGTACGCGGTGCCGCTCGCTCTCGTCGCGCTCGTTGGCTGGGTCTACGAGTACTACCGCGGCAACTTCGGTCGCTAACGTGAGCGGCGTACGCCGGGCCACGGCGAAGGATGCGGATGCCGTGTTCGAGCTTGTGCGCCAGCTCGGCGCCGCTTTCGTGCCCGTGCGCTCTGCGTTCGACGACAGCTTCACGGCGATCGTCTCGGGCCCCAACGATGAGGTGCTGTTGCTCGTTGCCGAAAGCCCCGACGGTGTCGTGCAGGGCTACGCCCTGACGACCATCGCACGCCTCCTCTCAACCAACGGCCTCTCGGCTCAACTGCAAGAGATTGCTGTTGACGAAGACGCTCGCGGGCTCGATCTCGGCACGGCTCTCGTGCACGAGGTGGAGGCGGAGTGCATCCGTCGCGGAGTTCGGCAGTTGACGGTAGCTGCGCGCCGCGCGGGCGGGTTCTACGACCGCCTGGGCTACTCGCAGAACGCCGAATACATGCGTCGGGTGTTCTGACTCGAGTTCATGGCCCCATGAGCCTGAGACTGGCAACTGAGCGGCTTGAGATCAGCCCTTTGATGCCGGCTGACATCCCGGCTTTCGTCGCCTACCGCAGGGTTCGGGAGGTTGCCCGCTATCAGTCGTGGTCACCGGACTACTCGCTCGACGATGCGGAGTCGCTGGTTGCTGCGCAGCCTCGGTCGGGCATTCCTGCGGCAGGGGAGTGGGTGCAACTCGCCGTGCGCGATCGGTTCGTCGCTGGCCCGGCTGAGCTCGTCGGCGATGTCGCGGTGGGGGCCGACGTCGTGCAGCCCGACACCTATGAGCTTGGTGTCACGCTTGACCCTCGCCACCAGGGCAACGGATACGCCACAGAAGCCCTGGGGGCCGTCATCCAGTGGCTCATGGCCGAGCGCAGTGCACATCGCATTGTGATGCAGGGCGATGCTCGCAACACGGCTGTTCTAGCGCTCATGCGCCGCCTCGGGCTGCGACACGAGGGCGTCATCCTCGAGGGTGACTGGTTCAAGGGAGAGTGGACAAGTCTCGAACGATTCGCCGTGCTGCGGCGCGAGTGGGTGGCCTACTCGTCCTTCACGTCATAATCCTCGCTGCAGCATTCATGAGCGTTAGCCTTCGTAGGTGCTGAGTGCCACTGAACCACAGGGAGAGATGGTTAGCCTTACCGGTGGCACACTCTCACTGAGCGACGCGCGCAGCCGAACCTCACGCACGGTCACCCTGCAACCGTTCACTCTCGCCCGCACCGCGGTGACCTGGAGGCAGTTCTCCACCACCCCATCGTGGGATCAGCACCGTTTGAACGATTCCTTGGTAGAGCGCGACCCGGCCGTGCCTGCGCATGGGGTCTCGTGGCAGGATGCGGTGCTCTGGTGTATCGAGGCCTCAGAGCAACTCGGGCTCCGCCCCGCCTATCGGACTGATGGTTATCGCGTCGAATGGGATGCCGGCGCCGACGGATTCCGGTTGCCGACCGAGGCCGAGTGGGAGTACGCATGCCGTGGTGGTACTGACGGCCCGCACTATGGTCCGCTCGCCGAGATCGCGTGGACGTCACTCGACCGGGTGGATGCCCCGCAACCGGTCGGCACAAAGCAAGCGAACACGTTCGGCCTCGATGACATGCTGGGCAACGTGTGGGAGTGGGTCTGGGATCACGCCGACACGGCTCGGTACGGCGACTACCGTGTGTTGCGAGGCGGGGGATGGGCCGACCGACCATGGAGCGTTCGTGCGTCAGTGCGACGAGGCAGTGCGCCCGACGCGGTGATCGATGACGTCGGGTTTCGAGTCGCGCGCGGAGCTGTCACCGCGCACAATGCGGATGAGTTTCAAGGATGGTCACGCAGTGCCGATGCGCAGCGCGCGAGCATCGCGCAACCACGGACCGTCGGTTGGACGCCACTCGACCCTGCCCTTCAATGAGAAAGGCCCCGCTCCTCCCTGGGGAGGAGCGGGGCCTTCCTCATACTGCACTACTAGTGCTTCTGCGACTCCAGCTCGTTCATCGTGACCGGCGCAATGCGGTCTTCGAAGAACCAGCGTGAGAGGCCAGCACGAACGCGCTGCGACACGGTGATCTTGCCCTGATCGTTCGGGCGGATCATGAGGGGCTGGTACTCGTCGAAGCTGACGAGACGCCAGCGCTCGAAGTCATCGAGCTGCTCGTGCACCTCGATGTACTCGCCGCCCGGCAAGCGCACCACACGGCCTGATTCGAACCCGTGAAGCGCGATCTCGCGGTCTTTGCGCTGTAGGGCGAGGCAGACCCGCTTGGTGATGAAGAACGCGATGAACGGGCCCACCACGGTTGCGAACTGCAGCGCGTGAATAACGCCTTCGATCGACAATCGGAAGTGGGTCGCGATGATGTCGGAGCTCGCGGCAGCCCACAGCGCGGCATAGAAGGTAATGCCGGCCGCGCCGATCGCGGTGCGAACAGGCGCGTTACGCGGACGCTCGGCGATGTGGTGCTCGCGACGGTCGCCCGTCACCCACGCTTCGAAGAACGGATACAAGGCGACCGCGGCAAGGAACACCAGCAGACCAACGAGAGGAATCAGCACGCCGAACGCCCACGTGTAGCCGAGCGGGTCGACGAAGTCGAGGTTCGGCGGAATCAATCGCAGGGCACCATCAGCGAAGCCGATGTACCAGTCAGGCTGGGTACCGGCAGACACCGGCGACGGGTCGTACGGCCCGTAGTTCCAGATCGGGTTGATCGTGAAGAACGAAGCGATCAACACGATGACGCCGAAGACGATGAAGAAGAATCCGCCGGCCTTCGCTGCAAACGCCGGGAGCACGGGGGCACCGACGACGTTGTCGTTGGTGCGGCCAGGCGCCGCGAACTGCGTGTGCTTGTTGACGATCAAGAGCACCATGTGAATGCCGATCAGCGCGATCGTAATCGCCGGAAGCAACATGATGTGCAGCACATAGAGGCGGGGGATGATGTCGGTTCCGGGGAACTCATCACCGAACAGCAGGTACGAGATCCAGGCACCGGCCACCGGCACCGCCTTGATCATGCCGTCGATGATGCGAAGACCGTTGCCCGAGAGCAGGTCGTCGGGGAGCGAGTAGCCCGTGAAGCCGAGGGCCATGGCCATCACGAAGAGCAAGAAGCCGATGACCCAGTTGAACTCGCGCGGCTTGCGGAACGCGCCGGTGAAGAACACGCGCAGCATGTGCAGACCGATGGCGGCCACGAACAGCAGGGCTGCCCAGTGGTGCACCTGACGCATCAGCAGACCGCCGCGAATCTCGAACGAGATGTCGAGCGCCGAGTGGTAGGCGACCGACATCGGGATGCCCTGCAGGGGCACGTACGAGCCCGAGTACTCGACCTCAGTCATCGAGGGGTCGAAGAAGAACGTCAGGAACGTTCCGCTCAAAAGGATGACGATGAAGCTGTAGAGCGCCACCTCGCCGAGCATGAACGACCAGTGGTCGGGGAAAATCTTGCGGCCGAGGGCCTTGACGGCGGTCGACGCGCTCGTGCGCTCATCGACGTAGTTGGATGCCCACCCGGTGAACCGCATACCGCGCCCCGGCGCGGTTTCGGCCGACGACGCCGGCGGGGTCGCAGTGGTACTCACAGTGCACGCTCCCAGAAGCTCGGACCCACAGGTTCGGTGAAGTCGCTTTGCGCGACAAGGTAACCCTCGTCATCCACAGTGATCGGGAGCTGGGGGAGGGGACGCGCCGCCGGGCCGAAGATGACCTTGCAGTGGTCTGCAACGTCAAACTGCGACTGGTGACACGGGCACAGCAGGTGGTGTGTCTGCTGCTCGTACAGCGCGACGGGGCAACCGACGTGCGTACAAATCTTGGAATACGCGACGATGCCGTCGTACGACCAATCGGCCTTCGCCGGGTCTTCGTTGAGTTCGTCAACGGGCAGGCGCATGAGTAGGACGGCCGCCTTTGCCTTCTCTTCAAGGCGGTGGTACTCGAGCTCGGCCAGACCTTCAGGAATGACGTGGAACGCTGACCCGATGGTGACCTCAGACGCCTTGATCGGCGTGCCAGAGGGGTCGCGCGCGAGGCGTACTCCGGTGTCCCACATCGTGTGCTTGAGCAACGCGACGGGGTCTTTAGCCGGAGCAAGATCGCGAAAGAGCGCGATTGCCGGAATCGGAGTCGCGATGACAGCACCGATCAGCGTGTTGCGCACGAGGCTGCGCCGCGTGAAGCCTGACTCGGCGTTGGCTTCGCGGAAGATCTCGACGGCACGCTCACGTGACTCGTCGCTGCCTCGCGTGGGGTGACGCTCTTCGACGAGCTCGTGCCCGTGCATGAGGGCCTTTGACCAGTGCACCGCTCCGATTCCCACGCCAAGAAGGCCCAGGGTGATGCCGATACCGAGGAACATGTTGTTCAAGCGGATCGTGCTGGGGTCGAGGTTGTCGATCGGGAACAAGATGTACGCCGCTACGGCGAACACGCTGCCGATGATCGAGAGGAAGAACAGAGCGCTAATCGTGCGCTCGGCCTGCTTCTCTTTCTTGGGGTCGAGATCGGTGACGCGCAACCGCTCGGGCGGAAAACCCGGGTTGGGGAAGCGATCCGAGCGCACCACCGCGACGGCGGGTGCGGGAGCAGAGTGATCCTGCTGCTGGGCGACAGCCGTGCCCGGGGTCTCGCCGCCGTGTGCGCTGTCGTGTGCCTCAGCCAATGGTGGTCCTTTCCTCGAAGTGCGTGCGGGCCTAGTTCGACTTCGCGGTGAGCCAGATGGTCACACCAACGAGAGCGCCGAGGCCGAAGATCCAGATGAAGAGACCCTCAGAAACGGGGCCGAGCGAACCGAGATCCCATCCGCCAACAGAGGGGTTCTCTTGCACGTACAAGAGGTACGTAATGATGTCGTTCTTGTCTTCAGGAGTGAGGTTGAGGTCGCTGAATACCGGCATGTTCTGCGGACCGGTGACCATTGCGCCATAGATGTGCACGGGGTCAACGCCGGCGAGGCCGGGGGCCCACTTGCCCTCGGTGAGCGCTCCGCCAGCGCCAGCAACGTTGTGGCACATGGCGCAGTTGATGCGGAAGAGCTCGGCGCCGTGCGCGGCGTCGCCATCGCCAGCGATGTAGCGGTCGGGCGGCACTGCGGGGCCAGGCGCAAGGTCGGCAACCCAGGCCGCCATGGCATCGATCTGGGCCTGCGTGAACTGAACGGGCTTGAGCTCAGCCTGGGGGCCCGAGGCCGCCATCGGCATGCGACCCGTGCCGACTTGGAAGTCGACAGCGAGCGCGCCCGCACCAATCAACGTCGGGCCCGCAGCGGTGCCCTCGGCGTTCATGCCGTGGCAGCTTGCGCAGTTCGCGGCGAAGAGCTTGCCGCCCTCGTCGATGAGCTCGGCGCTCGCAGCCGTCGTCTCGGCCGTTGCCGTCGTTGTCGCGAGGGCATACGCACCGCCCGTGGCCAAGAGGCCAACGACGAGCAGTGCCGTGGTCGCGAGCGGGTGGCGGCGACCAGCGCGGCGGGTGGATGCAGGAGTGGGTGCCATGGTGAGGTGCGTCTCGATTCTGCGGATCATTGAAGGACGTAGATGACGAGGAACAGACCGATCCAGACCACGTCAACGAAGTGCCAGTAATAGGAGACCACGATGGCGCTCGTGGCATCCCTGTGAGTGAAGGTCTTCACGGCGTATGCGCGGCCGATCACCAGCAGGAACGCAATCAATCCGCCGGTTACGTGCAGGCCGTGGAAGCCGGTGGTCAGGTAGAAGGCCGATCCGAACGCATCGGAGTCGAGCGTGACGTACTCGCTCACGAGAATCGCGTACTCGTAAATCTGGCCGACGACGAAGACCGCGCCCATGGCGTAGGTCAAGAAGAACCACTCGATCATGCCCCACTTGACCGGGTTCCAGCCGGTGCGGCGGGCCTGCAGACGCTCGGCGGCGAAGACGCCGAACTGGCAGGTCACGCTCGAGAGCACGAGGATGATCGTGTTGACCGTGGCCAGCGGAATGTTGAAGAGTTCGGTGCCCTGTTCCCACAACTGGGGCGACGTCGACCGCAGGGTGAAGTAGATCGCGAAGAGGCCCGCGAAGAACATCACCTCGCTTCCGAGCCAGACGATCGTGCCGACGGCAACGACGTTCGGTCGATTGATCGTGGGAGCGCTGAGAGAGCTCGAAAGCGATGTGCTGGTCACCTGTTCATTATGACCGATGAATCTGGAGGTTCGGGCCGGGCGACACCCCGGTTTCGAGGGGGAAAGTAGCATCGAGGCATGTCGACGACCCCCACGTGGCCCCGAATTCTCACTCGCATGCTCGAAGGCGATGATCTCTCGATCGCGGATGCCTCGTGGGCCATGGAACAAGTGGTCTCAGGCGAAGCAACAGAGGCCCAATTGGGCGGATTTCTCGTGGCTCTTCGTGCCAAAGGCGAGACCGTCGATGAAATCGTCGGATTTCGGGATGCTGCACTGCGGCATTCCCGTTCGATCGAGATCGACTCCATGGTGCTCGACATCGTCGGAACCGGGGGAGACCCGTACGGGGCTGTCGTTAACGTCTCGTCGGTGGCATCCATCGTCGTTGCTGCAGCGGGCGTGCCGGTGGCCAAGCACGGCAACCGCGCTGCGAGTTCAGCGTCGGGTGCATCCGACGTTCTGGGCGTGCTCGGCGTCAACATTGAGCTTGAGCCCGAGAACGTGGCGAAGGTGTTCGACGAGGTCGGGCTCACCTACCTCAACGCGGCCGTTTTTCACCCGGGCTTTCGGCACGCGGGGCCTCCGCGACGTCAGCTGGGCATTTCGACGGTGTTCAACATCCTGGGTCCGCTCTGTAACCCCGCGCGTCCCGAGGCTTCGGCGGTCGGCGTCGCGAGTCTCGACCGCGTGCCGCTCATGGTGGGCGTCTTCCGCACGCGCGGAGCAACGGCGCTCGTTTACCGCGGCGACGACGGCATCGACAAGATCACGACGACGGGCCACAGCCACATTTGGGAGGTCTCGCGCGGCTTCGTGACCGAGCACGACCTCGACCCGCGTGAGCTGGGCATCGCGACCTCGCAGATTGACGACATTCTCGGGTCGAGCCCCGAGCACAACGCTGGCCTCGCTCGCGCTGTGCTCGCCGGCGACTCGGGCCCGGTGCGCGACATTGTGTTGCTCAACGCTGCCGCCGGACTCGTGTCATTCCGGCTCACGCAAGACCCAGAGCAGTTGCGGCGCCCGCTCGTCGAGCGCCTTGCTGAGCAACTTGTCGTCGCAGCAGAGGCGATCGATTCAGGAGCTGCGGCCGCGAAGCTCGAGGCGTGGGCCGCGGCGACCCAGCGGCACGCGAGCTAGCGCGCTCGCGCCGGGCTAGTGGGGCGCAGGGTCGCTGCGCGGGAGCATCCCGAGGCCCTCGATGACTTCGAAGACGAGCTGGGTTTCGACGTGGCGCACGTGCGGATGCGTTGTGAGGTGCTCGAGCACGAGCTCACGCAGGGCCGACGCGGAGGCGACGGCAACGTGCAGCAGGTAGTCGTCGGCTCCGGCAACGTGGAAGGCCGTGATGACATTGGGCAGCGTGCGGGCGCGCTGCTCGAACGCGCGCACCTGCTCGCGGCCGTGGGTGCCGAGGCGCACGGTGATGAGCGCCTGCAGGCTGAGGCCGAGCGCGGCCGGGTCGATGTCGGCGCGAAAGCCGCGAATGACCCCGCGGTCGCGCAGTGACCGCAAGCGCTGGGTGCAGGTCGACTCGGCGATGCCTGCGCGCGCGGCGAGCGCCGCGTTGGTCAGGCGACCGTTGCGTTCGAGTTCGGTGAGCAGCTGCAGGTCGATGGCGTCGAGGGATGCTGGCTGCGGGTTCTGCGGAGAGCTGGCGTCGAGCATCCCGCCAGCATGAAGCATGCGCGCGCTCAGAGTCAAACGCCGCGTATTCTGCGGCTCGACTGCCCTCAGCCTGCAGACTGCGCCAGAATCGCGGCATGTCGAGCACTGGCGCTTCTGACCCTGCAGTTGCTTTCGAGACCCTTGCGGTGCACGCGGGCCGCGATGATTTGACCGCGCTGGGGGTGCACGCGCTGCCGATCGACCTGTCGACGACCAACCCGCTGCCCGATATCGAGGTCGGGGGAGGGTCGTACGAGGCGATCGCAACGGGAGGCCACCCGACCGAGGGCGGCAACGTCTACGCCCGCCTCTGGAACCCGACCGTCGCGCGCTTCGAACGCGCACTCGCGGTGCTCGAAGGCGCCGAAGAAGCAGTGGCGTTCGGCACCGGTATGGCGGCCTTCTCGGCGACGCTGCTTGCCGCCTTGAATCAGGGGAGAGGCCGACACGTCGTTGCCGTGCGACCCATCTACGGCGGCACGGATCACTTGCTCGCCTCGGGCCTCCTGGGCGCCGAGACGACCTACTGCGCGCCCGATGAGGTCGGCGACGCCGTGCGCGACGACACGTGCCTCGTTGTCATGGAGACTCCGTGCAACCCCACGCTTGAGCTCGTCGATATCGCCGCCGTGGTCGCGGCCGCGGGGGATGTGCCCGTGATGGTCGACAACACCTTCGCCACCCCCGTGCTGCAGAACCCGCTCGCGCACGGCGCGGCGCTCGTGCTGCACAGCGCCACGAAGTACCTCGGTGGCCACGGCGACGCCATGGGCGGCGTCGTCGCGTCAAGCGCCGCGTGGGCCGAGGCGATCCGCCCCGTGCGGGCCATCACCGGAGGGCTGCTGCACCCGCTTGGCGCCTACCTTTTGCACCGCGGCCTGCCCACCTTGGCCTTGCGAGTGCGCGCTCAGCAGGCGACCGCGGGGGAGCTCGCGACCCGGTTGCTCGACCACCCGGCTGTCGCGCGAGTGCACTACCCGGGGCTGCCCGGCGCCGACCCGCGGGGGCTTCTCGGTGCGCAACTTCGCGGCCCGGGCGCCATGCTGACCCTCGAACTCGCGGGTGGGTATGCCGCGGCCGAGCGGTTCATCGGTGGGCTGCAACTCTTTACCCACGCCGTGTCGCTGGGGGGCGTGGATTCTTTGGTGCAGCATCCGGCATCGCTTACGCACCGGCCGGTAGCTCCGGATGCTCGCCCCGGCGCGGGCGTCGTGCGCCTGTCGATCGGCCTCGAGGCTGGCGTCGACCTGTGGCGCGACCTCGAGGCCGCGCTCGCTCAGGCCTCGGCGACGTAAAGCCAGCGCCCGCTCTCGCGCACGAACCTGCTGCGTTCTCGTTGTGACCCGCGGCTGTCGGGTGAGCGCCAGAACGCTTCGAACTCGACCTCGCCGTGCGCGTCAAGCGGGCCGCCGGCCGAGCGATCGAGGATGTCGAGCCGGTACCACCGCAGCTCGGGCTCGAGCGTGAGGGTCGCCGGCCGCGTCGACGGATGCCACGTGGCGAGCAAGTAGTCGGCGTCGCCCACCGCGAAGGCGCTGTAGCGCGAGCGCATGAGCTGTTCGGCAGTGGGCGCAACGCTCACGCCACGGTGAAGGGGTTCGCAGCACTCGGCGTAGGTGAGGCCGCTCAGGCACGGGCAGCGCATCCTCACTCGCTCGTGCGCAGAACTTTCGCCATCGGGCGACCCTTCGCGAGCTCGTCGACGAGCTTGTCGAGGTAGCGCACCTGTTGCATCAGGGGCTCTTCGATCTCTTCGACGCGCACGCCGCAGATGACCCCCGTGATGAGCGAGGCGTGTGGGTTGAGGTGCGACTGGGCGAAGAAGTCAGCGAAGGTCGTCTGGTCGGCGACGTGCCGCGTGATCTCGGCTTGGTTGAATCCGGTGAGCCAGGTGATGACCTCATCGAGCTCGGCAGTCGTGCGGCCCTTGCGCTCGAGCTTGGCGATGTAGAGCGGATACACCTGCCCGAACGACATGCGGGCGACGCGCTCGAGGGTTGCGGGTGCGGTGGCCATGTACGCATGCTATCGAGCGCGGGCAGGAGCCACGCAGAACGAAAGAGGGCAACACGATGCGCTACATGATCTGCGTGATCGATGATGAAACCGGCTCGGGATCAGGCGACGAGATGGCGGCGATCGACGCGTTCAACGAGCGACTGCAGAACGCCGGCCAGCTGATCATGGCGGAAGGCTTGGCGTTGCCGCGAGCATCCGCCGTCGTCGAGAACCGCGGGGGAGCGGGAGTCGTGACTCCGGGCCCGCTGCACGACACCGAGCAGTACGTCTCGGGGTTCTGGATCGTCGAGGCTGCGGACCGGGATGCTGCGCTCGCGCTCGCTGCCGAGGGGTCGCGCGCCTGCAACCGCGTGGTTGAGCTGCGGCCGTTCTTCGGCGCTTAGGGGAGCGCTCGCGCCCGCCGGCGCAGCAGGATCGACGAGCGGACGTAGGCGAAGACGACCATGGCCGTAACCGCGGAATTCAGGATCCACGCGGGCAAGTCGTCAGGGGAGAGCTCTGGGCCTTGTCCTAGCCACGTAATGACGTCAGCGCTTGTCAAGAGTGCTGCGATCACGAACCCCGCCTTTGGTCGCCCTGTCAATTGCCACCATGGGCGAGGGGGAACGGGATCCTCTCCGCGAGCCCTGAATATGCGGGCGCCAAAGACAATTGCCGTCACGAAAACGGCTGATGCGATGATTTGCGAAAGGAGAGAGGGAACCTCTAGGGCATTCAATGCTCTGCCCAGTGTGAGCCCCACGAGCATGTATGCGCCGACGTAGCCTGCCTTGAGCCACCGCGAACGGATGCGCACCGGATCAACCATGAAGTGCGTACCCGGCGGCTTCGGGATGCGCGGCGCCCGCGGCGCAGGAATGCTCATGTCGTGACTCTACCTAGCGGGGGAGTCGCCCAAGGCCGTGGCACGACGGTACGAACTGCCGTCGGGCTCACGATCGAGAAGTCCCGCGTCGACGAGATAACGCCGAACGGTCACGGGGTCATCGGTGAGCACCTCGAGGCGCTCGGTGATCGTGCGTTCGTCGACGAGCTCCGTCGGTTCGGGCATCGCGCGGTCGATGAGGTACTGAAGTACCGCCATGCGGTCGTCAACGCCCGCCGGGTACTGCTCAAGCCGACCGTTGACCACGAATCGATCGATTCCCCTAGAGCGCTCGACCGGGGCAACGGCGAGCAACTCGGCGAAGCGCTCGGCGCGCAGTCGCAGCGCGTCGCCGGTGCTAACGAGCAGCCCCGCGTCGCTGAGCACGCGCACGACACGATCGCGGCGCTTGAAGGGGAGTGCAGCGAGATGCTCCGAGGCGTCGAGCTCGGCAAGCAGCAGCCCGAGCACATGCCGACTCTCTGGGTTGGCGAGCGCGGCGATCACGCCTCGCCACGCGTTCGGATCACTGCTCTTCGGCATGCGTAGAACCTATCGACCGGGGATGCCCGAGCCGGAATTATGCGAGTCGCTGAGTGCGAACATCCGTCGCTTCATTCGCCTTCAGCGGACGGGCGAATGCATGCGGTAGCCGGCGGGTGCGACCTGTACGCCGAGGTCGTCGGGTACAACTGCGGCACGTTCGGCACGTAGGGGGTGAACGCGTCGGTCGTCGTCGACCGCCTTCATCTGTAGCGTCGGTGTGACCCAGGGCACCGGTCGGCGCAGCACTCCGCGGCGCGGCAGCGTGACTGTGAGTGCATCCCTATCCGCTGGACGGATCGAGAGTTCAATCAATGCTGTGTCGCCCTGGCGCGATGCTCCAGGGCCGTTCAGGTCGATCAGAGGCGAGTACTGAGGGCCGAGATAGGCCCACCAGACGGGATGCGGCGGTAGGCCCATCCACCCTTCTCGCCAATACGAGCTGTACGTGCTCTCGGCTTCTAGCCCGTGCCAGATTTGTCTGCCCGACCACGTCAGGTTTCGGATCACCTGCGCTGATGCGAAGAAGCAGTCGAGCTGCCCCGAAACTTCAAGAAAGAACGCTCGCACTGCTTCGCGCCAGGCATGCTCGTGGAGACTCGCCGCAAGGATGCTGAGGCTGACCCTTGTACCGCGGCGATCATCCACCATGATCGAGCCGTCGAGCACGGGCTGAGAGCCCTTGAAGTACAGGCTCTGGTCGCTCTCGGCCTCCGAGATGAAGCACTCCGGGCCGTCGCGATCGAGTCGAAACTTCAGGGGTTCATATGAACCGAACCGACGCGGAGCGGCTTCGGGTAGGTATCGCCGTGTGGCGTCAAGGTAGGTCGCCGCAACGCCTTCACGTCGAGTCGCGTACCAATCGATCTGGACCAGGCTCACCAGTCCAGAGGGTGTCGACGGCGCGGAACGACGGGCGGCCCTGGGGTCCACGGCTTCCGTCTGTGGATCCCAACTGACGCCGTCCAGAGAACGAACAATGTGACGGACAAGCTTGCGGGTACGAGCGATCGACGTTGGATTGCCGCCCTCGACCAGAACATCGACTTGAAACGAGAAGCCGACCGAGCGGCTCACGATCGCGTCGGGAAGATCCTCTTCCTCGACACGCACCGGCTCCCCAACGGTGCAGCAATAAACACCCTTGCCGCGGTGCACCATGATCCCCAAGCCCTCGACGTCAATCGTCAGGTCCGCTTCGGCAGCAATGAGCTCGGGGAGGCGGTCGCTCGGATCATTCTCGAAGAAGATCGTCATGTCGTAGGACATGAGCATGATTCTGGCGCATCGCGGTCGAATGAATGAGTAGCGAGTCACCAGGCCTGCATTCACTGACGGACGCCTCGGTCCAGGAGAGGCGACGGGGGATGCCTGAGGCGACGCCATCCGAGACACTTAGGGCGGGCATCCGTCGCCTGCATTCATTCGAACTGACATAATGTTGATTATCAGATTATGGAACAAGGTGCAGAACGGTGCGGGGATCTAGCCAGTTGTGCGGTGAGAACGAACTCTCGCCGCGTATACGGCCATCGAGCGCGTCGCCGCACGTGACGCGTGCAGAGGGCGTGAGCACCGATTTCTAGCGAAACACAAGCGCCTCGTTGGCCATTTCTGTGCACTTGCTGAGAGGTGTGCAGTTCGCCCACCCCGTAAACGTGCAATCTGGTTCACTAGTGACCGGAGGGGAGTATCCCCGCTTGCGTTGCGTCGTCACTACGATCTGGTCACACTGATCCGGCGCCACGGGCCGACACTGTTCGGCTGGGAAAGACCTCCTGAATCGCTCTCACGACCTTTCAGGAGTTCTCCCATGGATGTCCCCCTCTGGCTCTGGATCGCCGTTCTCGGCGTCATTCTGCTCATGCTGGCGATCGACTTGTTCGCCCATCGACAAGCGCACGTTATCGGCGTGCGTGAAGCCGCTATCTGGTCGATTATCTGGGTCACCCTGGGTATCGCGTTCGGTGGCTACATCTGGTGGGAGTACGGCGCCGAGTTCGGCCAGCAGTATTACGCCGGCTACTTGATCGAAAAATCGCTCGCGGTCGACAACGTCTTTGTTTGGGCGATCATCTTCGCCTTCTTCGGAGTCCCCCGTGAGTTCCAGCACCGAGTGCTCTTCCTCGGTGTGATCGGTGCTCTCGTGTTCCGCGCGATCTTCATCGCCCTCGGTGCGGTGCTTATTGACCAGTTCTCGTGGATCCTCTACGTCTTCGCCGCGTTCTTGCTCTACACGGGCTACGTGATGATCCGGAAGCGCAATGAGCACATGGATGTCGCTAACTCGAAGATCCTCAAGCTCTTCAAGCGTTTCGTGCCGATGACCGACGCGTACCACGGGCAGAAGTTCCTCATCCGCAAGGCGGGGATCATTGTTGCCACTCCCCTGCTCGCCGTGCTCGTGCTCGTCGAGGTCACCGACATCATCTTCGCGGTCGACTCGATCCCCGCGATCTTCGGCGTGACGAGCGAGCCGTTCATCGTGTTCACGGCCAACGCTTTCGCGATCCTCGGCCTGCGCGCCATGTACTTCTTGCTCGCCGACCTCATGCACCGCTTCATCTACCTGAAGCTGGGCCTGGCGTTCGTGCTCATCTGGGTAGGCATCAAGATGCTGCTGCTCGACGTCTACAAGATCCCGACGAGTGTCTCGCTCGGTGTCGTTGCCCTGATCATCACGATCTCGGTCGTGACGAGTCTGCGGGCGACCCGCGGCGAAGGGCGGCACGCTGTCGAGGTCGAGAACGCTCCCCCGTTCCGCATTGCGACCGAGCAAGAGATGGCCGAGGCCGAGCCCCTGTGGCGTCGCCCCGCGAGCCGACGTCGCAACCAAGTGTCCCCTGTGCAGGGTGACGAGCCCCGTGATCCGGATGCTGCGACCGAGCGCAGCGTTCGAAACGAGTAGTCGGGCTCACGACTCTGGGCCGGTGGTGCGCGCGATGCGGGCGCGCCACCGGCTCAGCTGTCGCACGGTGGGTCTGAGCGCCTCACGCCCCGGCTGCGGTTCGACGCAGCAGGCGAGGCAAGTCATATGGCTCAAACGGTTGGCCTGACGCGAGCAACTCGTCAGCCGTGAACCAGCCGTGCGCGGTCACGTCGATGTGTTCGTCGTCGGTCCAGTTGGTCGATACCGGCTCGAACCGCTCGCACCGCACAACGTAGTACTCCGCGTGGCCGTGGTCGTGATCAGCGTCGTCCCACGCGACATCAAAGTCGATCGAGAACACCGACTCCCCCACGCCGTCGACAACGAGTCCTGTCTCTTCGAAGAGCTCGCGAATGGCGGCTTGCTCGTGGGTCTCCCCCGGGTCGACTCCTCCGCCGGGCGTGATCCAGCGGCTCCAGCGGCTCGAGTCGGGCGCCGCCGTGAAGAACAGCAGGGCGGCTCCGTCGGCATCCACAAGAATGATTCGGGATGACCGCCGCAAGCCCGGCGCGGGCGCCACGGTACTACTCCGCAGCGAACTCGGTGAAGTAGCTCACATCACCGACGAGTCGCGTGTTGTCGGCCGGAACCGGATCGACAGCGGCCTGAGCAACCTCGGCAGCGAACTCGCTCACGTTGTAGAGCTTGCCGGCCGCCTCTTTGCGCGCGTCGATTGCGCCCGGGGCAGCGCGCTCGAGCAGCGTGGCCGTGATGGTGCCCTCGATCATGTCGCCCGAGACGACCGTGAAGCCGATTCCCTTCGCCTCGAGGGTGGGAATGAGATCGCGAAGGGCGTCTTCACCCGCACGCTTCGAGAGGGCGACAGCCTCATACTCGGGCATCGTCGGCACGGTGTGGATGAAGTGGGCCTGGTGGCTCGTGACGAAGACGACGCGGCCGCCCTCGCCCATGAGCTCGGCGCCGTGCGTCAAGACGTTGACCTGCGCATCCCGGTTGAGCTTGAGCGCGTAATCGTCGCCCATGCCCGACTCCATGCCGCCGGAGGCGTTGAGCACGAGAATGTCGAGGCTGCCGAAGCGCTCGCGCGCGGCATCCATCATCGCGGCAACCGATGCCGGGTCGGTGAGGTCGGCGCCCACGGCAATCGCCTGACCACCGGCAGCCTCGATCTCGGCGACGAGCTTCTCGGCGCGAGGCGCCTTGGCCCGATAGTTGATGACGACGTTGGCGCCGGCAGCGGCAAAGTACTTGACGGTGTCGGCGCCGATTCCGCGCGATGAGCCAGTGACGAGAGCGGTTTTGCCGGCGAGAGAGCCGGGCTGCAAAGGGGTGTTCACGATTCTCGACCCTACCGTTCGAGAGAACTCATTGCGCAGTCAACCGCCGGTGATAGCGTGAGCGAAACGTGGTTTTCACGATGAAGGAGAGACGTGGTCGATCTGACGCAGTACCTCTGGATCGCGTGGCTCGTGTTTGTGATCGTGTGCGTCATCATCGAGGTTCTCACTCTTGAGTTCACGTTCATGATGGTCGCGGCCGGCTCGCTCATTGGCGGTCTCGGCGCGAACCTCGCCGGGTTCGATTGGTGGGTGCAGATTCTTGCGGCGGCGATCGTGTCGGGGCTCTTGCTCTTCACCATCCGACCGTGGCTCTTGCACCGGCTCGACCGCGGGGTCGAGCCCGCCCGCACCAATGTCGATGCCCTCTACGGAATGGCCGCGCGCGTGACGGTGGCCTTCGCCGACTCCGCCGGCCAAGTCAAGCTCGCGAACGGCGAAACCTGGACAGCTCGCCTCGCCCTTGAATACGAAACCCTGACCCTCACCGAGGGCGACCGTGTGGTCGTTACTCGAATCGATGGCGCGACCGCCGAGGTCGCGCCCGTTGAACGGAGCGAATCGGCATGATCACTACCGCGGCCTTCATCGGCCAACTGTTCATCATCGCGCTCGTCATCGTTGTGGCGATCTTCGTCGTGGTGGTTCTCGTGCGGTCGATCCGCATTGTGCCGCAGGCGTACGCGGGCGTCGTCGAGCGCCTCGGTCGCTACCGCAAGACGCTGCAGCCGGGCCTCAACATTCTCGTGCCGTTCATCGATCGCATGCGCCCCCTCGTCGACATGCGCGAACAGGTTGTGTCGTTTCCGCCTCAGCCCGTCATCACCGAAGACAACCTCGTCGTGTCGATTGACACGGTCATTTACTTCCAGGTGACGGATGCTCGCGCCGCGACCTACGAAATCGCCAACTACCTCGCCGGCGTCGAGCAGTTGACCGTCACGACGCTGCGCAACGTGGTGGGTGGCCTCAACCTCGAAGAAGCGCTCACGAGCCGCGACAACATCAACGGCCAGCTTCGCGTGGTTCTCGACGAAGCCACCGGCAAGTGGGGATTGCGTGTCAACCGTGTCGAGCTCAAGGCGATCGACCCGCCCCTCAGCATTCAAGACTCGATGGAAAAGCAAATGCGCGCCGAGCGCGACCGTCGCGCCGTCATTCTCACGTCTGAGGGTTCGAAGCAGTCGCAGATTCTCGAAGCGGAGGGTGCGCGTCAGTCAGCAATCTTGAAGGCCGAAGGTGAAGCTCAGGCCGTGATTCTCAAGGCCGAGGCCGAAGCGAAGGCGATCATGACGGTCTTCGATGCCATCCACAAGGGCAACCCCGACGCTCAGGTCTTGGCCTACGAGTACCTGCAGATGCTTCCCAAGATCGCCGAGGGTGATTCCAACAAGATGTGGATCATTCCGAGCGAACTCACCGAAGCGCTCAAGGGCATCGGTCAGGGCTTCTTGCCGGGTGCGAGTGGTGCGGCGGGCACTAAGGCGACGCCCAAGGCGTGATGCGCCCTCAGCTGCCCTACTTTGGCACGCCCGTGCCACGGGTGCTGGCCCACCGCGGGCTCGCCACCGACGCGCCCGAGAACACGCTGCTCGCGTTCGCGAACGCGGTGGCCCTGGGCGTGACGCACATTGAGACCGATGTGCACGCAAGTTCCGACGGCCAGGCCATCGTGGCGCATGATCCCGACCTGAGCCGCGTCGCCGGTCGCTCGCAGAGAGTTGCCGAGCTCACGGCTCACGAGCTCGCTGCCATTGATGTGGGCCAGGGCGAGCACCTGCCCTCGTTGATCGAGGCTCTCGACGCGTTTCCGACCACTCGCTTCAACATCGACCTGAAGAGCCCAGATGCCGTGGTTCCCACGATCGAGGCCATCGAGCGCGCGCGAGCGGTCGACCGCGTGTTACTCACCTCGTTCAGTGAGCGACGCCGCCGAGCGGCGTTGAGACGGTTGCCGCACGTTGCAACAAGTGCGTCGGGCCCCCGCTTTGCTGCGGCACTGCTTGCTTCTGTCGTGCGCAGCGGCCCTCTCGTTCGAGCGGCCCTTCGTGGCCTTCACGCCGTGCAGATTCCCGCACACGCGATCGGGCTCGACACCGTGACGCCGGCGCGCATCCGGGCGTTTCATGCCGCCGGTGTCGAGGTGCACGTCTGGACGATCAATGACGAGCCCGAGATGCGCCGGCTTCTCGCCCTCGGGGTTGACGGAATCGTCACCGATCGTGCCGATGTCGCCCTCGAGGTCGTGAAATCTCTCGGTTGACGCTGGCAAAGCCCTGGGAGGGGTAGGCCACGTTCGGCTCGCTCTAGGTTGGCGGGTCTATACCTATTCATGAACTTTGAAAAGGCGTCGCTCTCACGGCGACGCCTCATGACTCATGACAGGGCAAGGGGCTCACCATGGCAGATCGCACATTGCGCGGCATGCGACTGGGTGCGCAAAGCATGCAGAGCGAAGAGGGTGTTGAGTTCGCTGACCGCCAGCGAGCGCAGTACCGCACCGACGACGGCGAGACCTTTGACGTCATCTTCGCGGCCGATGCCGACCTTCCCGACACGTGGGAGTCACCGAAGAGCGGCCGCGAGGGAGTGCTGCTCTCGCCCGATGGCACGCCGATTCCGATAGAGCTGGGCGAGGCCAAAGCCGCACGCACCCACTGGGACATGCTGCTCGAACGCCGGAGTCGCGACGAGCTCGAAGAGCTTTTGCAAGAGCGACTCGACCTCTTGCGCGCCCGCCGTGGCGGGGGCGAGCGGCTAGGCGCCTAGCTCAGAGCTCGGGTCGGCAGCGCGCGAAACCTGCGCGGGTGCGCGGCCGAACCACGATGCGAGTCCCCAGCCGGTGACGCGAATGAGCGCTTCGGCGACGATGCCGGCCCCCATCTTTGACTGACCGGTCGCGCGTTCAACAAACGCGATGGGGTGTTCGCGCACCACTCCCCCGGCCACTTCGATGCGCCAGGCGAGCTCGACCTGAAAGCAGTAGCCCTGCGACGAAACGACGGCGCGATCAAGTCCGAGCAGAGCGCTCGTTCGATAGGCCCGAAAGCCAGCCGTGAGGTCGTGGATGCTCGAGCGCAGCATCGCGCGCGCATAGCGATTGCCGGTCCGCGAGATCGCCCGTCGCGCCCACGGCCAGTTGATGACAGAGCCTCCGGCAACCCAGCGCGAGCCGATGACGAGATCGGCGGACTCGTTGCCCACAATGGCGAGCATCGCGGGCAACTCGGCGGGGTCATGCGAACCGTCGGCGTCAATCTCGACCACCGCGTCGTAGCCCTGCTCGATCGCGCGCGCGAAGCCCTGCAAGTAGGCAGCCCCCAGGCCAGACTTTCCAGGCCGGTGCAGCACCTTGACCTGGCTATCGGCCGCGGCGAGGTCATCACTGATCAAACCCGTGCCATCGGGAGAATTGTCGTCAACGATGAGCACGTGCGCCTCGGGTACCGCCGCTCGAATGCGGGCGATGATCGGCCGGATGTTCTCGGCCTCGTTGTAGGTGGGCACGATCACGAGAGTCCGCATCATGCGCGCCGCTGTCGGGCGAGCACGGCGCCCAGTGTGAGAGTCAGCAGTGCGAAGAGAATGATGCCCCGCTCCAGCGTGCGCCCGAGCGCGTGCGCGGGAGTCACGGTGTCGCTCAAGGGCACTTCTTGAACCATCGTTCCCTGGGTGAAGAGCGGCAGGCTGTCGAGGGTTGAGCCATCGGGAAGCACGATGGCGCTGGCGCCCACCGTCGACGCATTCACGAGCGAGCGACCCGCTTCGATGGCACGCAGTCGAGCGATCGCTAGCTGTTGCACACTCTGATCGCTCACGCCGAAGTCGGCGTTGTTGGTGGGCGCGAGCAGCACCTGCGCGCCCTCATCGATCTGACGAGCAAGAAGGTCGTCGTCGACAATGTCGTAACAGATCGAAATCCCCGCGATGACCCCATTGAGGTCGATGACGGTGTCGCGTTGACCAAACGAGAAGTCGCGCGGCACGAGGTCGAACAGACTCGGAGCAAGCGGGTAGAAGAAGTCGCGCGCGGGCAAATACTCGGCGAACGGCACCGGGTGCACTTTGTCGTACTGATCGACGGCGCCCTCCCCTGCCTTCCACAACAGCACCGAGTTGAATGACTTCTCGCCGTCGACGGTGATCGTTCCGACGATGACCGGGGCGTTGAGACGCGCGCTCACGAGGTCGAGCACTGACGCTGCGTACTCGCTGCGCAGCGGGTCGAGGTCGCTCGCGTTCTCGGGCCACACGACGACGTCGAGCTCGAGACCCTGGTCGAAGAGCGCACGCGTGCCGTCGTAGTGGTCTTGCAGAATCTGCCCTCGCTCGTATTCGGCGAAGAGTCCCGAGTCTGAGTTGCCCTGTACGGCGGCCACTGAGATGGTGCCCGTGACAGCGATCGGCACGGCAGGCCACACGAGCAGGGTTGCGGATGCTCCGGCGACGAGAATGCCGCGGCGCAGCATCCCGACCTCCCGTTCGATCGCAACGGCCACGAGCATGGCCGAGAACCAGGCGATCAGGAAGGTGAGGCCGGAGAACCCCACCCAGGCAGCCCAATGCGCGAGTGGACCTTCGGCCTGGCTGTGGGCAAGGCGACCCCACGCGAAGCCGCCGAACGGAAACACGCTCGCGATGGCCTCTCGCGTCGTCCACGCCGCCGCCACGACGGCGGGAGTCAGAACGAGTCGTCCCGCGACGCCGGGCCACACTCGGGGCACCCAGCGCCACGCGAGAGTGATGAGCACGCCCCCGAGTGCCGTGAAGAACACCTGGGCGAGCGTGAGTGCGAGCCACGGCACGACACCGAGGTACACGGTGAGCCACTCGATGAGCACCCCGTAGTAGGCAAACCCGCTCACGGCGCCGATGAGCAGGGCTCCTCTGATGCTGCGCCCCCGCAAGCTGGCGAACACCAGGGCGGTGCCGACGATCGTGAACGGCCACCAGGCAAGGTCGGGGTAGCCGAGATCCATGAGCCAGCCGCCCGCGACAGCCATGAGTAGCGCGAGCCCGATCGGTGGAGCGCTGCTCGTTGTCGCCGGCGCGAGAGAAGGTGTCGGCGAGGTCACGAGCAAGAATCTTAGGCGACCGGTCACAGCGAGAGACTCAGGCGACCGAGCTGTAGGCCACAATGCCGCGCCGAATGGCATCGAGAGCACTGCGAGCGGTTCGCCCTTCTGGCCCGTCAGCAACAAGCGAGATCTGGTCGAGCAAATCGATGGTCTGCTTGGTCCACCGCACGAAGTCTCCGGCCGCGAGATCAGCGTCGCGCAAGACCGCGTCGAGCGAGCCCCCGGCGGCCCAGCGGTGCATAGGCAACGCGAGGGTCGTGGCGAGCGGTTCACTGCCCGGCAGCCGGTGCTCGCGCTCGAGGTCGTCGAGACGTGCCCACAGCTCTTGCGTGCGCTCGAGCGCGGGCCGGAAGGCCCCGCGCGGCAGTGCGCTTTCGGGAGCCTGGCCGTCGTCGCGACGGGCCTCAAACACGATCGCCGTGGCCATGGCGGCGAGCGAAGGAACATCGAGATCGCGCCACAACCCGCGCCGCAAGCTCTCGGCGACGAGCAAGTCACGCTCGCCGTAGATGCGTCGCAGTGACCTGCCATGGGTGGTGAGGCCGAGTCGGCCGTGCTCGTCGTGATCGAGATACTCGAGCTCCGCAAGAATGTCGGTGATGCGGTCGAAGACCGCCGCGACGGCTCCCGTGCGGCCGGTGATCTGACGGCTCACCTTGTCGGTCTCGCGCTTGAGGCGCCACCAGCGTTCGGCCCAGCGTGCGTGCGCTTCGCGATCAGAGCATCCGTGACACGGGTGTTTGCGCATGCGGGTGCGCACGCCCTCGATCTGCTTCTGACGACGCAGCTTGTCGGCTTTCTGGCCGGGTTCACCCGAGCGCCGCGCGCCGTTCTCGAGGTCGCTCAGTTCGCGGCGCAGCCCCGAGTACTGCTGAAAGTCACCCAAGTGGCAGGTCATCGCCGTGGCATAGCCCTCGAGCGCCTCGGTGTTCTTGCGCACGGTGCGAGCGAGGTCGACAACGGCACGGTCGGCCTGGAACTGCGCGAAGCTCGACTCGAGCACCTCACGCGTGCGCTCGCGGCCGAACTGCTCAATGAGGTTGACCGCCATGTTGTAGGTCGGGCGAAAGCTCGAGTTGAGCGGGTAGGTGCGCCGCGAAGCAAGCGAGGCAACCGCTTGCGGGTCGAGCCCGCCTGTCCACTGGATGACCGAGTGGCCTTCCGTGTCGATGCCCCGTCGCCCCGCACGACCCGTGAGTTGCGTGTACTCGCCGGGGGTGATCGGCACCCGCGCCTCGCCATTGAACTTCTCGAGCTTCTCGAGCACGACCGTGCGGGCGGGCATGTTGATACCCAGCGCGAGGGTTTCGGTCGCAAAGACGACCCGCAGCAGCTTCTTCTGAAAGAGCTCTTCGACGACCTCTTTGAACGCAGGCAAGAGCCCGGCGTGGTGCGCGGCGACTCCTCGCTGAAGGCCATCGAGCCACTCCCAGTAGCCAAGAACGGCAAGATCGTCGTCGCGCAACGTGCGACAGCGCTCTTCGACGATGAGGCGAATCTCGTCGCGTTCGGCGGCATCAGTCAGCCGAATGCCCGAGCGCACGAGTTGCTTGACCGCGGCGTCGCAGCCGACGCGACTGAAGATGAAGAAGATGGCCGGAAGCAGATTGCGGGCGCCGAGCATCGACACGATCTCGGCGCGATCGGCCTTGCCGTCACCGCCTGGTCGTTTTTCCCACCGCCGGGGGTGGTGCTGTCGACCCTGGTGGGGCACGTGCCCGCCGGCACGCGCGAGCTGCATGAGCTCGGGGTTGACGCGGTTGGTGGCTGCCTTGCCCGACGAGTCGAAGAGGTCGACGAGCTTAGAGCGCACGAGCACGTGTTGGTCGAGCGGCACGGGCCTTGTCTCGCTCACGATCACGTCGGTGTCTCCGCGCACGGCCTGCAGCCAGTCGCCAAACTCTTCAGCGTTTGAGACCGTCGCGCTGAGCGAAATCATGCGCACGTGCTGCGGGAGGTGAATGATCACTTCTTCCCACACGGCTCCGCGAAAGCGGTCGGCGAGGTAGTGCACTTCGTCCATGACGACGTAGGCAAGATCTGTCAGCAAGTCGCTGTCGGCGTAGAGCATGTTGCGCAGCACTTCGGTCGTCATCACGACAATACGGGCGCGTGCGTTGATGTTGGTGTCACCCGTCAGCAGCCCGACTTCGCTGGCGCCGTACTGCGCGACGAGCTCGGTGTATTTCTGGTTGCTGAGCGCCTTCATCGGTGCGGTGTAGAAGATTTTCGCGCTCGGTTCGAACATCGCCAAGAACACCGCGAATTCCGCGACGATTGTCTTGCCGGCTCCGGTGGGGGCCGCGACGAGCACGCTTCGCCCTTGTTCGAGCGCGACGCACGCCGCGTGCTGAAACGGGTCAAGCTCGATCGTCAGCCCGTCGCGAAACGCGCGCAGGCGGGGCAACGCTCGCAGCTCCCGCTGCGCCGCGAACCGCTCGGCAGGGCTCGGGCCGTCGTCAGTCATCGACGCGGATGCCGTACTCGGCGTTGAGTGCCGCTTCCCGCTTCGCGTACCGCTTGTCATTGAGCATGGCGATTGCCGTCGCGAGGAAGTACAGCCCCACCATGGGAATCGCGAGGAGGAACATCGACACCACGTCAGCGGCGGGCGTCGCGAGGGCCGTGAACACCGTGATGGCCAAGATTGCCCAGCGCCATCCCTTCAAGATCGCCTGCCCCGTCATCACTCGAGCGAAGTTGAGCATGACGAGGATGACGGGCAAGACGAAACCGATGCCGATCGCCAGGATGAGCTTGAGCGAGAAGTCGAGGTAGAACTTCGCCGTGAGCAGCGTCGTGGTTCCTGATGCGGCGAAGCCGGTGAGCAGTTCGACGATGTGCGGCAGCACGTACCAGCCCGCCGCGCAGCCTGCGAGGAAGAGCGGCAACGACGCGGCGAGAAAGCCGATGGCGTACTTCTTCTCACGCTTGTGTAACGCGGGAACGATGAAGGCCCAGACCTGGTACAGCCACAACGGCGACGAGATGACGACGCCCAGCACGATCGCGATGGCGAACTGGGTGTCAAATGCTTCGGTAACCGCGGTGTAGTTGATCGTGGCCTGTCGCCCTTGAGCCTCTGCCACCTTGAGCAACGGTTGGCTCAGCGCGGCCCATACGGGAGGGGCCAACAGCCACCCGCCGATCGCGGCTACAACGATGCCCACCGCAATGATGGTGATGCGCTTGCGAAGCTCTATGAGGTGCTCACCGAGAGACATCCGGCCCTCGGTGTTGCGAGACCGGGGTTGACGCCCCGCCACGAGCTACTTCTGCGAGGGCGCGTCGGTTTCGTCGACCTTCGCCGTCGCTGCCGCCGAGTTCTCGGCCGCATCGGCCTTGGGAACCTCGGGGTTCTTCACTTC
>JAAFHT010000033.1 GCA_013297625.1 Actinomycetota bacterium | reverse complement strand
CGCTGCACCTGCTCGATGAGCCAGGCGGTCGTCGCCGACTTACCGGTGCCCGTGGCGCCGAGAAGCACGATGTCGGTCTCGCCTGCGTTGATGCGAGCTGCGAGCTCGGCGATCGCCTGCGGCTGGTCGCCGCTCGGTGTGTAGTCGCTCACGACTTCAAAAGGCCTCACCGAACGCGTGGGTTGCATGAGCCCAGACTACGAGAGGGGGTCTGACACTCCGGTGTGCTGGTCGCGTTGTGCGACAAGGCGCTGCCAGAGAGCATCCACTTGCTCCATCGTCTGGTCGAGCGTGCCGCTCGAGTCGATGACCACGTCGGCTACGGCAAGGCGTTCGTCATCGCTCGCTTGCGCCGAAACGCGCTGTTCGGCGGATGCTCGATCAAGGCCGCGCAGAGCAACCAGCCGCTCAACCCTCACGTCGGCCGATGCGTGCACCACCACGACGAGAGAGAACTCACTCGCCGAGCGCGCCTCGACGAGCAGCGGAACGTCGTACACGACGATCGCGCCCGGGTCATGGGCTGCGATTGTGGCGAGCCGCTCTCGGTAGAGCCGGTGCACTTCGGGGTGAACGATGGCATTGAGATCAGATCGCGCTTGCGCGTCTGCGAACACGATGCTGCCGAGTGCGACGCGATCGAGGGTTGCGCCAGGCGCGAGCACCGCATCCCCAAACCGCTCGTGAATGGCACGTAGGCCCGGAGAACCAGGAGCCACCGCCTCGCGCGCGAGAACATCGGCGTCGATGACGACCGCACCGAGGTGCGCCAGTCGCGCCGCGACCACGGACTTGCCCGCCGCGATTCCGCCTGTCAGCCCGATGACATCCACGCGGCGACCCTATCTCGTTGCGCCCCGCGGGAGCGGGTAGCATGACTCGCACGCGCCCCAATGGAGGTCTTCCGTGCTCGAACTGCTCACCGGTACTGGGCTGGCGGTAGCCGCCGGGCTCAACGCCTATGTGCCGATGCTGGTCTTGGGACTCGCCGGCCGCTTTCTCGACTTTGTTGAGCTGCCAGCAGCGTGGGCATGGCTCGAGAACGAGTGGGTGCTTCTGATCCTCGGTGTACTGCTCGTGATCGAGTTGGTTGCCGACAAGATTCCGGCCGTCGACTCGATCAACGACGTGATCCAGTCCATCGTGCGCCCCGCCGCGGGCGGCATCGTTTTTGGCACGGGTGCGTCAACGACCACGGCCGCGGTGACTGACCCCGCCGCCTTCTTTGAGTCCAGTGCCTGGGTACCTGTCGTGACGGGCGTCGTGATCGCGCTCGTGGTGCACGGCGCCAAGATGTTCGTTCGCCCCGCCGCAAACGCACTCACGGCCGGGGCCGCAGCGCCCGTGCTCTCGACGGGCGAAGACATCGGCGCGCTCATGTTCAGCCTGTTCGCGATCCTGATTCCCATCTTGGTGATCGTCGCCGTGATCGCACTCATTGTGCTCGTGTTCACGATGTTCCGTCGGTTGCGCAAGCGTCGACAGAGTGTCGCACCCGCGTAGTCGCGATAACGACGAATGGGCCGCCCCGATCGGGGCGGCCCATTCGTGTGAGAGCGTCAGCGAAGTCGCGACACCAGCGTCACACGTGATCAGCTCTGTTGTTCGAGAGCTTCTCGCGCAGAGCAGCAAGCGACTCGTCATCCGCGAGCGTGCCGACAGCGGTCGCCTCGCTCGAGAAGCTCGAGCCCGCGGCGGCCGGAAGCTCGAGGGTCTCTTCTTCGACCAGTGCCGTCGCAACCTGCTTCTTGTGGAGCTCCCAGCGAGCCTGAGCGGCCGCGTAGTCTTGCTCCCACTTGGCGCGCTGCTCGTCGAAGCCGTCTTTCCACTCGCCCGACTCGGGGTCGAAGCCATCGGGGTACTTGTAGTTGCCAGCCTCGTCGTACTCGGTCGGCATGCCGTACACCGCGGGGTCGAACTCGACACCTTCGGGGTCGACACCCTCGTTGGCCTGCTTGAGGCTCAGCGAGATGCGACGACGCTCGAGGTCGATGTCGATGACCTTGACGAAGACCTCGTCGTTGACCGACACGATCTGCTCCGCGAGCTCGACATGCTTGCCCGAGAGCTCCGAGATGTGGACGAGGCCCTCGATACCGTCGGCAACACGCACGAAAGCACCGAACGGAACGAGCTTGGTGACCTTACCCGGAGCGACCTGACCGATCGCGTGCGTCCGGGCGAAGACCTGCCACGGGTCTTCCTGGGTCGCCTTGAGCGAGAGCGACACGCGCTCGCGCTCGAGGTCAACCTCAAGAATCTCGACGGTGACCTCCTGGCCAACCTCAACGACCTCGCTGGCGTGCTCAATGTGCTTCCAGCTCAACTCTGAAACGTGAACGAGACCGTCGACGCCGCCGAGGTCAACGAACGCACCGAAGTTGACGATCGACGACACGACACCCTTGCGAACCTGGCCCTTGGCGAGGTTGTTGAGGAACGACGAGCGGCTCTCAGACTGCGTCTGCTCGAGCAGAGCGCGGCGCGACAAAACCACGTTGTTGCGGTTCTTGTCGAGCTCGAGAATCTTGGCCTCGATGTCTTGGCCGAGGTAGGGAGTGAGGTCGCGAACGCGGCGCAGCTCGATGAGCGACGCGGGCAAGAAGCCACGGAGTCCGATGTCAACGATGAGGCCACCCTTGACGACCTCGATGACCGTACCGGTGACGATGCCGTCGGCGTCTTTGATCTTCTCGACGTCGCCCCATGCGCGCTCGTACTGTGCGCGCTTCTTGGAGAGGATCAGGCGACCCTCTTTATCTTCTTTCTGAAGAACGAGGGCTTCGACGGTGTCGCCGACAGAAACGACCTCAGAGGGGTCGACGTCGTGCTTGATCGACAGCTCGCGCGAGGGGATGACACCCTCGGTCTTGTAGCCGACGTCGAGGAGAACCTCGTCGCGATCGATCTTGACGACAGTTCCTTCAATGAGGTCACCGTCGTTGAAAAACTTGAGGGTCAGTTCGACCGCGGCCAAGAAGTCTTCAGCAGAACCAATGTCGTTAATGGCGATCTGCTTGGGGGCCTGGGTCGTTGCGGGGGTCATGTAGTGGGTGCTCCGATGCGGACAGGAATCAGGCCTGAGCGACGTCGTGCTGGTGTCGCCCGAGCATGCGGACAGGATTGCCGTCAAATCGACGACTCTCCAGCTTATCCTGCGGCTGGTGTGGGCGGCAAACCCCCGAGGTGAGCCGAGAGCTAGCGGTTCAGGATGTTCGCGAGCGCAGCATCCAGCCGCGGGTGCTCGAACCGAAAGCCGGCATGCTCGAGCCTCTCAGGAAGCACCCAGCGGCTCTTCAACACGAGTTCGGTCTCGGAGCGAATCACCCACGTGCCCAGCTCGAGCATCCACCGCTGCAGGGGCACGCCGAACGGTACGCGCAGCACCTTGCGCAGGTGCGCCATGAGTTCTCGATTGGTCTCAGGGTTGGGGCTCGAGACGTTGACGGGTCCGCTGATCGCGGGCTCGTGTTCGAGCCAGTGGTGCACGCGCACGACATCGTCGAGGTGCACCCAGCTGAACCGTTGTTCTCCCCCGCGGCTGCCGGGCTCGTGCCCGGTGCCCGCCGCGCGCCGAGCCGGACCAATCGGCCAGGCGCCATCACACTGCGGGCCGCCGAGCCCGAGGCGAGCCATCATGGCGAGCGGAGCGAGTGCGCTGCCGTTACCGAGAACAATCGCCATTCGGAGGGCGACGCGCCTCGTGGACGGCGTCGGGGCGGCGTGCAGCGCGTCTTCCCAGGCGCGCGCGACCGACACCGAGAACCCGGTGCCGAGCTCGCCCGTTGACTCGGTCTGAGGCCGATCCATGGCGCGGCGGTAGATCGTGGCGGTCGACGCGTTGATCCAGAGTGCGGGCGGGCTCGAGGCTGCGGCGATCGCCGCTCCAAGCGCTGTCGTCGTCTCGACTCGCGACCGAAGAATTTCGGCTCGATTCGCCGGGCCGTAGCGGCAATTGACGCTGCGGCCCGCCAGGTTTACGACGGTTGACGCGCCGTCGACGAGAGCGGCAATCTCGGCCGGATCGCTCCAGGTGGTCGACTCTCGGCGACCGATGAGATCCACCTGGCGTCCCGCCTCGCGATACGAGGCCACCAATCGCTGCCCCACGAACCCCGAGGCGCCCGCGACAACGACGCGGCCGAGGGTAGTTTCGCCTCGATCGGTCACTCCCCTAGCCTCGCACGCCCAGGGTGCGAGGCTGACTCCACGCGGTAGTCGAACCAGCCGTGATAGCCATAGACGAGCCCCACGCCCGGCATGGTCACTCGCACGTCGACGTGCTGGCGCTGCTGAGACTCATCCCACCGCTCGACGAGGGCGACGTGCGGCCGCACGACGCGCGGAACCGGCCACCAGACGCCGACGAGTCGCACGCGCACGGCGCCCGAACGGGCGACAAGCGCCCCGTCGCGGGCCGACACGTGCAACGCCGCTTCGAGTCGGCCGCCGGATCCCAGCGCGTCCACAGCGAGGCCGCGGTGCTCGCGCACACGGTCAACCATGACGCGCTCGCGCTGCGCAAAGCGCAGCGTGCGGGTCGCGCGAATCGCGCCGTCAGCATCCGCCCGATTCTCAATCGTGAACGGGATGCTCACGCCATGCTCGGGAAACGCGATGCCGAACCGCGCCGCTACCCAGAGCGCAGGCCGCATCACGGCTGACCGACACCCGGCTTCGGTGAACTCCCCCTCGCCGACGCCAACCGACCCCATCGGGATCGATCGAACGTAGGCGCGAATGCGCGGGTGCAACGCGTCAACATGGTCGCCGAGCGCTGCCTCCCACGCCGAGCTCACGGGGTCAGCCGAGCAGCGCTGACTTGAGCGTGTCGAGGCCTACACCACCGAGGTCGAGGGCGTTCTTGTGGAACACCTTGTTCGAGAACGCGGCGCCTTCTTTCGCCTTGTAGGCGTCACGAATCTGCTCCCAGATGCGCTGGCCCACCTTGTACGACGGGGCTTGACCGGGCCAGCCGAGATAGCGATTGACTTCGAAGGTCACGAAGCCGTCGTTCATGTTGACGTTCTTGCGCATGAACGCGAAGGCGTCTTCGCTGGTCCAGACCGCGCCGGTGTAAGGGTGAATCTTGCCGAGGTGCACGCCGATGTCGAGCACCACACGGGCCGCACGCATGCGTTGGCCGTCGAGCATGCCCAAGCGGTCGGCGGGGTCGTCGAGGTAGCCCAGTTCTTCCATGAGGCGCTCGGCGTACAGCGCCCAGCCCTCGGCGTGTCCGCTGGTGCCGGCCAAGAGGCGACGCCACGAGTTCAACTGTGCGCGGTTGTAGACGGCCTGGCCGATCTGCAAATGGTGACCCGGAACGCCCTCGTGATACACCGTCGTCGTTTCGCGCCAGGTGTCGAACTCATCAACGCCCTCGGGGATGCTCCACCACATGCGACCCGGCCGAGAGAAGTCATCCGTGGGGCCGGTGTAGTAGATCGCCCCGCCCGGGGTCGGCGCGATCATGCACTCGAGCTCCTTGACCGGCTCGGGAATCTCGAAGTGCGTGCGCGAGAGATCGGCGATCGCCGTGTCGCTGAGGTTCTGCATCCAGGCCTTGAGAGCCTCGCGCCCGTGAAGCTTGCGCGAGGGGTCTTTCTCGAGGTGCGCGATAGCTTCGGCCACGCTCGCGCCCGGCAGGATCTCGCCGGCAATGCGCGTTTGCTCGGCGGTCATGCGCGCGAGCTCTTCGATGCCCCACTCGTAGGTTTCATCGAGGTCGATCGTGGCCCCGAGAAAGCGTCGCGACATCAAGCCATAGAGGTCGCGGCCGACGGCGTCGTTCTCTCGAGCCGCCGGAGCAAGCTGCGACTCGAGAAAGTCCGCGAAGGCACCGTAGGCCTCGGCAGCGGCTTGAGCGTTGCGCGTCAGATCGTCGCGCAGCGAGGCCGGCACAGAGTTCGAGTCGACCTGGGCGCTCTGCGCAAACTCGGGAAAGAAGCCGTCGGCGGCAGCATTGCGCCGAGCCTGGTCGAGCACCTCGGTCACCTGGCGTCGAGCAGGAGTGTTGCCCGCCGCGATGCCCTCGCGCAAGGTCTCGGTATAGCCCTCGAGCGCGCCCGCGACGTTGCCGAGCTTGCGAGAAATGACGGCCCAGTCGTGCTCGGTCGCGGTGGGCATGAGGTCGAAGATCTCGCGGATGCCCTGAGCGGGTGACGCAATCACGTTGAGGTCGCGCTGATCCCAGCCCGCGGCCGACAGCTCGAGATCGAGCGTGAGCTCGGCCGAGAGGTCGGTGACCGTCACCCGGTCGGTGTCATCAACGGGAGTCGCCGCTGCCAATTGCGCGAGCGCTGCGCGCGCAGCGTGCTCGTACTTCTTGCGCCCCGCGGGCGACAGGTCTTGAAACTCGTCATGGCGCCCCTCGGCACCGATGTAGATGCCCACGTCAGGACTCAGATCCACAAGCGTGGCCACCCACTGCTCGGCGATCGCGTCAACTGCTGTAGGAGTGCGGTCGGCTGCGCTGTCTGACATGGCGTCGAGCCTAGTGCGCGGCCTCGTCCCAGTCGCGCCCCACGCCCACTTGAACCTCGAGGGGCACAGCAAGCTCGGCCGCGCCGCCCATGCGCGTGCGCACGATTGCCTCGAGGGCCTCGCGCTCGCCCGGAGCAACCTCAAACACGAGTTCGTCGTGAACCTGCAGCAGCATGCGCGAGCGGAGGGCATCCCGAACCATGTCGGCGGCTACGCCATTCATGGCGATCTTCATGATGTCGGCAGCAGAACCCTGAATGGGTGCATTGAGGGCCTGGCGCTCGGCGTTCTCGCGCAACACGCGGTTGGGGCTCTTGAGGTCGGGGAACGGGCGGCGGCGGCCGAAGATCGTCTCGGTGTAGCCGTCTTCTTTCGCCTGCGCCACGACGCTGCGCAAGTACTCGCGCACCGCGCCGAACCGCGCGAAGTAGTCGGTCATCAGTTGCTTGGCTTCGGCCGATTCGATGCGCAATTGCTTGCTGAGTCCGAAGGCGCTGAGCCCGTAGGCAAGGCCGTAGCTCATGGCTTTCACTTTCGTTCGCATCTCGCTCGTCACGTCAGCGGGTTCGACCCCGAAGATGCGCGCGCCGACGAAACGGTGCAGGTCTTCGCCCGAGCGGAACGCCTCGATGAGCCCCTCGTCGCCGGAGAGGTGGGCCATGATGCGCATTTCGATTTGCGAGTAGTCGGCCGTCAGCAGGCTGTCAAAGCCCTCCCCGGCGCGGAAGGCGGCGCGGATGCGGTGCCCAACCTCGGTGCGCACGGGGATGTTTTGCAGGTTGGGGTCGGTCGACGAGATGCGTCCTGTGGTAGTGCCGGTCTGGTCGTAGGTCGTGTGGATACGCCCATCATTCGCAATCGCCGCCGACAGCGTTTCGACGATCTGCCGCAGTTTCGTAGCGTCGCGGTGCTGGAGCAGCAGACCCAAGAAGGGGTGCGGATGCGCCTCTTGCAGATCGGCCAGCGCGGCGGCGTCGGTTGAGTAGCCCGTCTTTGTCGCGCGGGTCTTCGGCATGCCGAGCTCGTCGAAGAGCACCTCTTGCAGCTGCTTGGGCGAACCGAGGTTCACCTCGCGACCGATCTCGGCGTACGCCTGCTGGGCGAGCTGAGCGGTTGTCTCGCCCAGTTCGCTGTTGAGGGCGTCGAGCGCTGCTCGATCGACGGTGATTCCGGTGCGCTGCATGAGCGATAGCACCGGCGCACTCGGGAGGTCGATCTCGGCGAGCACGCGCTCGCTCGTGTCGGGCAACGACTGTCGTTGCTCGGCCACCAACCGGTGCACAAACCACGCGACCGTCGCGGGGCTTAGGCCCTCGGTGTCGGGCACGAGTTGATTCGGGTCAGCCTGCGGCATGGACTCGCCGAGAACATCGTGCACAAGGTCGACGAGGTCGTACGACTTCGCACCGGGGCGTTCGAGCCACGCGGCGAGGCGGGTATCCCACACGACTCCGGCCAGCGAGATGTCGAGGGCTGCGAGCACCGTCGTGGCCGACTTGGTGTCGGCGAGCAGCTTGGGCGCATCGCTTGACAGCCAGGCCTCAAGCGCGGCGTAGTCGGGCCGGTGCGCGGCCCAGTTGACCTGCACGGTCTCGGTTGCGGTCGCGAGCCCGAAGCCAGCGAGCTGGCCGTGGGGGGCATCCACGATCACGGCGACGTCGTTGCCGGTGGTCGACTCGAGCCACTTTGCGAGCTCTTCATCGACGAGAGTGCGCACGATCGGAAGGTCGGTGCGCGGGGGCGCTTCGCTCGGCTCGCCCATGTCGGCGCCCTCGGCCTCAGCAATCTTGAGCACGCGCTCGGTCAAGGTACGGAACTGCAAACGCTCGAAGACCTGCTTCACGGCGGGCACGTCCATGGGCCGGCGATCAAGGTCGTGCGGGCCGACCGGCAGCTCCAGGTCGGTCACGAGACGGTTGAGTCGACGGTTGCGCTCGGCACGGTCGCGCTGCTCACGAAGGTTCGTGCCGACGACGCCACCAATCTCGTCGATGTGCTGCCAGAGCCCGTCGAGTGAGCCGTACTGAGTGATCCACTTGACGGCCGTTTTCTCACCGACCTTGTCGATTCCCGGCAGATTGTCGCTCGTCTCGCCCACGAGGGCCGCGATCTCGGGGTACTGCTCGGGGTTGATTCCGTACCGCTCGCGCACGGCGTCGGGATCGTAGCGCTTGAGCTCGGCGACTCCCCGCGCATTCGGATAGAGCAGAGTGACGTCTTCGGTCACGAGTTGAATCGTGTCGCGGTCGCCCGAGACCACGAGCACCCGAAACCCCTCTGCGGTGGCACGCGTGGCGAGTGTGGCGAGGATGTCGTCGGCCTCGAAGTCTTCTTTCGTGATCGTCGGGATGCTCATGGCCGCGAGCGCCTCTTGCAAGAGGGGCACTTGTCCCTTGAACTCGGGAGGAGTCTCGCCGCGCGTGCCCTTGTATTCGGGGTACTCACGCGTGCGGAACGAATAGCGGGAGATGTCAAAGGCAACCGCCACGTGTGTCGGCTTCTCTTTCGCCAGCAAGCTCAAAAACATCGACAGAAAGCCGTGGATGGCATTGGTGTGCTGACCATCGCGCGTGACAAAACTGTCGATCGGCAGCGCATAGAACGCTCGGAAGGCCAGCGAGTGGCCGTCGACGATGAGAAGGGTAGGCTTTGCGGAGTCCGTCACGGGGCCAGCCTAGCGACGCACGCCGACGCGGAGGCCCTGAGCAGAACACCCGCCGAACTCCCGCGAACGCCGAGGACTCCATGACGCTGCTGCCCCCCGACCTCGACCCCGAGCTCTATGAGCGCCTCGTCTCAACCGGTGGCGGTGCGCTCTGCCAAAAGATGGGTATCGAGTTTCTCGAGCTCTCGGCCGAACGTTCGGTAGCCACGATGCCCGTCGCCGGAAACACCCAAGTTATCGGGCTGTTGCACGGCGGCGCCCACGTGGTGCTCGGTGAAAGCCTCGGGTCGATCTCGTCGGCCATCCACGCGGGAGCCGGGCGCTACGCCGTCGGCATTGAGATCAATGCGACCCACAGCCGATCGATCACCGAGGGCCTCGTCACCGCGACCTGCACGGCGCTCGTACTGGGCCGCACGCTGTGCAGCCACGAGATCGTCATGACCGACGATCAGGGCCGACGGCTCTCAACGGTGCGCATGACTAACTTGCTGCGCGACCGCTGACGACACCTACTCGTCGCTTGTCGCGCCCTCGTCGCCGGCGGCGGTCTTCTTCGGAACGTCTTTCTTCGACGCCAGCTGATCGATGATCGCCTGCGCGACGGCCTGCATGGTCGTGCGACGGTCCATCGAGGCCTTCTGAATCCAGCGGAATGCCTCCGGCTCGGTGAGCCCCATCCGTTCGTTGAGCAAACCCTTGGCCCGATCAACAAGCTTGCGCGTCTCGAACCGTTCGACGAGATCGGCGACCTCGGCCTCGAGAGTCAGAATCTGCTGGTACCGGCTGAGTGCAACCTCGATTGCCGGCAGCAGGTCATTGGGAGTGAAAGGCTTCACCACGTAGGCGAGAGCCCCCGCCTCGACGGCCTGCTCGACAAGCTCCTTCTGGCTGAACGCCGTGAGCAGCACCACGGGAGCAATGTGGTTCTCGCTCAGACGCTTGGCGGCTTCAATGCCGTCAAGCTGCGGCATGCGGATGTCCATGATCACGAGATCGGGGCGAAGCTCAGTCGCGAGCGCAACGGCCGTTTCACCGTCACCCGCTTCGCCCACGACGTCAAAGCCGTTGTCGCGCAGAATTTCGACGATGTCCATGCGAATCAGCGACTCATCTTCAGCGACGACGACACGACGGGGGGCTGCTGCAGACATATCCTGGTCACTCACCCGACCGAGCCTACGGTATCGTCAGTGCCCGAGGGTTGAGATAACCCGGGCCGGCTTGGCGGAATGGCAGACGCGGCGCACTCAAAATGCGTTGTCCGTGAGGACGTGTGGGTTCAAGTCCCACAGCCGGTACAAAGAGAATGAGGGCCCGCATCCATCAGGATGCGGGCCCTCATTCGTGACGATGGCCGATCAGTCGGAGTCGTCGCCACTCTCCCAGACCGGGGCCGCCGCGTTGATCGCGTCGCCGACGACGTGCACGCGCAAGTCGTTCGTCGAGCCGGCGATTCCGGGAGGCGAACCCGAGATGACGACGACCTTGTCGCCCACTTCTGCGATTCCCTCGCGCAAGAGCACCTCGTCAACCTGGCGGTACATGGCGTCCGTGTGCGTCACGCGCTCCACGAGGAACGACTCGATGCCCCACGTGAGCGACATGCGGCGCGCGATCGCCTCGGAGGGCGTAAACGCCTTCATCGGGATGCGGAACCGCAGCCGCGACATGCGACGAGCTGAATCGCCCGACTCGGTGAAGACGCACACGTACTTCGCCTCGACGAAGTCAGCGACCTCAGCGGCCGCAAGAGTGATCGCACCACCCTGCGTGCGGGGCTTCGTGCCCAACGGAGGAATGCGCTCGAGCCCGTGTTCTTCGGTTGACGCCACGATGCGGGCCATGGTCGAGACCGTGATGACCGGGAACTCGCCCACGCTCGTCTCACCGCTCAGCATCACGGCGTCGGCGCCATCGAGCACAGCGTTCGCGACGTCTGACGTTTCGGCGCGTGTCGGAATCGGGTTGTTAATCATCGACTCAAGCATTTGCGTCGCGACGATGACCGGCTTAGCCATGCGGCGAGCGAGCTCGACGGCGCGCTTCTGCACGATCGGCACGGCTTCGAGCGGCAGCTCAACACCGAGGTCTCCGCGCGCGACCATGATGCCGTCGAAGGCCTCGATGATCTCTTCGAGGGCATCCACCGCCTGCGGCTTTTCGATCTTGGCGATGACCGGAACGGTCACGCCCTCTTCGCGCATAATCTCGTGCACCCGCGTGACGTCTGACGCGTTACGCACGAACGAGAGGGCGATGTAGTCAGCGCCGAGCTTGAGGCCCCAGCGCAGGTCGTCTTCGTCTTTCTCTGACAGGGCGGGAACGTTGACGGCAACCCCCGGGAGGTTGATGCCCTTGTTGTTCGAGACGGGGCCGGCCACGATCACCTGCGTGCGCACGCGCACGCCATCGGTGTCGAGCACCTGCACCTTGACCTTGCCGTCGTCGATGAGCAGGTAGTCGCCCGGCTTGACGTCAGCCGGCAGGCCCTTGAACGTCGTGCCGACGAGCTCTTTCGTGCCGACAACGTCTTCGGTCGTGATGGTGAAGATGTCACCTTCAGCGAGATCGTGCGGGCCGTTCTCAAACTTTCCGAGGCGAATCTTGGGGCCCTGCAGATCAACGAGCACGGCGACCGGACTGCCTGCGTCGGCCGCGGCCTGTCGAACGTTGCGATAGACCTCTTCGTGCACCTCATAGCTACCGTGGCTGAGGTTCATGCGGGCGACGTTGACGCCCGCTTCGATGATGGCCCGGATGTTCTCATAGCTGGATGTCGCCGGCCCGAGGGTGGCAACGATCTTTGCGCGTCTCATGGTGTCCTTCAGTGGGGGGTGGTGGTAGAGGTGATGCGGGGGTGTCAGACGGTGAGTGGCTTGTCAGTCGCGCGAACGGGAGCCGGAAGATCGCTCGCGCCTTGCAGGTAGGTGTCAACGGCAGCAGCAACAGCGCGACCTTCGGCGATCGCCCACACGATGAGCGATGCACCGCGACCGGCGTCTCCCGCGACGAAGACGCCGCTCTCACCGGTGGTGTAATCGGCCTCGCGCATGACGGCTCCTGAACCGTCAAACGGCAGACCCAATTGCTCGCCGAGCGTTCCGCGCGCTGCCCCGGTGAAGCCCAGAGCGAGCAAGACGAGGTCGGCCGGAATCTCGCGCTCGGTGCCCGCCTTCGGCACGCGACGACCATCGAGATACTCGGTTTCGGCAACCCGCACGGCGCGCACTTCGCCCGCGTCGGTCGTCAAGAACTCGACAGTCGACGCGAGGTACATGCGTTCGCCGCCCTCTTCGTGGGCGCTTTGCACCTCGAAGAGCGTCGGTTGCACGGGCCACGGCTGCGACTCGGGCCGTTCGTGCGGGGGCTGCTTGCCGATGGCCAGGTTGGTGACACTCAGGGCGCCCTGGCGGTGGGCGGTACCGATGCAGTCTGCGCCGGTGTCGCCACCACCCAACACCACGACGTGCTTGCCTTCGGCCGTGATCTGGTTGCTCACCGAGTCACCCGCTTGAACGCGGTTTGACTGCGTGAGGTAGTCCATGGCGAAGTGGATACCCAAGGCATCGCGCCCCGGAATCGCGAGCTCACGCGGCTCGGGTGCGCCGGTCGCGATCACGACGGCGTCGTAGCGGGTGCGCAACTCGTCCCACGTGATGTCGACGCCGATCTCGACGCCGGCGCGGAACCGCGTGCCTTCCGCCTGCATTTGCGTGAGACGGGCATCCAGGTGCCGCTTCTCCATTTTGAAGTCGGGAATGCCGTAGCGCAGCAAGCCACCAATGCGATCGTCTTTCTCAAAGACGGCGACGGTGTGGCCAACACGCGTGAGCTGCTGGGCGGCGGCGAGCCCGGCAGGGCCTGAGCCCACGACGGCGACGGTCTTGCCGGTGAGACGCTCGGGAGGCAGCGGCTGTACCCACCCGTTGTTCCACGCGTTTTCGATAATCGACGCTTCGACCTGCTTGATCGTGACAGCCGGTTGGTTGATGGCGAGCACGCACGACGATTCACACGGAGCCGGACACAGCTTGCCCGTGAACTCCGGGAAGTTGTTGGTCGCGTGAAGGCGCTCAATGGCCTGACGGCCTTCGCCACGCCAGGTCAGGTCATTCCACTCGGGAATCAGGTTGCCGAGAGGGCACCCTTGATGGCAGAACGGAACGCCACAGTCCATGCAGCGACCGGCCTGCCGACGCAATACTCCGGGATCGCCTTGCTCGTAGACCTCTTTCCAGTCCATGAGGCGCAACGGCACCGGTCGGCGCGGCGGCAGCTCGCGCTCAGGAACCGTGATGAAGCCACGGGGATCAGCCACCGGTCACCTCCAAGATGCGGCCCCACACAACGTCTCCGTCAGGGTCGAGGCCTTCGTCGAGAGCAGTCTGTCGGGTTGCGAGCACTGCCGCATAGTCGCGCGGCAGAACCTTCACGAATCGATCGAGCACGGAATCGAGATCGGCGAGCAAGCGCGCCGCGACGGCCGACTCGGTCTCGTCGAGATGCCGTCGCAAGAGATCGGTAACGATCACGCGGTCATCAGCGTCAAGCGGCGAAAGCTCAAGCTCGCCGGTTGCAAGAGCGTCACTGTTGACGCGTTCTCGGCGCAAGTCGAGCACATACGCCGTGCCGCCCGACATACCGGCACCCAAGTTGCGGCCGGTCGCCCCAATGATCATCGCGGTGCCACCCGTCATGTATTCGAGCGCGTGGTCTCCCACACCCTCGACGACCGCGGTTGCGCCGGAGTTTCGAACCAGGAATCGTTCGCCGACAATGCCACGAATGAACAGCTCACCGCTCGTCGCGCCGTAGCCGATGACGTTGCCCGCGATGACGTTGCGCTCGGCGTGGAACACTGCGTCGCGCGTCGGGCGCACGATCACGCGACCACCCGAGAGGCCCTTGCCGACGTAGTCGTTGCTGTCGCCGTAGAGACGCAACGTGATTCCCCCGGGGATAAACGCACCGAGGCTTTGGCCGGCCGAACCAGTGAGGGTGACGTCGATCGTGTCGGGCGCGAGCCCGTGCTCACCGTGCAGCTTGGTCACGTGGTGGCCCAGCATGGTGCCGACGGCACGTTCGGTGTTGCGAATCGGCAGGTCGATGCGTACGGGTGCTCCGTGCTGCAAAGCGTCAGCGCTGAGTCGAATGAGCTCGTTGTCGAAGTGCTCATCGAGTTCGTGATCTTGCTGCTCACGCTTGGTGCGCGGCGCATCGTCGGCAAACACCGGACCAGCAAGAATCGGCGACAAGTCGAGACCGTCGGCCTTCCAGTGCTGCACGGCGCGGTCGACGTCGAGCAAGTCGGCGCGACCGATCGCTTCTTCGAGCGTTCGGAAACCGAGTTCGGCGAGGTACTCGCGCACCTCCTGTGCCAAAAACTCCATGAAGGTGATGACGAACTCGGGCGTACCGGTGAAGCGCTTGCGCAACTCGGGGTTCTGGGTGGCGACGCCAACGGGGCACGTATCAAGGTGGCACACTCGCATCAAGATGCAGCCCGAAACGACCATGGGAGCGGTCGCGAAGCCGTACTCTTCGGCACCCAACAGAGCCGCGATGATGACGTCACGGCCCGTCTTCATCTGGCCATCGGCCTGCACCGTCACGCGCCCACGCATGTTGTTGAGCATGAGCGTCTGCTGAGCTTCGGCGAGGCCCAGCTCCCACGGCGTACCCGCGTGCTTGAGCGAGTTGAGTGGGCTCGCCCCGGTGCCACCGTCGTGGCCGGAGATGAGAACAACGTCGGCCTTCGCCTTGGCAACGCCCGCGGCTACTGCACCGATTCCCGACTGACTCACGAGCTTCACGTGAACGCGCGCGGCAGGGTTGGCCCGCTTGAGATCGAAGATGAGCTGCTTGAGGTCTTCGATCGAGTAAATGTCGTGGTGGGGCGGCGGCGAAATGAGGCCGACGCCGGCGGTGCCGTGGCGTAGCCGCGCGATCCACGGGTAGACCTTGTTGGCTGGCAGCTGACCGCCCTCGCCGGGCTTCGCGCCCTGGGCCATCTTGATCTGGATGTCATCCGCGTGGGTCAAGTACAAGCTCGTGACACCAAATCGACCCGATGCCACTTGCTTGATCGCACTGCGCTTCTCGGGGTCGAGCAATCGCTCGGGGCTCTCGCCGCCCTCGCCGGTGTTGCTGCGTCCGCCGATGCGGTTCATGGCGATGGCGAGCGTCTCGTGCATTTCGGGGCTGATGGCGCCCATGCTCATCGCGCCGGTCGTGAACCGACGGATGATCGACTCAACCGACTCGACCTCATCGAGCGGCACGGGCTTTTGCCCTTCGGTCTTGAAGCGGAACAACCCGCGCAACGTCATCAGGTTCTCGGCCTGGTCGTCGACTGCCTTGGTGTAGTCGCGGAAGATGTCGTAGCGCTTCGCCCGTGTCGCGTGCTGCAAGCGGAACACCGTCTCGGGGTTGAAGAGGTGGGGCGGGCCTTCGCGCCGCCATTGATACTCACCGCCGGTTTGCAACCGCTCGTGCGGGTTCACGGGTGCACTCGTCGGATACGCGAGTGCGTGGCGTTGCGCGTTCTCTGCCGCGATGGTGTCCATTCCCACCCCACCGAGCACGCTGGAGGTACCGGTGAAGTAGCGGTCAACAAACTCTTGATCGAGACCCACGGCCTCAAAGGCTTGAGCACCCGCATAGGAGCCCACAGTCGAAATACCCATCTTCGACATGATCTTCAGCACGCCCTTGCCGAGCGCCTTGATGACGTTGCGCACGGCCTTCTCGGGTGTGATTCCGGTGATCATTCCCGATCGAACAAGGTTCTCGACCGTCTCCATAGCGAGGTACGGGTTGATCGCCGAAGCGCCATACCCAATGAGCACGGCGCAGTGGTGCACCTCACGCACGTCGCCCGCTTCAACGATGAGACCGACCTGCATGCGCTTCTCGGTGCGGATGAGGTGGTGGTGAACCGCCGCAAGCATGAGCAGTGACGGAACGGGGGCCAGATCGGCCGTCGAGTCGCGGTCGCTCAAGACGATGAACTCGGCGCCATCGGCGATGGCCTCATCGACCTCATCGCACATGGCGGCAATGCGCTTCTCGAGCGCCTTCGGGCCCTTGTCGACTCGATATAGGCCCTTGATCGTCGTTGTCAGCGAACTGCCCGGACGCGGGTCAATGTGCTGAATCTTCGCGAGTTCGTCGTTATCGATGATGGGAAAGTCGAGCACAACCTGGCGCGCGTGTCGCGGCGTGGCCTCGAGCAGGTTTCGCTCGGGCCCGAGCCCGAGGCTCATCGAGGTCACAACCTCTTCGCGAATCGAGTCAAGCGGCGGGTTCGTCACTTGAGCGAACTGCTGCGTGAAGTAGTCGAACAGCAGGCGCGCCCGGTCACTCAGCACGGCAATGGGGGTATCTGACCCCATTGCTCCCAGCGGCTCCGTACCCGCTTTGGCCATCGGGGCCAGCAGGATGCGCACTTCTTCTTCGGTGTAGCCAAAGGTGCGCTGGCGTCGAACGATCGATGCGGGCGTGTGGACGATGTGCTCGCGCTCGGGCAGGTCTTTCAAGTGGATGCGCTGGCCACGCAGCCACTCACCCCACGGTTCGAGACCGGCGAGCTGCGACTTGATCTCATCGTCTTCGATCAGTCGACCATCAGCGGTGTCAACGAGGAACATCTTTCCGGGGCGCAGTCGGCCCTTACGAACGATGCGGCTGGGCTCAATGTCGAGCACACCAATCTCACTCGCCAGAACGACGAGCCCGTCGTCGGTCACGACAAAGCGTCCAGGGCGCAGTCCATTGCGGTCGAGCGTCGCGCCCACAAGCGAGCCATCGGTGAATACGAGTGCAGCCGGGCCATCCCACGGCTCCATGAGCATGCCGTGGTATTCGTAAAAGTCGCGCTGCGCGGGGTCGATGTCGGTCTGGTTTTCCCACGCCTCGGGAACCATCATCATGATCGCGTGCGGCAACGACCGACCGCCGAGGGTCAAGAGCTCAACGACCTCGTCGAACGACGCCGAGTCGCTTGCACCCGGAGTGACGATCGGGAACACATCGCGCAAGTCGCCGAATACCTCGGAGCGAAGTTGTGACTGGCGAGCGCGCATCCAGTTGCGGTTGCCTTGCACGGTGTTGATCTCGCCGTTGTGCGCGATCGAGCGGAACGGCTGCGCGAGGGGCCATGAGGGAAACGTGTTGGTCGAGTACCGCGAGTGAACGAGTGCGAGCTTCGAGGTGAAACGTTCGTCGCTCAGGTCGGGATAGAACGGCTCGAGCTGCAGGGTCGTGACCATGCCCTTGTAGACAAGCGTGCGGCTCGACAGCGACGGAAAGTACGAGCCGAGCTCGCGCTCGGACCGCTTGCGCGCGCGGAAGGTTTGGCGGTCGAGGGCGATGCCGGCGAGCGGAACACCCGCGTCGTCGGTGCGCGTCGAACGAACGACCAGTTGCTCGAAAGCCGGCATCGCTGCGCGCGCCAGGTTGCCGATGTTGGAGGAATCGGTCGGCACGACGCGCCAACCGAGAACTTCAAGATCTTCGGACGCGGCGATGGCTTCGATACCCGCCTTTTCGCGTGCGCGTTCGTCGCTGTCCATGGGCAAAAAGGCCGTGCCGATGGCGTACTGCCCCACCGGAGGAAGCTCGAACGGCAACACGGCCCGCAAGAACGCGTCAGGAATTTGCGTGATGATGCCCGCACCGTCGCCCGTGCCGGCGTCAGAGCCGACCGCGCCACGGTGCTCGAGATTGCGCAGTGCTTCGAGAGCGGTCTGAATGATGTCGTGGCCCGCGGTTCCGCGCAGCGTCGCAACCATGGCGAGGCCGCAGGCATCGTGCTCGCGGCGCGGGTCGTACATGCCCTGCGCCGCGGGAACGGCAGAGAACCTCTGCATCGGAGATGTGAGTTCCATCGTGTTCGTCCTCACGTAGTTGCGGTGACCGTGTGGGACGTCGCTGGCCCGAGGGGAAGGGAAGAACGCGCGAAGCGCGCCGCAATTGCCAGATCGAGTGTGGTGGCGATCTTCATGGCCGCCCGCTGTGCTCGGTGAGCATCAGGCGTGGCGTTACGGCTTCGCGGAAGACTCGCTTGTGGCGTCAGTCGAACCGGGAGCACCGGCGACAACGGCAGCCTCATTGCTGTCGTCATCGGAGTCGGTGTAGACGTCTTCGGAGTCTACCCCAGCCTCTGGCGTCCACTCCCGACCGGCGACATACGGCGAGGGTTCGAGCCCGGTGTGGCGTCGCGACTGCACGACGATGATCAGGATTCCGATGACGACGGCGATCCATGCACCCCACACATTGACGCGGATGCCCAAGAAGAGCTCGCTGGGGTCAAGACGAATCGTCTCGAACACGCTGCGTCCGGCGCCGTACCAGATCAGGTAGATGCCGAGCTGCTTGCCCCACTGCAAGGTGAGGCGGCGAGCGAGAAGCAGAATGACGATCGCACCCGTGACGTTCCACACGATCTCGTACAGGAAAGTGGGGTGAAAGAGCACGTCGTCTGCAAGGCCAACCGGAATAGCGTCGTTCGGCCGGTCGATCTCGAGGCCCCAGGGAAGGTCGGTCGGCAGACCGAACAGCTCTTGGTTGAACCAGTTGCCGAGGCGACCAAAGGCTTGTGCGAGCAAGAGGCCGGGCGCAAGCGCGTCGGCAAACGACCAGAAACGGACACCCGTGACCCGGCAGCCGATCCACACACCGAGTGCTCCACCGATAAGGGCGCCAAAGATGGCCAATCCGCCCTCCCAGATGTACAGCGTCTTGAGAAGGTCGGCACCCTCGAAGAAGTAATCGTCGGGGTGAGTCAGAACGTGGTAGACACGGCCGCCGACGATGCCGAAGGGCACAGCGAAGAGCGCGATGTCGAGGGTGATCCACGGCTCTGCCCCGCGCGCGGTCAACCGGTGGTTCGTCAAGACCACCGCCACGACGATGCCGATGAGGATGCAGATGGCGTAGGCGTAGATCGTGAGCGGAAGGCCAAACCACGTCAGCCCGATGTCGCGCAGCCACTGACCGAGATCAAAGGCCTGCCATTCGGCAGGGGGGCTCGGGATGCTCAGGGGCTGAATCACGTCAAGAACCTTTCGCGGGGCAGTGGAGCACAGAGGATCGGAGCAAGCCTAGCGGCGTGTACCGGCTGACAGTTCAGCCGCAACGGCGGCGACTTCGGCAACGCCGCCCTGCTCGAGGGCGGCAACCAAACGAGAGCCGACGATCGCACCGTCGGCATAGCTGAGCACGTCGGCGACCTGATCGGGGGTCGAGATGCCGAGACCGACGCACGCGCTCGTCGAGCCAGCCTCACGCAAGCGCGAGACCACGCTGCGGGCAGCCTTGTCGACGTCGTCACGCGCGCCCGTGATGCCCATCGTCGAGACGGCATAGACGAAGCCTCGGCTGCTGTCGACCGCTTGCTTCATGCGCGCATCGCTCGACGACGGCGCGGCAAGAAACACACGATCGAGGTCGTGCGACTGTGACGCGGCCATCCATTCGGCCGCTTCGTCCGGAATGAGGTCGGGGGTAATGAGGCCCGCTCCCCCGGCGTTCTGCAGGTCAGTCGCAAAGCGTTCGACGCCGTACTGCACGACAGGGTTCCAGTAGGTCATGACGAGCAATGGTGCGTCGACCCGAGCACGAATGCGTTCGACGGCCTCAAAGACGTGGCGCAAGCGAAAACCGTTGCGCAATGCCGTTTGGGTGGCCCGCTGAATCGTGAGGCCGTCCATGACGGGATCGCTGTACGGAAGGCCCAACTCGACGATGTCGACGCCGTTCTCGACGAGCGCGACCGCGGCATCGACGCTCGCGTCGAGCGAGGGAAACCCGACAGGCAAGTAGCCGATCAGTGCCCCCGAGGCCTCATCGTTTCGCGTGCGAATGACGTCAGCGACGGTGCTCATGCGTGGTCTCCCGAAGCCGACTTCTCGGCGGCAGCGTCGAGCAACCCGAAGTATCGGGCGGCCGTTTCCATGTCTTTGTCTCCGCGGCCGCTGAGCGACACGAGCACGATGCCCTCCGGCCCCAACTCGCGACCGAGTTCGAGGGCGCCGTGAAGAGCGTGCGCCGTTTCGATGGCGGGGATGATGCCTTCGGTGCGGCTGAGCAGGCGCAGGGCATCCATCGCCTGAGCGTCGGTGACGGGGCGATACTCGGCGCGCCCGATCGACGCCAACCACGCGTGCTCGGGGCCGACGCCGGGATAGTCAAGACCCGCGGAGATCGAGTGGGATTCCATGGTCTGGCCGTCGTCGTCTTGCAGCATGAGGCTCTTGGCACCGTGCAGCACTCCGGGCCGCCCCTTCGTGATGGTCGCCGCGTGAAACTGCGTGTCGACGCCGTCGCCCGCTGCCTCGTTGCCGACGAGACGCACGCTCTCATCATCGAGGAATGCGTGGAAGATGCCCATCGCGTTGCTTCCACCGCCGACACAGGCAACCACGGCGTCAGGCAAGCGGCCGGTGAGCGCGAGTACCTGCTCGCGCGCCTCAACGCCAATGACCGAGTGGAAGTCGCGCACCATCGTCGGGAACGGGTGGGGCCCCGCGACGGTACCGAGCAGGTAGTGCGTGTTCTCGACGTTGGCGACCCAGTCACGCAGCGCTTCGTTGATGGCGTCTTTGAGAGTGCGGGATCCGACGGTCACGGGAACCACCTCGGCGCCCAAGAGCTTCATGCGCGCGACGTTCAGTGCTTGGCGCTCGGTGTCGACCTCGCCCATGTAGACCACGCACTCAAGCCCGAACAGGGCCGCAGCCGTGGCGCTCGCGACGCCGTGCTGCCCGGCTCCAGTCTCGGCGATGATGCGTGTCTTGCCCAACCGCTTGGCCAAGAGTGCTTGGCCGAGAACGTTGTTGATCTTGTGGCTGCCCGTGTGGTTGAGGTCTTCGCGCTTGAGAATGATGCGCGCACCGCCGGCGTGCTCACTGAACCGCCGAGCCTCGGTGATGATCGACGGCCGGCCGGTGTAGCTGCGGTGAAGCTCAGCGAGCTCGGCCGCAAAGGCGGGATCAACGCGCGCCGCCTGGTAGGCAGCGTCGAGCTCGTCGAGAGCAGCAATGAGCGACTCGGGCACAAAACGCCCGCCGAACTCGCCGAAGTAGGGGCCGACCTGTTCGCGCAGTTTCATGAGACCGCCAGATATTCGTTGAGAGTGGCGACAGGGTCGCCACCAGTGACCAGGGCTTCGCCGACCAGCACCACATCGGCTCCTGCTCGACGGTAGTGCTCGACGTCTGCAACCGAGCTGACCGCCGACTCGGCAATGCGCACGGTGCCGTCGGGGATGCTCGGCGCGAGTCGCCCAAACAGGTCGCGGTCGAGTTCAAACGTGCTGAGGTCGCGAGCGTTTACGCCGATAACCGCTGCGCCGAGGTCGACCGCGCGCTGTACTTCATCGGCGTCGTGCGTTTCGACGAGTGGCGTCATGCCGAGATCGAGAATGAGCCGGTGCAACTCGGCCAACGTGACGTCGTCGAGAGCGGCCACGATGAGCAAGACGAGGTCGGCACCCGCCGCCCGTGCCTCGAACACCTGGTAGGGCTCACCGATGAAGTCTTTGCGCAGCACCGGCACGCGCACTGCTGCGCGCACGGCTTCGAGATCAGCGAGACTGCCGCCGAAACGACGCTCTTCGGTTAGCACGCTGATGGCGGATGCTCCACCCTCGGCATACTGCCGTGCGAGCAAAGCGGGGTCGGGAATGCTTGCGAGAGGACCACGCGAGGGGCTCGCACGCTTGACCTCGGCGATCACCTTGATGTGGGCGCCACGCTCGAGAGCCGACCGCGCGTCGAGCGCGGGAATAGTGGCAGCGGCCACGCGCTCAACCTCGGCAAGCGAACGGCTTTCACGCCGTCGGGCCGCGTCGTCGAGCGCGCCGGCGACGAGACCGGCGAGCACCTAGGAGTGCGCCTTCGGAGTGAACTTGGGGCCCTTAACGCCATAGCCAGCCTTGGCCATGAGGCCACCGACGGCCCAGCCCACGAGCACGAGGCCAGCGCTCGCCCAGACGAGCCACTCGATCGCGAAGAAAAACGCGACGGTGCCAATCGTGAAGCCGATGAGCATGATCGTCACGGCGGTCCAGGCAGCGGGTGAGTCGCCGTGGCCGGGGTCGTTCTGCGCGTTCATCGTCACTCCTGGATGGTCGGTCGGTGCCTAGTCAGTCTATCGTGCCGTCGGGTCGTCACCGTCGCTCAACGCGTCCCACGCATCGAGTCGATCGGTTCGGGAATCGGCCGTGCCGCTCGCAAATGTCACGGCGTCGAATCGTCGCGTTCGCTGCGGCCATCGGGATGCTGTCAGTGCGATGGCGACGCCGATGACGATTCCAGCCGCTCCCGCCACCATCGCAACCCATGGCCACGCCGACACCGAGCTCGACTCAACGAGCGCCCGCACGGAGTCGAGACCGTCAACGCCCGTCGCAGTGGTCAAGGGAACGAGTGACGCGGCCACCGGGTCACTGATCGCCACGACGCCCGAGGCGATGAGGCCGGCACCCAGAAGTGATTGCAAGAGGCCCAGAATGATGCGGAACACGAGGCCCGCGAGCGTCAAGGCCCCGACGAGCGCGAGACCGGCGAGCGCGAAAGGCGGCACGGCGGGCGCCGCGGCATCCCCTGCAGCCACGATCGTGCGCCCGTCGGTCAGCGCGAGCGTGACCCAGGGCTGCGTCCACGCGAGCAGTGCTGCGGCAGCCACCCCGACCGGGAGCAGGAGGGCCAGAAGTCGAATGCGTCGGCCATCGGTCATCAGGCGCCCCCCCGCGTCAAGGCGTTAGCAATCGCGACTGCCCGCAGCGGAGCGGCGGCCTTCGAGAGCGTCTCTTGAAACTCGGTCTGCGGCACCGAGTCGGCGACGAGCCCCGCGCCTGCCTGCACGCGAGCGACCCCATCGGCCAGAAACGCAGTGCGAATGGCGATGGCAAGGTCAAGATCACCCGAGAAGGCGAAATAGCCCACCACGCCGCCGTATACGCCTCGCCGCGCTGGCTCGAGTTCATCGATGATCTCGAGGGCACGCGGCTTGGGCGCGCCACTGAGCGTGCCGGCAGGAAAGGTCGCCCGAAACACGTCGATGGGCGTGATGTCGTCGCGAAGGTCTCCCTCGACGCTCGACACGAGGTGCATGATGTGGCTGAATCGCTCGACCTGCATGAATTCGGTGACCTCAACGCTTCCGGCGCGGCACACCTTCGAGAGGTCATTGCGACCCAAATCAACGAGCATGAGGTGCTCGGCCTGCTCTTTGCGATCGGCCAGCAACTCATCGGCGAGTTCACCGTCGTGCTCCGGGGTCTCGCCGCGGGGCCGCGAACCGGCAATCGGATGCGTATAGACCCGGCCGTCAGTGACCTTGACGAGCGCTTCGGGTGATGACCC
>JAAFHT010000126.1 GCA_013297625.1 Actinomycetota bacterium | reverse complement strand
GATCTCGGCGGGCGCGAGCAGCTCTGAGGCGAGCAGTCGACGGTGGCCCGTGGGCATCGACTCAACGCCCGTCGTGCTGTTGCCACTCCAGGCGTGGTGGAGCGCCCACACTTCGCCCGAGCGGAAGCCGAAACCGGGGGTGCCGAGCACCGTCAGGTAGGGGGCGTCGTGGCCGGGACGGCCGCGACGCTGGTCGCGGAGGTGCAAGCCGTCACGCACGGAACCGCGTTGCGGCCTCCGCTCACCGGCCCACAGCCCGGTGAAGTCGAGCAGTTCGCTCGCCCGGGCGGGAACCGGCAGGGTCGCCGCGAGACGATGCAGCTCGACGCCCTCAGCAGCCTCTGCGCGGGCATCCAGAGCAATCACGATGACGCCATCGGGAGAAAGTCGAACGTGCCACCCCACCGTGAGCAGGGGGCCCTGGTCGTCATGTGCGAGGAGTTCGAGAGAGAGCGAAACCTCGTCGTGCTGGGTCACGCCGGCGAGTTGGATGCGCATCGGCAAGCGCGCGGGGCCGGCACCGATGCGGTGCGCCACGAGCGCGGGGAACCCGGTCCAGCCTTCGGCGGGCCCGGCAAGAATCGAGGGCACGAGCGGAACGTCGGGCGAACTCGGTGCAATCGCCGGAAGCGCCGCCCCGACCTGGGCAAGCATGGTCGGCTCGACATCACCGAGGTCGTGACCCCAGTGAACGAGCCGTGGCACGGCCGTGCCGCGGGCGTCGAGCACGAAGCTGACACCCGCGGCACGGAGGTGGAGAAGCGAAATACCTACTCCTTGACGGGAATCGAGGCCGCCTTGAGGGCTGCGATCGTGGCGTCCTGACCAGCGGTCAGTGCATCCAAGAGCGTACCGTTGCCCGAAACGGCACCGGAGAAGCCATCAGCGACATCGTTGTAGACCTGCGTCATGGTCGGGCCCCAGGTGAAGTTGGGGTCGACGTTGTTGCCGGCCTCGGCGAAGACCTCGTAGATCTTCTGTCCGCCGTAGAACTCCACGCCCTCACCGAAGACCGGAAGCTGGGCTCCGGCGATCGTCGCGGGGTAGATGTTGGCGGTGCGGTTCATCGCCGTGAGAGCGTCGGCGTCCGTGTTGAGCCACAGAGCGAACTGCGCAGCCTCGTACGGGTGGTCCGAACCCTTGAGCACAGCGGTGGTCGAGCCACCCCAGTTGCCCGCGGCGCTCGCGCCGGCTTCCCACTGCGGCATCGGGGCGACAGCCCAGTTGCCGGCGGTGTCAGGCGCACCGCTCGCGATGGTGTTGGCGCCCCAGACAGCCGAAACCCACGTCCACAGCTCGCTCGAGTTGTAGGCGGCGTTCCACTCGTCGGTCCACGGCGGGTAGACAGCGACGAGGTCGTTGTCGATGAGACCCTGCCAGTACTCGGCGACCTGAGTCGTCTCAGCACCGGTCATGTCAACCGTCCAGCCATCGGCGTCGTTCGAGAACCACTCGCCGCCGGCCTGCCACACCAGACCCGCGAAAGCGTTGATGTCGCTCTGCGAGAAGTTGTTGATGTAGCCACCCTGCTCACGAATCTGCGCGGCGGCAGCCTCGTACTCTTCCCACGTGGTGGGAACCGGGATGCCCGCAGCCTCGAAGAGGTCGGCACGGTAGAACATGGCCATGGGGCCGGTGTCTTGCGGGATCGCGTAGACCGCGTTCTCCTCGCCGAAGGTCACCTGGCTCCAGGTCCAACCCACGAACTGGTCCTCCGCCTCGAGGATTCCTTCACAGGCCGCGATGTTCTCGAGGCCGTCTTGCACGCGGAAGTTCGGCATGGCGTCGAACTCGATCTGACCGAGGTCGGGCGCGTTGCCGGCCGCGAGCTGGTTGAAGAAGTTCTGGTAGGTACCGCCGTTACCGTTGGGGCCAGTCTGCACCTCGACCTGAATGTCGGGGTTCTCCTCGTTCCAGATCGCCACTGCCTCTTCAACGCCGGGGAGCCAGCTGGTGAAGGTGAGGGTGACGGGTCCGTCGGAGGGGGCGCAGTCGCCGCTCGCGCCGGGGGCATCCGTGCCGCCGGTCGAGCAGGCCGTCAGCGCAAGTGCGGAGATGGCCGCAATGGCCCCCACACGTGCGACTCGAGAGATCGCCATGCTGTGTTCCTTTCGATTGGTGGTGGTGCTGCTCCACTCGGCCGCGTCGCGGTCGAGGGTCTGTCGGCGAGAACTCATTTGAGACCGCCGTTCGCCAACCCCGACTGCCAGAACCGCTGCAGCGCGAGGAAGGTGACGATGAGGGGAATGATCGACAACAGCGAGCCAATGACAACGAGCGCGCGGATGTCAGGAATCTGGCTCACCTGGGTGTTCCAGACGTAAAGCCCGAGAGTGACGGGAAACAGTTCTTCGTCGCGCAGCATGATGAGCGGCAGGAAGAAGTTGTTCCAAATGCCCACAAACTGGAAGAGGAAGATTGTCACCAAGGCCGGGGCCATGAGGCGCGTGGCGACCGTGAAGAACGTGCGCACTTCTCCCGCACCATCGATGCGGGCAGCCTCGATGATCTCGTTCGGCACGCTCGCCGCGGCGAAGATGCGCGAGAGATACACACCGAACGGGCTCACAAGACTCGGCAGCAAAACCGCCCAGATCGTGTTGGTCATGCCCGTCTGGCTGAAGAGCAAGAACAACGGCAAGGCCAGGGCCGTTGCCGGTACAAGCACACCGCCCAGAATCAGGTTGAAGAGCGTTTCGCGGCCAAAGAAGCTGTACTTCGCGATCGCGTACCCCGCCATCGCCGCGATGAGCGTCGCCAAGAATGCGCCGAGCCCCGCGTAGAGTGCGCTGTTTGCGAGCCACCGAATAAAAACTCCGTCGCGGTACTCGATGAGCGCCGCGATGTTGTCGAACAACGCGAAATCGGCAAACCACAGCGGGTTGGTCGACGTGAAGTCTTCGCGCGTCTTGCTAGAGGCGACGAGAAGCCACCACAGCGGCGTCAAGAAGTACAGCGTCGCAACGATCATGACGGCCATGGCCACGACCCGCGAGACGGCGCTCTCGCGAATACCTCCGTCGCGAGCAGGCTTTTTCATACCCTGCGTACGCAACGCTCGGGTTTCTGTTGAGACGGTCATTCTGCGGTCCTCCGCTGCGTGAACTTGAGCACGGTGAATGAGAGGGCGAAGGTGGTCAGCGCCAACACGACCGACATGGCGGCGGCGAGACTAATGTTCGGCACCGAGGCGGTCGAGTAAATCGTCAGGTTCGGCGTGAACGTGCTGGTGACCGCGTTCGAGAAGCTCTGGAACACCTGCGGTTCGGTGAGCAACTGGAGGGTACCGATGATCGAGAAGATGCCCGTGAGCACGAGTGCCGGCACGACGAGCGGAATCTTGATCGACCAAGCGATGCGCAGTTGACCGGCGCCGTCAATGCGGGCCGCTTCGTAGATCTCTTGCGGAATCGAGAGCAGCGCCGAGTAGATGATGAGCATGTTGTAGCCGACGTAGACCCACGTCACCACGTTGGCGATCGACCAGAGCACAGCATCCGCCGACAAAAGATCAATGTTCGAGGTGACAGCAGTGAACGGCGACAGGTTCGGCGAGTAGAGGAAGCCCCACATGATCGCCGCGATGACGCTCGGCACCGCATAGGGCGCAAAGAAGGCCAGGCGGAAGAACTTCGAGCCTCGAATCAACGGTGAGTCGAGGAGAAGCGCGAGTACGAGAGCAACCCCGAGCATGATCGGCACCTGTACAACTCCGAAGAGCAGAACGCGACCGATCGATTCCCAGAACGGACCGTTCTGGAACACCGCGATGTATTGCGTGAGACCGCCAAAGACTTGCACGGCCGGGCCGAACGTACCCTCGCGCTCGACAGTGAGCAACGACTGATAGATCGCATACAACACGGGAACCAGGTAGAACAAAACGAACAGCACGCCGAACGGCAGCAAGAAGACGGCTAAGGCACCTCGATGCCGAACCCCCTTCGAGGCCTTGACTACAGTGTCACGCGCCACGATCGCTCCTCTCTGAAATGACGACGCGCACGGCACCCGCTGGCAGCGGCGTGGCGTCAGATACCGTCTCGCCTGAAACCAGGTCGAGTCCCGCGTACGGTACCGCGATGGGCTCGGAACGGTGGTTGATGATGAACGTGAAGTCGTCAGTGGCGGTTTTTCGAGTGACGACGTCGACGTCATAGCCGACGTCGACGATCGGAACGCCCGCGTCGGCAGCGAGATCGCGGGTGAGCTGCAACAGACTCTCGTCGTCGAGCACGGTACCGACGTACCAGGCAGCTCCAGAACCCACAGGGCGACGCGTGAT
>JAAFHT010000117.1 GCA_013297625.1 Actinomycetota bacterium | reverse complement strand
TCGACGGTGGCAGCGACGTCGTGATTCGCGGCGACAGCACCTTCTAGAAGCTGAGTGTGTTCGAGGCGCTACCCGATATAGCTGATCGCGGCTACGCGATATAGATCTTGCGCAGCGTCTCGAGCACGCGCCACTCGGTTTCTTCGCCGTCGTCGAGGCGACCGACACTGCCCGCGACGAGTTCAACCTCGGTGCCGTCGCCGCGGCGCAGAATCGCGTGACCGCGCAGCACGATGAAGACTTCTTCGACCTCAACGTCGGTGACGGTGCCGGGCGTGATCTCCCACACCCCCACCTCCCACTCGTCGAGTTCGGTGAGAGCCGCGATGCCCGTCGTGGGCGAGCCCGCGACGACCTGAGCGGCGTCAACGGGCTCGTGCTCGAGCTCAAGCTCGAGGGCCTGCAGCACGGTGGCTGCGTCGAGGGGAAGGGTCACGAATCGAACCCTAGACCCACAGCGTCGAGCGTGCGCAAAAACGCATTTCTCTTTCCCGAATTGTGATCTGCGCGGTCGAGCGCCCAGCGCACCGACTGCACGGCCGGGTAGGTCGCGGGCTCGGGCGGAAACGGCAGCGGCATGCTGCGCACCATGTCGAGCGAGGTGCGCTCGGTGGTCTCTCCCGCGAGCTGGTCGAGCATGACGTTGGCTGCGAAGCGCGTGGCCGCAACGCCCAGGCCCGTGAAGCCCGCCGAGTAGGCGACGCGACCCTGGTGGGCGGTTGCGTGAAAGGCGCAGAAGCGACTGCACGTGTCGATGACACCGGCCCAGCGGTGGGTGAACCGCACGCCTTCGAGCTGCGGGAAGGTCGTGAAGAAGTGACTCGCGAGCTTCTCGAACGACTCGCGGCGGTCGTCGTACTCCGGGCGAATGCGCCCGCCGAAGTGGTAAATCGCGTCGTATCCACCCCACAAGATGCGGTTGTCAGCACTGAGGCGGTAGTAGTGAAACTGGTTGGCGCTGTCGGCCACGCCCTGGCGACCCTGCCAGCCGATCGAGGCGAGTTGGGCATCCGTGAGCGGTTCGGTCATGAGCACGTAGTCGTAGACCGGCACGGTGTGCAGGCGGTAGCGCTTGAGCAGCGACGGAAAGGCGTTGGTCGCGAGCGCCACGCGCGCGGCCCGCACGCTGCCGCCGCCGCGCACGGTGAGCGTCACGGCATCGCGCTCGGCGCTCAGGTCGGCGACGGGGCTCGACTCGAAGATCTCGACGCCGGCATCGAGGCACGCGCGCATGAGTTCCATGGCGAGCTTTCCGGGATGCACGAGCGCGGTATCGCGCGTCGACCACAGCCCACCCTCATAGGTGGGCGAGGCAATCTGCGCGCGCATCGCGGCGGCGTCGTAGAACAGCTCGTGTTCGCCGTCGTGCGCTTCTGCCAGCTCGGCCACCTGGTAGGCCTCGGTTGCCACGGCGAAGGATCCCACGCGCTCGAAGTCAACCGCCCAGCCCTCGCGCTCGACGGTCTGCTGAATCTCGTCAAGATTCTGCATGCCCATGCGGTCGAGCGTTTCGAGCTCGTCGGCGAAGCGGGTCTCGCCGTTCTTGGCGCCGTGCGTGAGCGTGGCTTCGACGAAGCCGCCGTTGCGGCCGCTCGCGGCCCAACCGATGCGCTTGCCTTCGAGCAGCACGACGCGCGTGTTCGGGTCGCGCTGCTTCGCGAGCAGGGCCGTCCAGAGTCCGGTGTAGCCGCCGCCCACGACCACGAGGTCGGCCGTCTCGCGACCGGTCAGCGCGGGCTGCGCCGAGCGGTCGGGCAGGTCGTCGAGCCAGAACGGCTGCAGCCGCGAGCCCTCGAGGCTCTCGGCAATGAGGCGGGCGTCGGGGCGACTGCGCTCGAAAACGGTCGTGTGCATGCCTCTATGGTCGCACGAGTTGTCCAATTGGACAATATCTGTGCAACCGGTGGCATAGACACCTAGACTGACCACCGTGCTGCTGACGAATTCGTGGATGCACGCGCTCAACGACGCGCGACAGCCAGAAACCGACCCTGCCGAATGGGCAGAGTTCGTCGCGCGCACGACGGCAGAACTGCCCCGCATTGAGGCGCTCATGACGCGGCTCTACGGCACCGAGCGCACCCCCGCTGAGCTCGCCGCCCTCGTCACACAGCTCGCTGAGTCGTGGCAGCAGCGCCCCGCCGAACTGCGGGCGGTCGACGCCGCCCGCCTCGCCGACCCCGACTGGTTTCAGTCGAACCAGATGCTCGGGGGCGTCTGTTACGTCGACCGCTATGCCACTGACCTCGAGGGCGTGCGCGCGCGCATCCCGTATTTCAGAGAACTGGGCCTGACCTACCTGCACCTCATGCCGCTCTTCGCGGCGCCGGAAGAGAACAGCGACGGCGGCTATGCCGTGTCGAGCTACCGCCAGGTCAACCCCGCCCTCGGCGATATGGCGCAACTGCAGAGCCTCGCCGCCGAGCTACGGGCCAACGGCATTGCGCTCGTGCTCGACTTCATCTTCAACCACACCTCGAACGAGCACGAGTGGGCGCAGCGCGCTATCGCGGGCGAGCGCGAGTTCGAAGAGTACTTCTGGGTCTTCGACGGTCGCGAGCAGCCCGATGCCTTCGAGGCGACGGCGCGAGAGATCTTTCCCGACGACCACCCGGGCTCGTTCGTGCCGTTCCCTAACCCCGACGGCTCGGTGCCGAGCCGCGCCGAGGCGAAGCGCTGGGTCTGGGCGACCTTTCACACCTTCCAGTGGGATCTGAACTATTCGAACCCCGCTGTGCTGCGCGCGATGGCCGGCGAGATGCTGTTTCTCGCCAACCAGGGCATCGACGTGTTGCGCATGGACGCCGTCGCGTTCATCTGGAAGCAACTGGGCACGAGTTGCGAAAACCTGCCCGAAGCGCACCTGCTCATTCAGATCTTCACGGCGGCCCTGCGCATCGCGGCCCCCGCTGTCATGTTCAAGAGCGAAGCGATCGTGCACCCCGACCAGGTGGTCGAATACATCTCGGTTGACGAGTGCCGCATTAGCTACAACCCGCTGCAGATGGCCCTCATCTGGAACTCGCTCGCCACGCGCGACGCCCGCCTGCTGCAGCAAGCGCTCGACCGCCGCCACAACCTGCCCCCGGGCACGGCGTGGGTCAACTACGTGCGCAGCCACGACGACATCGGCTGGACCTTCGCCGACGAAGACGCCGCCGAGCTCGGCATCAATGGCTTCGACCACCGGCGGTTCTTGAACAACTTCTTCGTCAACCGCTTCCCCGGCAGCTTTGCCCGCGGCATCCCGTTTCAAGACAACCCGAAGACGGGCGACTGCCGCATCTCGGGCACGACGGCCTCACTCGCGGGCCTCGAGGCGGGCGATGCCGGAGCAATCGGCCGCATCCTTCTCGCCCATTCGATCGTGCTGTCGACGGGCGGCATCCCCCTGCTTTACCTCGGCGACGAAGTCGGCCAACTCAACGACCCACACTGGGCCGACGTGCCCGCCCAGGCCGACGACAGCCGCTGGGCGCACCGCCCGCACTACCCCGCCGAACGTTATGCGCAGCGCACTGACCCCACGACCGACGCGGGCCGCATCTTCGCGGGCCTGCAGCACCTCATCGCCGTACGCCGCGCCACCCCCGAGTTCACCGGCGGCACCCTCATCGGCTTCGACACCAAGAACCCGCACGTGCTCGGCTACCAGCGCCCCGGCCCCGCGGGCGCCGTCGTCTGCTTCGCCAACGTCGCCGACGAGCCCCAAACTATCGCCGCGCTCACCCTCTCGGGCCTGCCCGGCACCATCATCGACCTGCTGACGGATGCCCGCCACACCCTGCGCGCCGGCCTCACCCTGCCCGCCCACGGAGTGCTCTGGTTGCGCCGCGACCCTGAGTCGGCGAGCTCCCCGGCTCGGGCCCGCACGGCAGTGCTGCCTGACGGCACCCCGCGGGCGCAGCAGCGCGCTTGCTGACAACCTTGCGCCGGAGTCCGCGAGTAGCTTGCTTGAATCGTTGAGCCGCTGCATGCCTTGCGCGAAGATGCCCACGCCTCCCGACTAAACCGACCTGTCCAGACTGTTGCTGCGAGCGTCTCTCGCCATCGTCTGGCTCTCGTCGCGAGCACTCTTGTCGAACCACGCGCGATCCTTGCCAGGCGCCTGTCGTCGTTGATGAAGGAGACGCGATACTCCCCACCAGACGAAAAGAAGGAGACCGGACTGTATAGCCACCGGCACAAGGGTTGCCAGCAGGATTGGTACTGAAGAGGCCACGATCGCCAATTCTTCGTTCACGAAGTAGCCGGCGAACGCTCGAGCTAGGCCGCTTGCTACCAGAATGACGTCGCCGAAAGGGAAGAGGACCAAGCGCACCGCTTCCTCGGCAGATCTGCGGTCGGGAGCTTGCAAAGCGGAAATCAAGAGGACTGTAGTTAGGGCGGGCATCACCAAGAAGTAGGCGCCCGCTACGAGCACGGCCAGGCTTGAAGGTTGTCGGGTTATCGCGACTTCCTGAGGCTGCCAAAACTGTTCCGTCTCGAGGTTGCCTCCATGTTCTAAATTGTCCGGCATTAGAGAAGACCTTGACTTTCTACGTTCGAGCCAAACGAACTCCAAAGACCCCTGGCCAACCACGTGTAGTACGTCAAGTCTCCACCAGGAATCTGCGCTTGGGAATGACTAACTACGTCTAGGAACATCACGCCCCCTTCGCTTCGAAAGCTGAAGGCAACGGTGCCTGGGTAGTCCGGGTGACCTTCAAGCGCTTTGATAACGAAGCCGTTGTCTGAAATGGACACGACTTCAATCTGACCAGACGTAGCGGGCAGCCCCGAAAGTCCAAGCAACGCGGTTGGAATCTTCTGGCCCACGTCATCTAGAGTTCTGTCCGCGAATCGGTCGTCTGTGCGCCAAAGGGGAGGAAACAACTTCCCAAAATTCGACCTCACCTTGGCAAAGACAGCTTTGGCAGATCGATTCGACGGACCGATCTTGATAGTCGCTGTGTACCCCCAGCCGCATTTCGCCCCATTAGTGTACTTTCCCGATTTGTCGATGCATTTCCCCGAGAGATCGGTTTTGTTCACCGGATCCGCCGGATAGTCATACGCATTCGTCACCCCACCCTCAACCGGATCCACACTCAAGAACCGGCCCAGTGACGGCACATACACTCGCGCCCCCATCTCGATGATGGCAACCGACCCTTGGTGTTCATACAACTTCCGATGCGAACCCACGAATGCGTAGTCCGCGTCCCCTGCAGCGTTATCGATCACCGCATCAT
>JAAFHT010000045.1 GCA_013297625.1 Actinomycetota bacterium | reverse complement strand
CCGATCTCTCGCGCTCGACCGCGACGGCGTGGGCCTGCGCACGCGCATCGCCGTGCGGAGAGAGAGCCGCCGCTGGACAGTGCTGCTCGCCCAGAACCCGTACGCGGCCGAGATCTTGCAGAGGGCGTACGCGTTCGGCGGGCCAGTGTGGGTCGAGGGCTACCCGCGCAACGACGTGCTCGTGCACGCCGACCCTGCCGTTCGTGCCGCCGTGCGCGAGCGGCTCGGGGTGAAGCCTGGCCAGCGCGCCGTGCTCTACGCGCCCACGTGGCGCGACGACGCCACACAGATCGTCGACTTCGTCGACCTGCCGAGCCTGCCCGCCGCCCTCGCCGAACTGCCGGGCGAGCACGTCGTACTCGTGCGCGGCCATAGCCGCACCTTGCGCCACGGCCGCAATCTCGACGCCCCCGGGCTCATTGACGTCACGACCTACCCCGACATGGCCGACCTGCTGCTCGCCGCCGACGTCGTCATCACCGACTACAGCTCGCTCATGTTCGACGTCACCGCGACGAGCACTCCCCTGGTGTTGTTCGCGCCCGACCGTGAGCACTATGAGAGCGAATTGCGCGGCTTCTACTTCGACCTGCTGGCCGAGGCGCCTGTGCCCGTGACTGAGAGCCGCGAGGCCCTGCTGGCCGAGCTCGCGCGGCTGGCCGCGGGGGGCGACGGGGCCGGAGCATCCGTCGCGATGCAGGCGTGGCGCGAGCGGTTCACGGCGCTCGACGACGGACACGCGGCCGAGCGCGTCGTCGCGCGCCTGCTGGCGGCGAGGATGCTGGACGCGGGCTAATCGCCGGCATGAACTACGACTCGGTGCGCGAGGTGTCGATCGCATCGCGCGCGCCGAAAAGAAAACCGCGCACGAAGCCGAAGCCCCAACTGAGGTGCATGACCGCGATGACGCGCGCGAACGTGGCGCGGTCGGCGAGGGTCTGCCCGCTCGATGGCGTGACGAGCAGCCCCAGCAGCACGAGCGCATACAGCGCGGGGCCCGCGTGAACGACCGAGAGCACGAGGCTCGCGAGCCCTGACACGACTCCCGTGAGTTGCAGCACGAGCAAAACCGCGCTGAGCGTGATCGAGGCCACCAGCGCGGGCGGGGCAAAGTAACGCAACGAGTTGCGCCCACCCAGGCGGCGCACGAGTTCGCCGCGCCAGATGCCCGTCGCCGTGAACTGCCGCGCGAGCTTGGCCCACGTTGAGCGGGGCCAATAGATCACTCGCAGGGCCGGGTCGAGCCACACGAGGTGGCCGGCATCGCGCAACCGAAAGTTGAGCTCCCAGTCTTCGCCGCGCTTGAGGCCCTCGTCGTAGAGCCCCACGGCGAGCAGCGCGTCGCGTCGCATGATGCCCAGGTAGGCGCTTTCGGCGGGGCCTTCGGATGCTCCCCCGTGGTACGCGCCGCCCCCCAGCCCGAGCCGGCTGTTGTAGGCCCGCGCGATCGCCGACTGCAGCCGCCCACGACCCGTGGCGACCATGAGCCCGCCGACGCTCGCGGCGCCCGTGCGCAGCAGGGTGGCGACGCCCGTGACGGTGTAGTCGGGTTGCAGTTCGGTGTGTGCGTCGACCCGCACGATGATGTCGTGGGCAGCGGCACGAATGCCGAGATTGAGGCTCAGCGGAATCGAGAGGGCGTCGTTGGTGACAACCCGCACGCGGGCATCCGTCGCCGCGCGCTCGGTGACGCGTTCGGTCGTGCCGTCGGTCGAGGGGCCGAGCACCACGACGAGTTCGTGTTCGCCCTCGTAGTGCTGGGCGAGCACGCTGTCGATGGCGTCATCGATGTAGGCGGCCTCGTTGTAGACGGGCATGACAAAGCTCACGCCGGGGTGCGACGGTGCAGGCTGGCCCATACCTCACGAGGGTAGTGCCTCGGTCGCGCGCCGATCTCGCGACCGGCGCACGACCGCCACGGCGTTACGGCAGCCTGCCGAGGGTGACCTCGATGTCAAATGCCTCACCGTCACGAACGTAGGTGAGCGTCGTGGTTGCTCCGGCTGGCAAAACGCGCACCTGAGCGGTGAGGTCGACACTGTCGGTGATGGGCACACCGTTGAACGTGGTGATGATGTCGCCCGCCCGCAGACCCGCGGCCTCTGCGGCACCATCGGGCAGCAGGCTGTCGATGAGCGCGCCAATGACGGTGCTTGCGGGGTCGTTGAGCGAATCGGTGACGCTCGCCCCGAGCAAGCCGTGGCTCGCCGAGCCCGTTTCGATGAGCTCATTGGCGACGCGCTGGGCGAAGTTCGACGGAATCGAGAAGCCGACACCGATGCTGCCCGACTGCGCGCCGCTGCCCCCGGTCGACGCGATCGCGACGACGATGCCGATGAGGCGGCCCTCTGAATCGAGCAAGGCACCACCCGAGTTGCCGGGGTTGATGGCCGCATCCGTCTGGATGACCGGCAGGGCGACCGTCGTCGACGTCACCGGTTGCGGCTCGGTGGTCTGGCCGTCGGGCTCGGAGAAGTCCCAGAAGTCGAAGGGAGCATCCGTGCCGTTTTCGCTCCCACTGTCGGGCTGCTGCGGAGCGGCCGAGTCGGGAACCGCCGACGAGCGCACCGTGATCGAGCGGTTGAGCGCCGAGACGATGCCGTTCGACACCGAACCTGCGAGCCCGAGTGGCGCGCCGATGACGACCGTCTGGTCGCCCACGTTGAGGGCGTCGGAGTCGGCGAACTCGATGACCGGAAGGCCGTCGGCATCCTCGAGCTTGACGACGGCGAGGTCGGCAACGGGGTCACTGCCCACGAGCTCGGCATCGAAGATGCGACCGTCTGAGAGCGTCACGCGAATGCTCGGGCTACTAGTCGCCCCTTCGAGGGTGGCGACGTGGTTGTTGGTCAGCACGTATCCGTCAGCGCTGAGAATGACGCCCGAACCGTTGCCCGATGCGCCCCCGCCGGCGACGGTCAGCGTCACCACGGCGGGCATGGCCTTGGCCACGACCGCGGTCACGAGCGTCGCGTCGTCGGGGTCGTTGACGGTGATCGAGGTGGGGGTGCTCGACGTTGCCGAGATCGTGGGGGCATCGGTCGCCAGCACGGCGGCCACGACACCACCACCCGCAACGCCGCCGATGAGCGCGCCGACGGCGAGCATGCCGACGAGCGGAGCCATCGCAAACTTCGAGCGTTCGGCCGCGGGCGCCGCGGCAGGCGCCACAGCGGGTGCCGCTTCGGGCGCGGTGATGGGCGCCTCAGTGTTCGCCTCGGTGGGTGCCTCAGTGGGCGCCGTCGTGTCGGGGGCAACTGCGACGGGGTCAGTCGTCTCAGGGTGCTCGGCGTTGGTGGTCATGGGGAGGTGCTCCTTTCGGCGCTGTCAGCGTCCTCCGCAAACCTGTGCATTCTATTTGCCCCGCCTGAGCGCCTCCCGCCGCTTCGCCTAGCCCCGCCTTGGTCGCGGCGACGATCGACGGACGTTCAGCATCCGGGGCCCGCGGGGGCTCGCGCGCAGTCGCGGTCGACGAGCACCGTGACCGCGCCTCCCGCCGTTGCGATGAGGTCATTGGCCGGCAGCACGATGACCCCGCTCAGGCGCGTCCACGAGCCGCCCGCGAATCGGTATTCGGCGGTGTATTCGACGTCGAGTTCAATGACGTAGGTTCCGGATGCTCCATACACGTGGCTCGTGGGCGTCGGGTCAAACTCGGGCAGGCCCAGGGTCGACCAGCTCGCGCCGCGCGAGCCCAGCCGGGCGCTCGCTCCGTCGCCGTAGCGCCACCGATAGGCCACGGGGGTGAAGCGCACGTCGGCGGGCAAGCCGAGCAGCGTGCCACTCACCACGTGCCGGTCGATGACGGCGACGAAGTTGGTGGGCAAGCCCACGACCATCCACCCGTCGGGCTGCATGTATTGCACGGCAGCCTGCGGGCGAAAGACGGCGAGATCGCTCAGCGTGACGGGCGGAAGCGCCGGGGCCGCCTCGACCGGCTTGCCGCGGCCCTCGCCATAACAAAGGCCCGCAAAGACTTCGACACACGGCCTGGGCGGCAGCGTTGACCCGCCGGATGCTCCGCCCCCGCTCGAACCGCCCGAGCCCGAGCGGCCATCCATCGTGAGTCGCCCATCGAGCACGGCGCCGTCGCGCGTGGTTGAGCCGCCGACGGTGGGGCAGCCCGTGACTGCGAGCACGTCAGTACAGCCTCTCGAGGAAGCTGTGGCTGGCGCCACAGCCGATACCGACAGTGCAATTGCCAACAGAGCAGTTATGGCGTGCCGCACAAGACCCCGTCTCCCCATGAATCGCTCGAGGTCACCAACAGATCTGTTGCCGAACTCTCTGATTCAACGAAGCCAACCTCGAGACCGACTACTGTCGCCCTCTCTGAAGGCGTCTGGTCGGCACCCTGTTCATCAAGCACTCGAACTCCAGACACGTCGAGGCAGACATACAAAACAACATTCGCCAAACCAGCCTCTTCGAACCATTGCTGAAGCTCGGTAGACAAGACGACGGACGAACCCGCGGTGCGCAGTCCCCGAGATCTCAAGTGCTCCACCGAATCGACGAACAGTTCGAGATACTCCGCGGTGACAAGCTCTTCAATCGGCTCAACACTGAGGTCGGCCGATGCAGTGACTTCGTTCGATGCAACCAGGTACTCCTCATACGCCTCAGTCGCCGCCTCGAGCGCCTCGTCGTCGGAGGCGAAGAGCGGCTCGACGGCCGACGAGGGCTCGGGGGGCGGAATACGTGTCTCGCCCGAGCAGCCGCCCAGTGCGGCGAGAAGAGCGATGAGCGGAACAACGGCAAGCGCGTGGCGGCGTGGCATGCACGCCACGGTAGGCATGACGGGGGCATCCCGTGCCGATTCTCCACACGAAGGTCACGCCGCGCACGTGTGACGTCGTGTGACAAACCACCCCAAAGGGGGTACACCGGTTCGTCTACCCGATCCCTAGACTGGAAATTCGACCCACACTACCCGGGGGCCAGAATGACGACATCGCCCGTGCTCGACATCGACGTGATTCTCGATGCCGCGAGCGACATTGTGACGAACGACGGCTACCAGGCGGTGACGCTCGCGTCGATCGCATCGCGCTGCGGGGCATCCCCTGACGACGTGGGCAAGGTCTTTGCAACGGCGAATGACGCCATGGTTGCCATGATCAACCGCGAGTTCACCGGCATGTACGGCGTCATCGTGCAGAACATAGAGTGCGACCCCCGCGGCGGACTGCTCTCGCGCCTGTACACCTACATGCTCAGCGCCGTGTATGAGCGGCCACTCGCCAAGACGCTCTTCGTTCTCGACCGCGATGCTCTCGGCTCGATCTTGCGCAACTCGCACAGCTGGGAGTACCTGCCCACCATCGCCATTCGCGGTGAGCTCATCGCGGCACTGCAAGAGGCCGGCATGGTGCGCGCCGACGTGGATGCCAACATGGTCGCGAGCGTGCTCTCCGCGTGCTCGGCCGGGCTCGCCCTGACGGCTCCGCACGATGAGCTCGACCTCATCATCGACGGCCTCTCGACGATGCTGGCGCGCGCGGTCGACGCCGACGTCACCGACACGAGCGCGGGCAAGGCCGTGTTCTACGACTGGGCCACCCGGCTCAGCATGCCGTCGCGCGACGAGTGAGCGAAGCGGTGCCGCTATCGTCGTGGTGACATGACGATGATCGGCCCTGGCAATGATGCCCCGTGGATGCGCGCCGTACGCGCCGCGGGCCTCGTGAGTGCTGACGGCACGGTGCGCCCCACGATCTTCGCCGAGATGTCTGCCTTGGCCACCCAGTTCGACGCGGTGAACCTCGGCCAGGGATTTCCCGACGACGCGGCTCCCGCCGCTCTGCTCGACGCCGCCACCGACGCCATTCGTGCCGGGGTCAACCAGTACCCGCCGGGTCGTGGCTTCGCCGAGCTGCGCGAGACGATCGCCGAACACCAGCAGCGCTTCTATGGGCTCACGCTCAACCCAGCGACGGAGGTGCTCGTGACGGCGGGCGCCACCGAAGCGATTGCGGCAAGCCTGCTCGCTCTCGCCGGGGCGGGCGACGAGGTCATCACCTTCGAGCCCTTCTACGACTCGTACGCCGCGGTCATCGCGCTGAGCGGCGCGACGCACGTCACGATCCCGCTGCACGGCCCCGACTTTCAACCGGCGCCCGCCGACATCGACGCGGTCTTTAGCGACCGTACGCGCGTGATCGTGCTCAACTCGCCGCACAACCCCACGGGGTCGATGCTCGAGCTGCAGCACGTCGAACGCATCGTGGCCCTCGCCGCGAAGCACCACGCCATCATCGTGAGCGACGAGGTCTATGAACACCTCGTCTACGACGGCCGCGAGCACGTGCCCGTGGCCACTCTGCCGGGCGCGCGGGAGCGAACCCTCACAGTCTCGAGCGCCGCAAAGACGTTCTCGGTCACGGGATGGAAGATCGGCTGGGTCACGGGCCCCGCCGCGCTCGTCGATGCGGTGCTCGGCGTGAAGCAGTGGCTCACCTACGTCAACGGCGCGCCGTTTCAAGGCGCCGTCGCGCGCGGTCTGCGACTGGGCGATGACTACTTCGACACGCTGCGGTCAACCCTGCAGCGTCGGCGCGACTTGCTCGGGGCGGGGCTCACCGCCGCGGGGTTCACGATCGCGCCGACGGCCGGCTCGTACTTCATCGTTGCCGAACACGCGGGTTTGGGTGACGCCGCGACGAGCGCTCGCGCCCTCGCCGCCGACCCGGGCGTCGTCGCGATTCCGCTCAGTGCGTTCGGGAGAGCGGGCGGCCCGGTCAGCGACACAGCCCTGCGCTTTGCGTTCTGCAAACCCGACCATCTGATTGCCGAGGCGGTGAGGCGGCTTCTCGAATGAAAAGCCTCCTCACCGCCACGGGCCCAAACTGGACTAGCTCTCGACCGAACGCTTCTGCCGACCGTTCGCAATCAGCACTAGGACAACTCCCAGAGCAAGCAGCAATCCGATCAACGTCGAGATGAACATGACGCCGGAAGCGCCTGTTAGGGCCAATGTCGGCAAGTCAAGGTAGGTGATGGTCACCTCGGCCTGGACCCTGTCTCCGGCCGAGTTCTCGGCCTCATAGGTAATCACGGTCGGATCACCGGTAAAGCCGGCCTCCGGGGTGAAGGTGATCGACCCGGTAGTGACATCTACGGTCCACTCACCCTCGCCGGGAACCATCAGTGAGGTGACCAGGTCGCCCGTGCCCGGCGTCAGAATCCGCACCGTATTGGGCATGAGGCCCGTCGTGTCGTTGTCGAGAACGTCGACCGTCACCGCTTCACCAATGATGTTTAACAGGTCTTCATCATTGTCCGCGACGGGGAGATAGGTGATGGTGACGGTGGCCTGCACATCATCACCAGCACCATTCGCAGCCACGTAATCGATCGGCGTCGGGTTACCCGTGAACGTGCCTTCCGGGGTGAACGTAATCGCACCCGTCGTGCCATCCACCGTCCACTCACCCTCACCAGCAACAACCAGCGAGCTCACCGGAGCGTTCGTGCCCGGCGTCAGAATGCGCACCGTGGACGGCAACAACCCATCAGAGTCGTTGCCCAACACATCAACCTCAACCGCATCACCGATCGTGTTCAGCAGATCCTCATCATCCGCCGCTGCCGGCAGAATCCGCACGGTCGTGGGGTCATCAGTCGGATCAGTGCCAACGTTCGGGTTCACACCCAACGGGCTGTCCGTCTCGGTCGACTCCGGCGAGGTCACCGGGTCCCCATCAGGATCCGTCCCCGTGTCACTGACATCGGTCACATCAGGACCCGACGGCGGCGTGCCCGTCGCAGTGGCCGTGTTCTCCACACCACCCGCCGCCATATCAGCAGGCGTCACCTCATACGTTGCCGTGAAGCTCGAGGAATCACTCTCCCCCACCGCCAACGAGATCGGACCACCCGACATCACCGCCAGATCATCCGTCACCGTCACATCGGACAAATCAACATTGCCCGTGTTCGTAACCGTGAACGCATACGTGATCACATCACCCGCGTTCAACACCCCATCAACACCCAAATCGATCGAGTCAACACTCTTGACCAACTCGATTGACGGCACCGCGTCGTAGCAGACGTCAAACGAGTGGAGAGCGACCGTGATGAATCCGCCGTCGTTGTCAATCTTGCCCGAGCGAATAACAAGTTGGTCGATCGGGCCGTCGATGTTGAACTGGAAGAGGTTGGTATTGACCGCGAAACCACCCAGATTCGAACGCCCGACTACGGTGTCGTGTTCGGTATCGGGGTCCACAGTGGTGTCGGTCGTATACATTCCACTGCCGCTGCCCCCAGGCATCACGCCGTCAAGTGGAGTCAAGGCGCTGAAATTCGCTGCGGTCACCGGAATCGGTGTGCCCAAATAGCTCGGGAACATGGTCATGCCGTCGTCGTTGTTGAGGCCACCCCCACGCATCTCGAAAGAATTGATCGGGGTCGTAAAGGTGATGGTGTAGTCCACATAGTTGACGCCAGCCGTGTAGAGGGGGGCATCATCGGGCTGCATGAAAACAACGTTGTCCGTCGCCCCGGCAGCAACCGTGGCCGACTGTATCTGGACTCCGCCGGTGCCGTTCCAGGTCGCCGTGCCGTTAAGCGTCGCATCGAACACGAGCGCACCGTTGAGCAGATTCAGCGGAAGTGACGTGTCTTGAAGCTCGGTGTTGAGCGGGTACCCGCTGCTATTGAGGTTCATCGCACAAAACTCGCCGTGAGGTCCTGCCTGGGCGGGAGATGCCCCTTGCAGTGATAGAACGCCCACGAGCGCGGTCGTCATCAAAACAGATAGTGGGGCGTAAGCCGAACTGCGTTTTGCGCGCGACGGAACGACGACAGAACTCACGGGTGTCTCCTCGGGTAAGGACTCGCACTTCCGGGAGTCGAACCGACACCACGCGAAACGCAGAGGGTGCCCGATTATTTCACTGAAGCAAAATTCACTTCATCCCCCCCATTAGAGGGGTGGGATGTACGCAACACCAGAAGGGCTACTTCGCCTCAACCCGAAACCGGCGCAACTGCAGGGCGGGATTGACGCGGCGCACCTCGTCGAGGTGGGCGCGCAAGACGGGGGCGACCACGGCATCCGTCGCCGTCTCGATCGAGGCGAGCAGTTCGCCGCGGGCGTCAACGATCATGCTGTGGCCGACTCCGATGGGCGGAATGTGGTCGGCGGCCGCGACATAGACGGTGTTCTCGATCGCGCGCGCAGTCACGAGCGTCTGCCAGGCGTGCACCTTGCCGGGACCCGCGACCCACTCGCTCGGCACGAGTACGAGCTCGGCTCCCGCATCAACGAGACGCCGAGTCACTTCGGGAAACCGCAGGTCGTAACACGTCTGGATGCCCACGCGCAGTCCGACCGCGTCGAACAGCTGCGGCGGCTCGATGTCGCCGGGCTCGGCCCAGTTCGACTCGGTCGCGCCAAACGCGTCATAGAGGTGCAGTTTGCGCGAGACGCTCAGCAGCGAGCCGTCAGGGGCGACGGCGACGATGGTGTTGCGAAACCGGTCGTCTCGCGTTCCGAGCTCGATGAGCCCGGCCACGATGATGGCGCCCGACTCGGCCGCGAGGTCAGCGAGGCCCGCGACGAAGGGGCCGTCGAGCGGCTCGGCCGCCGCGAGCCAGTCGGGGCCCATGGTCGGCGAGAAGTACGACGAGTATTCGGGAAACACCACGAGCCCCGCGCCCTGCTCAACAGCGTGCAGGGCGAGGCTGCGCATCGCGGCGAGGTTCGCGTCGCGGTCGGCGACGGGGCCAAACTGCGCAACGGCAACAGCGGCGGCGGCGGCGACGGATGCGGTGCTCACGATTCTCAGCCTACGGGCGACCCGCACCCGCCACACTCGAGAGATGACCGACACCGCGCACTCCCCCGGCTCGACCTGGCCGCAGCACATCGCTCGCTGGTTGCTCGGCGGCGCCCTGCTTTTTGCCGGCACGGGCCACCTCACCGTGAGTCGCGAGGAGTTTCTCGCTCAAGTGCCCCCGTGGCTGCCGCTCGACCCCGACTTTGTCGTGGTCGCTTCGGGGGTCGTCGAGCTCGCGCTGGGGCTCGCGTTGATCATCGCGTGGGGCCGCAGGCGTGTGTGGGTCGGCTGGGCGGCCGCGCTGTTCTTCTTGGCCATCTTTCCGGGCAACATCGCGCAGTTCACCGAGGGGCGCGACGGGTTTGGGCTCGAGACTGACCTCGCGCGGGGCATCCGTCTGCTGTTCCAGCCCGTTCTCGTGGCGTGGGCGCTGTGGTCGACGGGGGCGTGGCGTGCCTGGCGCGAGTGGCGCGCGGCACGCTCTGCCACGATGGAGGCATGACCGCCGCTCTCATCGTTCTCGGCTCGGCCAACACCGACTACACGGTGCTCGTCGACCGCCATCCGCTGCCGGGTGAAACGCTCATGGGCGGCGAGCTCGTGATCGCGACAGGCGGCAAGGGCGCCAACCAGGCTCTCGCCGCGGCGCGCGCGGGAGCTATGCCCGTGTTTCTCGGCTCGGTCGGCGATGACGGCAATGGGCGGGCCATGCTCGACGCCCTCGGATCAGGCGGGGTTGACGTGTCGAGCGTCTCGGTCGTCGACGACGCCCCCACCGGTATCGCGCTCATTACCGTCTCGCGCGATGGCGAAAACACCATCGTCGTGGCCGCGGGGGCGAACGCTCGCGTGAATGCGCACGAGGTCGAGGCGGGTATCCGCGCCGTCGCCGGAGCCGGCACGGTGCTCTTAGCCCAGCTCGAGATTCCGCTGCCGGCGGTGCGCACGGCGGCCGAAACCATCGACGAGCTCGGCGGGCGCACGGTGCTCAATCTCTCGCCCAGTCGCGAGGTTCCGGATGCCCTTCTCGCGCTGTGCGACCCCCTAATCGTCAACGAGGCCGAGGCGCACGACCTCACCGGCCTCACGATCAGCACTCCCGACGAGGCCGCGACCGCAGCCGCGGCGTTGCTCGACCGCTGCCGCAGCGTCATCATCACGCTCGGCGGCGACGGCGCGGTCTTCGCCGCGCCGGGTGAGAGCGGTCACCGGTCTGCGCCGCGCGTGACCGTCGTCGACACCACCGGAGCGGGCGACGCCTTCGCGGGCGCGGTTGCTGCCGAGCTGGCCGACGGCGGCAGCTTCACGGCCGCGGTCGAACGCGGCGTGGCCGCAGGCGCCGCCGCCGTGCAATGGCTCGGGGCGCAGCCGCCGCGCGACTGACCGACTCAACACGCACGAGACCTGCCCAACCCGCGCTCACGGTGCTAGCGTCAGCACGATGCGTGATGGAGCGCATCCACTAAAGGAGCGCACGATGGCCAAGAAGGTCTACACCCCCGAACAGCAGATTGATCGTCTGCGCATCTACAACGTGATCGCCGGTAGCGCTCACCTGCTGCAGGCCATCGGCTTCGCCATCGTGTTGACCATGCTCAGCACCCAGGTGCTGTTTGCCGTCACCGCCGACTACCTCGCGGGCCCTCCCGGCGTGCCGCTGCCGCCCGAGCGCGTCACGCTCTTCGAGGTCAACATCGGAATCGGCGTCGTCGCGTTCCTCGGTCTGAGCGCACTCTTCCACTTCCTGATCTCGAGCCCGTGGTTCTTCGGCCGCTACAAAAACGGCCTGCTCGCGAACCGCAACTACTTCCGTTGGACCGAGTACGCGCTCAGCTCGTCGATCATGATCTGGCTCATTCTGGCCATCAACGGCGTCACCGACATCGGTGCCCTGTTCGCCATCTTCGCCGTCAACGCCGCGATGATTCTCTTCGGCGCCCTGCAAGAGAAGTACGAGCAGCCCGGGTCGGGTGGCCTGCTGCCCTTCATCTTCGGCTCGATGGTCGGTATCGTGCCCTGGATCTTGGTGCTCATCTACTTCTTGCGTCCCGGAAGCGAAAGCGAAGCAGCGCCGCCCGACTTTGTCGTCGGCATCGTCATCTCGCTCTTCGTGTTCTTCAACACCTTCGCCATCAACCAGTGGCTGCAGTACAAGCAGGTCGGCAAGTGGAAGAGCTACCTGCAGGGCGAGCGCACCTACATCACGCTCAGCCTCGTCGCGAAGACCGCGCTGGCCTGGCAGGTGTTCTCGGGCGCCATCATTCCGGCGCTCACCAGCTAACGGCCGCCGAGCCGAGCCCGACTGCTGCCCTGACACGGGCGTGGTGCTCACTGCGGGTATCGCGCTCCCGTATCTGACAGGAGTGGTCGATGCCCAGAGCCAACCCGAATGGCTCGGGGCATCGACCGTGCCGAGCGGCGTGCTGTCACATACCTGAAGGGGGGGCGATCGCACGCCGGGGTGGGTCCCCAAACCCGGCGCAACCATCTTCGCGACGCCATGCGGATGCCGCAAACATCACGACCGTGCGCAGTTCGCATATCGAACATGAGCCGCAGCGTAAACCTCCCACAGAGTTGTTCCTCTGTGTGGCGACGCTTGCCACCGCAGACCTTACGTCACCTCATGGGAACGCCGACGTACCCAGCAAATGGAGCAGAGCACTGCACTGGGGCCTCGAGCGACAGCCACTCCAGCCCGGGATACACCCCATCGCCGTTATCGCGATTACGGCGCGAGCGAGGAGAATAGTTGCGTGGGCGACGTCGAACTGTTTCATGCCGGCCGGTGGGGCAGCAGCATCCGGATCCCAGCCATCGCCGCGGTGGGCGAAGATCGAGTTGTGGTCATGGCGGTGCGACGCTTCATCGTCTCTGACTGGGGGCCGAGCGATCTGCTGGTGCGTCTTAGCGATGACGCAGGCATCCGGTGGTCGCGTCGTCAGACGCTCGTTCGCGGGTGGGGTCGCACTGTCGACAACCCGACGCTCGTCGTCGCGAGCGACGACAGCCTGCACCTGCTCTATCAGACCGGATTCCGTCGGCTCTGGCACCGCGTCAGCCGCGACGGCGGATCGAGCTTCAGCCGAGCTCGCGATCTCACCGCCGTCGTGCATTCCGCGTCATACGAGGGCTTCGCCATTCGTCGATTCGGCCCCGGGCCGGGCGCGGGTGCGGTGCTCTCGACCGGTCGGCTCGTGATCCCGATCTGGGTTTCGTCCGGAACCCGGAACCGGCCCTCCGCAACGATGACCATCGTGAGCGACGACTTCGGCCGCACCTGGACGAGCGGTGACATCGTCGCAGGGCCCCATGGCCCGTATCCGAATCCTTCAGAAGCTGTGGTCGCCGCCGCCCCGGGGGGAGGCGCGGTCATGACACTTCGGCAACGCACTGTTCCCCGCCGCATCCTCAGCTGGAGCCCTGACGGCGCGACGGGATGGACGACGCCAACGCCGAGCGTCGACCTGTTCGAACCGGCATGTCACGCCGCATTGGTCGCCGTTACCACCGAGGAGGGCCATCTGTTGGCCTTCGCGAATCCCGACAGTCGAGACAGCTCGACCCCGATGCACGCCGACGGCAAGGCGCCGCGCGAGAACCTGACGCTGCGATGGTCGATCGACGGCGGCCGGCAGTGGTCGACCGGCGTTGTGCTGGATTCAGGCCCGAGCGGCTACGCCGTGCTCGCCTCCACGGCGCTCGGACGACTGCACCTCGTCTGGGAACAGGGCCGCAAACGGGGCACGCCGACCTGGCCCGCAGCGATCCACTACCGCGACGTCACCACGCTTGTCCCTGCACAGACCGCGCTTGATGATCACCGTGAATCGCCCTGAGTTTCCAGCCGTCTCGCAACAGAAACTCGCTCTACGGCTCCGCGCGGGGATTGAAGTCGGTGCCGGGCGGAGGTGAACAAATGAGTGGCTGGCGGCCCGGGTTTGAACCTTGTATATGCGCTGGTTACTCTCCATATCCGATTCGGAACTACAAAGAACTTCATGGCCGAGTCGACCGACCGCGGGAATTCTTTCGCGAGCTTTCATCGTGAACGACGCATTCGCGGCGCGATCATTGCCGCTGCGGCCGGGGGGCTCGTCGTGATTTCCATCAGCGTTGCCATGGCGATGTTCTCTACTGCCCTCGACGAGAATCCGGCGATCGTTTCCGAAACAGCACCAAGATGGGCATCACCCAGAACGCCGTCGCCAACACCCTGACGACACCGCTCGCAACCGCGTCACCTTCGGTCGATGAACAGCCAGCTCAGGTGGTGCGAGCTTCCACGGAAACTCGCATCTAGAACGAAAATCGGCAAGCCGTAGTCCCCCAGGTCAGCATGTGTGTCGTGAGTGTATCTGAGGGGCCAATCGGGGACGGCGACGTGATCTGGATTGTGCCGTGCACGTGGCCGAACACGAGCTTCATTCTCGCCATCCTTGGCCTTCCTGCAAACACCACTACCGACGACGCCGTCATGCAGTTCGTCTACGACAAGTGCTTCGTCGAGGCTGCCGTGAAGTCTTTGTCAGATGGCGATGACACGCAGCCCTTGACACTTCTGAATGAACCGATTTCGTGGGTCACGGATGAGCCCGGCGGCTATCGAAGCATGTCGCCGTCACAGAACGGCTTTCAGTACACCGCCTGGTTCGGGGAAGACGGGCTGATCCTTCGCACCGAAAGCAGCATCAGGTTCTCGAGGAATTGACTCCGGACGTCGAAGCTTCGCGCACGAACACTCTCGGGCCAGTGGCGGCTTCCGCGTGTGACGTCACGTCGTCACATAGATTGCCCTGACGCACGTCATGAGGTGCGCGCCAACGTAGACGCATCCCCCACCAGATCGCCCGCGTCGACGCACGCGGCATCCGACACGCGCCAGAACGGATGCCCCGCGGTCGCCACCACCGACCCTGTCGTTGTACTCGGAAACTTCGACGAGCGGGCGACCACGGGGGCCTAGCGGTCGGAGAGCGAAAACAAGGCCACAGATGCAGAGAATCCCCGAACTAGAGGCTTCGAGGGCTTCCTTCGTTCTGAGCCAGGACATGGTGGGCTCCTTGCGAAACTCGGGTGCGCCCGCAATATTTCGCGCCTGGCGAACCGTGCGCCTCGTTCATCCCTGGGCGCCGCGCGGAAAGCCCTCCGCCACGCGAAGAATCTGACTAGCGTCACGCCTCCGGATAGGGCTTCGGCATGAGGTTGACTCTTTCCACAGTGACGGAGCCCCCAACCGTGAGGGGTCACCAACCCGTCAGCAGTACCCAACACTCGAGAGCAGCCGACGTTGTAAGAGGGCGCCCTCTACGAGTCCCGGGATGATTCAGACCCTCCCGGTCCCGCACTGCCGGGCATCGACCGCTCGTGGCGGGGGCGGGCGCCCACGGCGATCTCCGCGGCTCAGCTCGGGCGCGTTCCGGCGCGCAACGAGGCGCACAACTCGACTGAGGTCGCGAGATGCATGGCGCCCGCGCGTGAGACACCCCCGCCGGTCTCGCGTCACATCGCCGACGATTCCTCCTTTCGTTCGTAGCTAGTGGGGCTGCTGCGTGTCGGCGCTAAACCGATGAGCCCTACTAGGCCAGCGATGGCGCCCACTACGGCGAATCCAGCCCAGGGTCCGCCAAGGTCAATGCTGAAGCCGCTCAGTAGCGCGCCTGCCGCCACGCCCGCGGTCAACGCAGCCGTATGCCAACCCATGGCCGCCCCACGAACGTGTTCTCCCACCGACGCCGCAATTGCTTCTGCCGTCGCAGTCACGAGCGGCGCACCCATGAAGCCAGCGGGAACGACGGCGAGATACAGCCACGCTGGCCCCGGCACAAAGCCAACGGGGATCGTGAACAACGCCAAGCCGATCAACAGTACAGCGGGTCGTACGCCTGAGCGCAAAGCGCCGTAACAAATGCCGCCGACCAGAGAGGCGAATGCCCAGACAGCAAACACGAGACCAGTTTCTTGCTCCGCGTCTCGTTCATTGAGGTACGCGAGAATTGCGACATCCATGCCGCCGACGACCATGGCGGCGGCTGCAGTGATCACGAGAACACCTGAAATCGGAGCCGTAAATTTCATGCGTTCGGCACGCGGTGACAATGTCACCGACCCGCCTTCGCCATGCTTCTCATACGGCGTTGTTGCGGCGGCAAGCCCGATCGTCGCTATCGGCGGGTTCATTGCCATGAGCGCGAGTCCGACGACGACGTTCGTCGCTCCGATGGCGAGAAGGCCGGCTTCGGTGGAGATCTGCGTAGCAACGAAGACACCGAGCGCAGGACCGATCACATAGGAAAGTTCGATTGAAACTGAGTCAAGAGCGAAAGCCGTTCGCCTTCGGTTCACCGGCACGAGCACCGCTAGTGCAAGCCGAATCACCGTGAAGACCGGCAGACCCAACAAACCCACCATGGCCACTGCCATGAGCAACAACGGGAACGGAAGCCATGGCGATAAACCCCAAATGACAGCAGCTGCGATCACCGACGGCAGTAATGTGCGCCGCAAGCCCACCCGATCGAAAGCTCTTCCACGCCACGGTGATCCGACGGCTTTGCCCACCGCGAGAGTGGCAATCAGCAACCCAACTTCGCCGTAGCCAAGACCGAGAGTCGCTACGACGTGAAGGCCGAGAATCACCGCAACGGCGGCATCGGGGAGGCGGACGACCACACCCATGAGCACGATCGAGCGAACGCCTCGTTCGGCCAAGACACTGCGATAGAGAGACGCGCCACTTAAGGATTCTTGGTACCCGCTCATGTTAATGGCAACAATCGAGTCGCCGTGATCGCCGCTGCAGCGCCCGACCCGATCGCCCCGTCGACGTAGCCGGGCCATCGCTCATCGGTATCCGCGCTGGCAAAAATGAGGCGACCGATCGCAACCTGTGACGAAGGTAAAGTTCGTCCATTGTGCGGCGTTCCCGGTACTCGTACTACTCCGTAGCCCCCGCGGGTGAATGCATCTTCAGACCAATTGTGCTGAATGCAGGCGACGAGCTCTGATGCCCGAGGCCCGAGTGCCGCCACGAGCGGAGGCATGAGGGTTTCTGTTATCTCGCCGTCATCGCTGGCCAGCAAGCGTGAACTCATCTGTCCGTATGAGAGCAACGCGAGAACGCCGTACGGGCCGTCATCCGGCGACGCGTCGATAGCCACAGCGAACGAGCCTCCGTCGGTGATAACTGACCCAGAAAGGGAATCGTCGCGCCACCACGGCGAGGAATAGACAAGCATCGACTTCGTCACGTTTCCGCCGGGGTGGTGCTGGATGGCCTGATCGACCGCAGCCGGAAGGGGCGGCTCAAACCCGATCGATCGAATCAAGTTCGGGGGAACTGTCACAATGACCACCGAGGCCTGCACTTCAGCCCGTCCAGATCCGACATCGTAGGCGACGTTGACTTTCGCGCCAGAGTCGACAATCGACGTCACGCGAGCCCCAAGAATGAGAGTGCAGCGTAGCTCGTCGGCAATGCGGTCGGCGAGTTGTGCGAAGCCACCGTCGACCCGCATGCCGTCAGTGTTCTCCATGGCGGCAGCGATCCCTCCGGCGGCGCTGAGGATCATCAGCACGTTCGATACAGCCGCCATCGATAGATCAGCGCCCAGAAGTCCTTGCAGAGTAGCCCTGATAAACACCGCGCTGTCAGGGAGCAATTCGAGGGAATCGATCCACGCCGAGCATGTGGTGGTCTCGGCCGCGGCGTGGGACTCTGCGGACGTTGTGGCTGTTTCTGCCCATCGATCTAAATGTTCCAGAGCGCCCATTACCTCACCTACCACCGGCGAGTCAGACGGAAAACCGCCGGGCAGAATGTGCGCCGTACCGTCGCTCGCTAGCAAGACGCCGTCGCCGTCGAGAGCGGACGGGAAGGTGGAGATGCCGTATTCCGCTAACAGCTTCAACGCCCTGGATTGGTCTGCTCCGACCCACGCAGCACCCAGTTCGACGATCAAGCCTGTAACGATTTCGACGTCGAATACCCGCCCTCCGACCCGGTCGCGCGCCTCAAGAACCCTCACGCTTCGTCCTGCCGCAACCAGTTCGCGCGCTGCAACTAGCCCGCACATTCCCGCACCGACAATCACGACGTCAACCGTCTCGGAGGTCGTTGTCTTCGCAGTAGGGGTCTCGCCACGACGGGGTGCCGCCGAACTTCGCAGAATCTCGGGCATGCTCGATGGTATCCTCAATCCACACGTACGTACGTTTTTTGTGCA
>JAAFHT010000087.1 GCA_013297625.1 Actinomycetota bacterium | reverse complement strand
ACGGAAGCATCAATGTCGGCATCGGAACACGATCGCGAGAAGATGCGAGCGACGCGCGTTTCGTTCGATGCGAACACGACCGCCGTGAGCGCGTGGGCAGAGCGCGACAGCAGACGCACAACGCGGTAGCCGCCGAACTCACGGGGCAACCCGTCATCGTCGAGTGCTGGATCGTCAACGGGCAGCCCCGCTGGGGTGAGCGCCGTGGGTTCGTGAGTCACCACGGCATCATGATTCGGCCCGAGCCGGGTGGCCAGCGTGTTCTCGCGAGACGGGGACGAGGAGTGCAGCACGTACGGCGGTGAGGAGCCGAGCACTGCCCCTATCCTGGTAAGCATGGCCCGCACCTCCGCTCAGAAGCCCCCGAAAGAACCCGGTCGCATGAAGCAGATGTGGCAGGTGTTCCAGATGACACGGCGCATGGATCCGCTCGCCCCCTGGGTCATGCTGCTCGTCTTCTTGCTGCCGATTCTCGCGAGCGTTCTGCTCGCCGTCTTTGCAACGCCCGGTGACGTGCTCGCGGGTATCTTGTGGGTTGTCACGGGTGTGCTGCTCGGCATTCTGCTCGTGCTGATTGTGCTGGGCCGTCGCGCCGAGCGAGTGGCATACCGCCAGATCTCGGGCCAACCGGGTGCCGTCGGTGCCGTGCTCAAGTCGTCGTTGCGCCGCGCCTGGCAAGCGAGCGAAATGCCCATCACGGTGAGCCCCAAGACGCAAGATGCCGTCTATCGCGCGATCGGCAAGCCCGGCGTCGTCATCATTGGCGAAGGGCCGCAGTCACGCACGCGTCGCATGATGGAAGACGAGCGTCGAAACGTCAGCCGAATTGTGCCGAACGTTCCCGTTCACTTCATTTTCGTGGGCCCTGACCTCGAGAGCGTCAAGCTCGAAAACCTTGCTCGCACGCTCAACAAGCTCAAGCGAACGCTGACCAAGGCAGAGGTCTACGCCGTGAGCAATCGCTTGACCTCGCTCAGCAAGTCGAGCCTGCTCCCGATTCCGAAGGGAATCGACCCCCTCAAGGCACGGGCGCCCAAGCCGCGCTAGGCCTGAGGTTCGACTAGCGGCGCAGCAAGATCGTGCCCGCCGCTCGGTCGTGCAATCCCCGCTGGTTCTCGTCGAAGAGCAGCGCAGGAATCACCAGGGCGATCAAGAGCGCGCGCACAACGGGGCGCCAGACGCCCAGCAGACCGCCCGCCATGGGCACGACGCGCATCCCGAGCAGAGCGTGGCCGAGGCTCGCATTGATGACGATCGTGAAGAGCACCTGCAGCGCAACGAAGATCAGCAGCGTCGCGATCGAGTCGTACGAGAAGAACGCGGCCGAGATCGCAACGGCCACGCCCCAGTCGATGACGATCGCGGCGATGCGACGACCCAGTCGAGCAACCGAGCGCGAACCACTCTCGGGCAGGCCGAGACGCTGCCCCGGCCAGTCGGGCGATGAGACGTCAGGTGTGTCGGTCACCCCCTCAGCCTAGAAGGCTCACTCGGGCGTACACTGAGCGCGTGATCGACTACGTCGTCACGGGGCTAAGCGCCAACTCCGTGCCGTATTTGTCGGGTCTCGAGCAGCAGCGTGCACTGCACTCTGCCGTCGCCGAGAGCCGGGCGCCCGATACCGTCATGCTTCTCGAACACGAGAGCGTTTACACGGCGGGCAAGCGCACCGAACCACACGAGCGGCCCGTCGACGGCACCCCCGTCATCGAGGTCGACCGTGGCGGCAAGATCACGTGGCACGGTCCGGGCCAGCTGGTCGGGTATCCGATCATTCGGCTCGCCGACCCCATCGATGTCGTGCAATACGTGCGCTGCCTCGAAAGCATGCTCATCGCCGTGCTCGACGACCTGGGTGTTGAGGGTGCGGGTCGCGTCAGTGGTCGCAGCGGAGTGTGGATGCGCGGCACCGACAAGATCGCGGCCATCGGCATTCGCGTGGCCCAAGGCGTGAGCATGCACGGCTTCGCTCTCAACTGTTCGAACACCTTCGACGCCTACGACTCCATCGTTGCGTGCGGACTCTCTGACGCCGGCGTCACCTCCGTGAGCCGTGAACTCGGCCGCACCGTGACGCCCGAGCAGGTCATCCCCCTCATTGAGCGGCACTTCGGCCCGCTCGTCCACGATCTCGTCGGCGCTTCTCGGTCGCTGACCACCGTCTCGCAAGGAGCATCCGCATGACCATCCTTCCCCCCGCCGCGTCGACGCCTGCGACTCATCCCGCCGAGGGCCGCAAGCTCTTGCGCCTCGAGGTGCGCAACGCGCAAACGCCCATCGAGAAGAAGCCCGAGTGGATCAAGACGCGCGCCAAGATGGGGCCCGAGTACACCGCGCTGCGCTCGCTCGTGGGCGAGAAACAACTGCACACCGTGTGCCAAGAGGCCGGATGCCCCAACATCTACGAGTGCTGGGAAGACCGTGAGGCCACCTTCCTCATCGGCGGCAGCCAGTGCACGCGGCGTTGCGACTTCTGTCAGATCGACACCGGCAAGCCTGCGGACTACGACCGCGATGAGCCCCGCCGCGTTGCCGAATCGGTCGTGGAGATGAACCTGCGATACGCGACGGTCACGGGCGTCGCGCGAGATGACCTTCCCGACGAGGGCGCGTGGTTGCACGCCGAGACCGTGCGCATGATTCACGAGCTCAATCCCGGAACCGGCGTCGAACTGCTCGCGACCGACTTCTCGGGCAACCCCGACCTGCTGCGCGTCGTCTTCGAGTCACGCCCCGAGGTCTTTGCCCACAACGTTGAGACCGTGCCGCGCATCTTCAAGCGCATTCGACCCGCATTCCGCTACGAGCGCTCGCTCGACGTCATCACCCAGGCTCGCGACTTCGGGCTCATCACGAAGTCGAACCTCATCCTCGGCATGGGCGAGACGCGCGAAGAGGTGTCACAAGCTTTGCGCGACCTGCACGAGGCGGGCACTGACATCGTCACGATTACGCAGTACTTGCGACCGAGCTCGCGGCACCACCCCATCGACCGCTGGGTCAAGCCCGAAGAGTTCGTCGAACTCAAGGCCGAAGCCGAAGAGATCGGGTTCTTGGGCGTGCTCGCGGGCCCCCTCGTGCGGTCGAGCTACCGCGCGGGTCGCTTGTGGGCCCAGTCGATGGTGGCGAAGGGTCGGGAGATTCCTGAGTCGATGCGCGGGTTGGCCGACACGACGAGCGGTTTCGCGCAAGCCGTCGGCTGAGCATCCATCGACCGCGGGTTTCGTCGGTAGCCAGCGCCGTAACATCCCCGAAACAAAGGGGACACTGACGGGAAATGCCCTGCGCCTAGTCTCGACTCAAGGCTGCGACTGCAGTCGTCCGGTACCAAGCTCAGGAGATCTGTCACATGTTCAGTGATTCTTCCGAGGTGCTGAAGTTCATCAAGGACACGGATGTCAAGTTCCTCGACATTCGCTTCACCGACCTTCCCGGTGTCCAGCAGCACTTCAACATCCCCGCCTCGACCGTCGATGAAGACTTCTTCACGGTCGGCCAGCTGTTCGACGGCTCCTCGATCCGAGGCTTCCAGTCGATTCACGAGTCCGACCTGCAGCTGATCCCGGACGTGTCGACCGCGTACGTCGACCCCTTCCGCACCGAGCGCACGCTCATCATGGTGTTCGACATCTACAACCCGCGTAACGGCGAGATCTACGCTCGCGACCCGCGTCAGGTTGCCAAGAAGGCCGAGAAGTACCTCGCCTCGACCGGCATCGCCGACACCGCGTTCTTTGCCCCCGAAGCCGAGTTCTACATCTTCGACGACGTTCGCTACGAAGTGAAGCAAAACACCTCGTACTACTCGGTCGACTCGAGCGAGGCTGCGTGGAACACCGCGCGCGTCGAAGAGGGCGGCAACCTCGCCAACAAGACCCCCTACAAGGGCGGCTACTTCCCCGTGAGCCCGGTCGACCAGCACGCTGACCTGCGCGACGACATCGTCGTGAAGCTCATGGAGGCCGGCCTTGAGGTTGAGCGCAGCCACCACGAGGTGGGCACCGCCGGCCAGGGCGAGATCAACTACAAGTTCGACACCATGGTTTCGGCCGCCGACGACATCTTGAAGTTCAAGTACATCGTCAAGAACACGGCGCTCGAGTGGGGCAAGGTCGCGACCTTCATGCCCAAGCCCCTCTACGGTGACAACGGCTCGGGCATGCACACCCACCAGTCGCTGTGGAGCGAGGGCAAGCCCTTGTTCTACGACGAGGCGGGCTACGGCGGACTCAGCGACATCGCGCGCTGGTACATCGGCGGCATCCTCAAGCACGCTCCGGCGCTCCTCGCGTTCACGAACCCCTCGCTGAACTCGTACCACCGCCTGGTCAAGGGCTTCGAGGCTCCGGTCAACCTGGTCTACTCGGCCGGTAACCGCTCGGCTGCCATCCGCATCCCGATCACGGGCACCAACCCCAAGGCCAAGCGCATCGAGTTCCGCGCGCCGGACGCCTCGGGCAACCCGTACCTTGCGTTCGCGGTGCAGCTCATGGCTGGCCTCGACGGCATCATCAACAAGATCGAGCCGCACGAGCCCGTCGACAAGGACCTCTACGAGCTTCCCCCCGAGGAGGCCAAGGGCATCCCCCAGGTTCCCGGTTCGCTCGAAGAGGCGCTCGTCGCGCTCGAGAACGACCACGAGTTCTTGCTCGCGGGCGGAGTCTTCACCAAGGACCTCATCGAGACCTGGATCGACTTCAAGCGCACGAACGAGATTCTGCCGGCCGCCCAGCGTCCGCACCCGTTCGAGTACGAGCTCTACTTCTCGGTCTAGGCCTCAGCCTCTATCGAGATAGCCACCACAGCAGCGCGGGCCTCGCTCCTTCGGGAGCGGGGCCCGCGTTGTTGCATGTGGGTTGTGTGCGATCGCTTGTATTGGATCGACGGATGCTCTGCGCGCCTACTGCGTGCCGTAGAAGCCGCGCTCGAACACCTGACGGGCGAGGCGCGTGGTGCGCAAGTAGTCCTCCTCGAGCCGCGACGCTCCCCCGGCGGGGTAGCCCATCAGGCGCGCGACACCCTCCAACTGCGGGCGGTCAACCGGCAGCACATCCGCGGTCTTCGCGCTCCACAGCGTGAGCGCTGAGCGCGCACGAGAAGCGATGAGCCAGGCGGCACGCAGACGCTCGGCGTCGGCGGGGAGCACGAGCTCAGCATCCACCGCAGCGGTCAGCGCCTCGAGGGTCGACGTCGTCGCCAGGGCGGGCACCGTGGCGGCGTGCTGCAGTTGCAACAGTTGCACGAACCACTCGACATCGCTAAGCGACCCTCGACCGAGCTTGAGGTGGCGAGCGGGGTCGGCGGCTTGCGGCAAGCGCTCGGCCTCGACGCGAGCCTTGATGCGCCGCACCTCGCGCGCGTCAGCCTCGGGCAGTGCTGCCGGGTAACGCACGGTGTCGGCCAAGGCCGTGAAGTCGGTCATGAGCGGCTCGTCACCGGCCACCGTGCGGGCACGCAAGAGCGCCTGCGCCTCCCACGTGAGCGACCAGCGCTCGTAGTAGGCCCGGTACGAGTCGAGCGAGCGCACGATGGCACCGTTGCGCCCCTCGGGTCGCAAGTCGATGTCGAGGTCGAGCGGCAGTCGCAAGTCTTCGGTGAGGCGCTTGAGCTCGTGCACGATGTGCTCGGCCCGCGGTTGAGCGTGCTCCCCCGCGCCGGCGTCGCGATAGACGTACATGACGTCGGCGTCTGAGCCGAAGCCCAGCTCGGCGCCGCCGTAGCGACCCATCGCGACGATCGCGAACTCGATGCCGTCGCCGTAGCGGTGCACGAGCGACAGCACACCCGTGAGCACCGCGGTGTTTACGTCACTGAGAGCTCGGCCGAGCTCGTCGACCGTGATGATGTCAAGGATGCCCGCGAGGGCCAAGCGCAGCACCTCGCGCCGGCGTGCCGTGCGCAGGGCCTTGGCCGCCGCATCGATATCGCCCTCATAGCGGTCGACCGTGGCGCGCGACTCGTCGAGCAAGGCCGCGAGCGGGCGTGGGCGAAGCTCTTCTTCGTTCTCGAGCCACGCGGCGCCCTCGGGAATGCGCTCGAACAGTCCGCCCACATAGCGCGACGCCGTGAGCACGTTGGTGAGACGCTGCGCAGCGCCACTCGAGTCGCGCAGCATGCGCAAGAACCAGTGCGTCTCGCCGAGGTCGTCGCTCAAGCGTCGGAAGACGAGCAAGCCATAGTCAGGGTCGGCGCCCTGCGCGAGCCACTGCAGAATGACCGGCAAGAGGGTGCGCTGAATCTGCGCGCGCCGCGAGACCCCGCTCGTGAGAGCGGCGATGTGGCGCAGCGCACCCTTCGGGTCGGTAAAGCCGATCGCCGCGAGGCGGTCTTCGGCTTGGCCACTCGTGAGGGCAAGACCCGCGTCAGGCAGAGCCGCCACTGCCGAGAGCAACGGCCGGTAGAAGAGCTTCTCGTGCAGCGAGCGCACGGCGATCTTGGTCTGTTGCCACCGTTCGGTGAGCTCATCGGCCGTGGTCGCGAGGCCCGTGGCGCGCGCGAGCACGCGCAAGCGATCGGCGTCGCGCGGCATGAGGTGGGTGCGCGTCATGCGGTCGAGCTGCACGCGGTGCTCGATCACGCGCAGCAGTCGATAGTCGCGCGAGAACCAGGCCGCTTCTTCGCGGCCGATATAGCCGTGCTGCGCGAGGGCCGCGAGGGCCCCGAGGGTATCCCGCTGCCGCACTCGGTCATCGTTGTGACCGTGCACGAGCTGCAACAGCTGGATGGTGAACTCGACGTCGCGCAAGCCGCCCGGGCCGAGCTTGAGTTGAACATCCACTTCATCGGCAGGAATGTGGTCGGTGACGCGCTCGCGCATGCGCTGCACCGAGTCGACGAAGCCCTCGCGCTGCGAGCTGGCCCACACGAACGGATGCACGGTCTCGCAGTAGCGCTCCCCCAGCTCGGCGTCTCCGGCGAGGGGCCGCGACTTCAGCAGCGCCTGAAACTCCCACGACTTCGCCCAGCGCTCGTAGTAGGCGCGGTGCGAGTCGATCGTGCGCACGAGTGCGCCGTCTTTCCCTTCGGGCCGCAGGCCGGCCGCTCAAGTCCCCGCCTCGGGGGCCGATGTCCGACAGATGTGGTGGCGCCAGTCCACCCGCTGGAGGATGGAATGCAGATCGTCATCGTCGATGACAACCGGGTCAACGTGGCGC
>JAAFHT010000174.1 GCA_013297625.1 Actinomycetota bacterium | reverse complement strand
AGTGGATGCCGGGCTCGTATACGTCACGGATGTGCTCGCTGCGGGTGATGGTGTCGAAGGGATACCCGTCGAGTCGGCGCCTGTCGATTACCCGATTGCCACCCTCACCGACAGCGTCGCCGCGCATGCATTCGTGGACTACGTCCTGAGTGCTAAGGGTCAAGCGGTGCTGGCGGCCGCAGGATTCGTGACACAGTGAACCGCCGATCAGGCATCGCACCGGTGCTGTGGATACCCGCCGGTGTCGGGCTCTGCCTGCTTGTGCTGCCGCTCGTCGCACTGCTTGTGCGGGCGCCATGGCCACGACTTGCTGACGCGCTCGCCGGAAGCGGGCAACCGTTGGCGCTGTCGCTCGGCACCTCCGCCGTCGCAACGCTCGTGAGTCTGATGCTCGGCATACCGCTCGCGGTCGTGCTGTCGCGGTCAGGCGAGTGGCCGGTCATCCCGCGCCGGTTGCTGCGTGCCGTTGTGACAGTGCCGCTCGTGCTGCCGCCCGTCGTTGGCGGTGTCGCCCTGCTGCTCCTGCTCGGGCGACGGGGGATCATCGGGCAGTTTCTGCCGTTCACGATTCCCTTCACTCCGGCGGCCGTCGTCATCGCTCAGGTGTTCGTTGCAATGCCGTTCCTTGTACTTGCAGTCGAGGGTGCACTCAGCGCGAGTGATCGACGCTACGAGATCGCGGCGGCAACACTGGGCGCGAGCCGGTGGACGATTTTTCGCCGCGTGACCGTGCCTCTCGTCGCTCCCGGCGTTGCTGCCGGCGCGCTTCTATGCTTCACGCGGTCGCTCGGTGAGTTCGGGGCCACCATCACCTTCGGCGGCAGCTTTCCTGGCACGACCCAAACCCTGCCGATCGCCACCTACCTGAAACTGCAGACCGACCCGGATGCCGCGATCGCGCTCTCCCTGCTTCTCATGGTCGTATCCGTCGCTGTGCTGGTCTCGCTCAAAGATCGATGGCTGCCGGGGGTGGCTCGGTAATGAGCTCGGTGAGCGAGTCAGCAAGCGGTCTCGTCGCAGACCTAGCCGTTGAGCGTGGGGATTTTCGATTGGATGTCGCCCTCACCGCCCTGCCCGGCCAGACTCTGGCGCTCCTCGGCCCCAATGGCGCGGGCAAGTCGACGGCTCTTGCTGCGCTCGCCGGGATCCTCGATTCTTCGGGTGCCGCCGAGACGGGCAGCATCACGCTCAACGGTCGCGCGCTTGAGGCTGTGCCCACAGAGGCCCGTCGCGTCGGGTTTGTGTTTCAGGACTACCTGCTCTTTCCGCACCTCACCGTGCTCGACAATGTTGCGTTCGGCGCAACCACGGCTGACGCGAAGAAGTGGCTCGAAAGGTTCGATCTCGAGAGCCTGGCTGGTCAGCGCCCGGGCCAGTTGTCGGGCGGGCAGCAGCAGCGGGTGGCTCTTGCTCGCGCACTCGCGACAAACCCTGAACTGCTGTTGCTCGACGAACCCCTCACGGCCCTCGACGCCGTCATTCGCCCCGCCATTCGCGAAGAACTCGCCGCGCATCTGGCTGGGCTCGACATCCCGACGATCGTCGTTACGCACGACCTCGAAGACGTCGTTGCACTCGCGGACACGGTTGTGGTTCTCGAGAACGGAACCGTCACCCAGCGCGGCAGCGTGCGCGATCTCGTGCGCGAGCCGGCAACGGAGTATGTGCGGCGGCTCGTTCGCGACTGGGGTGACGACTAAACACAGAGAATCCGCTTGCGCTAGAATTCTGTACATGATGACGCTTTCTGTGGCCGACGCCCGGGCCAACTTTTCTCGACTCGTCGAATCGGCAGAGACCACTCACGAGCGGTTCGAAGTCACTCGCAACGGCAGCAGGGTGGCGGTAATCCTCGGGGCCGACGACTTCGATTCCATGGTCGAAACCCTCGCGGTGCTGTCTGATCACGAACTGATGGCAAGCATGCGTGACGCCGACGCGGCAATCACCCGCGGCGATGTTGTTACTGGGGATGAACTTCGCGATCGCCTGCGCGCTGCGGGCAGAATGCAGCAATGACATACCGCATCGAAGTCAGCCCGGCCGCGGCCAGAGCACTCGAAGTGGAACTGCCAGAGAAGATTGCTGTCG
>JAAFHT010000020.1 GCA_013297625.1 Actinomycetota bacterium | reverse complement strand
CGAGCGGCGCGACGAACTCTTGCCCCCGCGCTGATGTGCATTTATGCACATTCGCTGTGCGCCGATGGTGCTTGATCGCAGAGCCGCGAGACCGCAGACTGAGCACGAATCGTTGAGCGAAGGAGCACATCATGTCGGTTGTTCAGCACTGGGTTGGCGGCGCCACGTTTGCGGGAGCATCCACCCGCACGGCCCCCGTCTACAACCCCGCCACGGGTGAGACGCAGCGCGAGGTCGCGCTCGCGACGACGGCTGACGTCGACCACGCCGTGCAGGTGGCCAAGGCGGCGTTCGCCGGTTGGTCAAACACCTCGATCGCGAAGCGACAGCAGGTGATGTTCGCGTTCCGGGAGGGCCTTAACGCGCGCAAAGACGAGCTGGCCGCGATTCTGACGAACGAGCACGGCAAGGTGCTGAGCGACGCGGGCGGCGAGATCGCCCGCGGACTCGAGGTTGTCGAGCTTGCCTGCTCGATTCCGCAGCTCATGAAGGGCGAGTTCAGCGAGAACGTCTCGACGGGCGTCGACGTCTACTCGATCCGCCAGGCGCTCGGCGTCGTGGGCATCATTAGCCCCTTCAACTTTCCGGCCATGGTGCCGCTGTGGTTCTTCCCGCTCGCGATCGCGGCCGGCAACACCGTCGTGCTGAAGCCATCGGAGAAAGACCCGAGCGCCGCCATCTGGATGGCCGAACTCTTCAAGGCGAGCGGTCTGCCCGATGGCGTCTTCAACGTCGTCAACGGCGATAAGGAGAGCGTGGATGCTCTGCTCGAGCACCCCGATGTCGCGAGCATCTCGTTCGTCGGCTCAACGCCCATCGCCAAGTACATCTACGAGACCGCCTCGAAGCACGGCAAGCGTGTGCAGGCGCTCGGCGGTGCCAAGAACCACATGCTCGTGCTGCCCGACGCCGACCTCGACCTCGTGGCCGACTCGGCCGTCAACGCGGGCTTCGGCTCGGCGGGCGAGCGCTGCATGGCCATCTCGGTCGTCGTCGCCGTTGAGCCCGTCGCCGACGCGCTCATCGAAAAGATTCAGTCGCGCATGTCGACCCTGAAGGTCGGCGACGGCACGCGCAATTGCGACATGGGCCCGCTCATTACCGACGTGCACCGCGACAAGGTCGCGAGCTACCTCGAGATTGCCGAGCAGGATGGCGCCGAGATCGTCGTCGACGGCCGCGGCATCGAGATCGACGGCGACCCCAATGGTTTCTGGCTGGGCCCGACGCTCATCGACAAGGTGCCGACGAGCTCGAAGGTCTACACCGAAGAGATCTTCGGCCCGGTGCTCTCGGTCGTGCGCGTCAAGAGCTACGACGAAGGCCTCGCGCTCATTAACGGCTCGCAGTACGGCAACGGCACCGCAATCTTCACGAACGATGGTGGCGCCGCGCGCCGCTTCCAGAACGAGGTCACCGTGGGCATGGTCGGCATCAACGTGCCGATCCCCGTGCCCGTCGGATACTACTCGTTCGGTGGCTGGAAGAACTCGCTCTTCGGCGACGCCAAGGCCTATGGCACGCAGGCGATTCCGTTCTTCACGCGCGAGAAGGCCATCACCTCACGATGGCTCGACCCGAGCCACGGTGGCATCAACCTGGGCTTCCCGCAGTCGTCCTAGTGACACACCTCCTGCCGACGAGCCCCAGGTCCGCAGCGAGGTCGAAGTTTCGTTCCGTAAACCGCCGGTTCGTACCGACGTCGGTTCTGGCTGACTAGAGTCTGTGCTGTGTTGAGCGCCGCAGAGTTTGCTGACGAGGTGAACCTATTCGCTACTGAGGTGCTTGGTAGCGCGGATCCACTGAGACTGATGGACCGATTCAAGAATCGTCTGTTGGAAGATGCAGGTAATTCCAGTCCGGCCGCGGTCGCCGAGCACGCCTTTTACAGCATCAGCGAACTCTCGGACGCCCCATGGGGCCCGGGCTCGCAGAAACTTGCGCGCGTGACCTTGGCCAGGCTCGTTCGAGAATGGCTTGCTTTGGACGGCCGAGCGTCGGAGTCGGTTCAATTCGAATTCTTCAAGGAGTGGATAGCGAAGGCCGAGAAGCTCCTCGTCCATCCATCGATTCCTGTCGGGTCAAGGAACGAAGGCATTCTCGCTTGGAAACAAGAACCCTTTGACGACGAGTCACTTGACGAAGAGCGAGTGACTTACTGAGGCGTCATGTCGACCTCTATTGCGGGTTCCCGCAGAACTAGTTGGCGCGCGGGCCGCACACACTTGCGCGTTGCGCGGCCCGCGCGAGCATCCGTCGGCCGGCCCCGGCGCTACAGCGGGTTCGTCGGGAACGGCGTCATGATCTCCACGATGGCGCCGGCTCCGTCGACGATGATGCCGATCGTGTCGGTCGAATCTTCGGCTGCACCCACGATGCTCGGGTCGACGGGGTCGATCATGTAGACCGTGCCGAGGATGTGCGGACGATTGGCGACGGGCGACAAGGCGAGAACCTCGGCAAGGGTTCCCCCCACCTGAAGGCCCTGCGGGGTCTGAATGTCGACACCCGTGTCATCGGTACTGGGGTCGACTCGCACGATTGCCGGAGTGTGAAACTCGTTACGGGGCTTTCCGAGGTTGACTGCCGTGTAGTACGTCAGGCCGCCCTCGAAGGTGTAGGTCTCGTAGTCAGCCGTGTGCGCGCCCTCGCCCGGAATGAGCCCCGTCGAGACCGGTGCACCAAAAGCGAGCTCGAGTACCTGAAGTGCGCGCGTTGCCTCGTCGGCCCATCCGAACGCGCCGATCTCTGTGCCCTCCGAGTCGTAGAGCTGCACTCCGACGTTGAGCACGACGAGTTCGGCCGGCACGGCCTCGGCCGCTGGCTCAGGAGTCGGCGTGGGGGAGGCCGTGCGCGTGCTGCTCGATGCGGCCGCCGAGGGTGAGGTCGCAGGCGCGGGGCTCGAGCAGGCCGAGAGAGCCAGCGAGACAACAAGGGCGAGGGGCAGAATGCGGCTGAGCATGTCTCCACTGTGGCCCGAGGGCGAGCGACCGGCAATGAGGGTTCTCCCCTATGTGCCCCGCGAGGCTTTAGGTATGATCTAAGCCATGACCATCGCTGTTCACGCTCCGCTTGTCATGCACGATGCCATCGACGAGGCCTTTGTGGCGCAGTACGCGCGCGACGGGTTCGCCGTGCTGCGCGGCGCCCTCACTGCGGCTGAAGTGGCTGAGGTCAACTCCGAGGCTCTGCGCATTTGCCGGGCAGGCCTGAACCCTGACGATTCGGTGGTGGATTCCCACCCGGGGCAGAGCGACGCCGACGTGCTGCGGCAGTACTTGTGCATCCACCACCCGCACAAAATCAGCGAGGTCGCCCGGCAGATCATGCGGCACCCTCGGATCGTCGACGGCCTCACGCGCGTCATCGGCCCGAACGTCAAGGCCATGCAGTCGATGCTGTTCATCAAGAGTGAGGGCAAGCCCGGCCAGGCGTGGCACCAAGACGAGCACTTCATTCCGACGCGCGACCGTTCACTGTGTGGCGTGTGGATCGCGCTCGACGACGCGACGACGGAGAACGGCTGCCTGTGGGTGCTGCCCGGCTCGCACGCGCGCGGTGTGCTCTACCCCGACCGCGAGCAGACCGATGAGCGCTTCGACTGCACCGACGAGGCCTACGGGTTTCCGTATACCGACGACGACGCGATCGCCGTTGAAGTGCCCGCGGGCGCAGCCTTGTTCTTCAACGGCTACCTGCTGCACCGCTCGCTCGAGAACAGCGGCAAGCACGGCTACCGACGCGCGCTCGTCAACCACTACATGAGCGCCGAGTCGCTGCTGCCGTGGCAGAACAGCGAGGGACGCTACTTCGCCGAATACGACTTCCGTGACATCGTGCTCGTCGCGGGCGAAGACCCCTACGCCTACAAGGGGTTGCGCGACCTGAGCGTGCCGGGCTCGCGCGCCGACAAGTCGGGCGGCTGCGACCGCTAGGCCCCTACGCCAGAGTGGCGGGGCGACGGTCAGCGGCCTCCGCGGCAGCTGCCGCGCCCGTACGACCAACTGACGTGCCACACACGCGCGCGAGTTCGGCAACCTCGGTGACGTCGTGCCGCTTGGCCGCGTGCACGATGATCGCGGCACACGCCTCGGCGTCGGCGAGGGCATCGTGGTGGGCGAAGTCCTCGAAGCCCGCAGCCATCGCGGCAACGGGCAACCGGTAGGAGTCGAGGTGGTAGGTCTTGCGGGCAACCCGCAAGCTGCACACGTACGTCAAACTCGGCACCTCGAGCGCGCTCGCCTGCTGCGCCGCGGTCAGCACGCCCATGTCGAACCCCGCGTTGTGGGCCGCGAGGGTGTCGCCGTCGACGAACGCGAGAAGGGCATCCACCTGATCGGCCCACAGGGGCGCGTCGATGATGTCGCCGGCGGTGATGCCGTGGATGCGGGTGTTCCACTCGAGCATGTCATCGAAGCCGAACGGCGGGCGGATGAGCCAGCCCACTCGATCGACGACCTTTCCGTCGCGCACCTTTACGAGCCCCACCGAGCACGCCGAGGCCGCATGGTTGTTGGCGGTCTCGAAGTCGATGGCGGTGAAGTTCAGGGGCACGCTCTGATCGTGCCACGGGCCGCCGACGACGACGGGCTCATGACGCGGCGTGGCTGCGCCGAATCTCGAACACCAGTCGACGTGCGCTGGCCCCGAATCAGACGCCCCAGTTCGTTGCGGGCGCGAACATGCGGTTTACCGCGGTCGCGTCGGTGAATGCGGCGACCGAAGCGATGAGGAGAAAGGCGGAATCACCGCCTTCTCCGAGGTCGCTTCCCGTGCCGACGGTCTCAGCACCGAGACGCAAGATCGAGCCGTCGGTGATCGGTTCGACGACGATCGACGGATCGAGGTCGGAAACGAGCGTGCCCACCTGAATACCTTCGTTGGTGCGGATCGCAATGCCATTGACAGTAGCCGCCGTGACTTCGAGGCGCGTGATGTCGGCGACGAGTTGGCCCCAATCGCCGTCGGCAAGAAACAACGACAGACCGTTCCAGTCATGGATCAAGCCGGCCCGCGTTTCATTGCCGACGGGCCGAGTGGTGACAGTCGGCTCTGCCCCGAGGGCGTCGGTCAGAGTTTCGACCAGGAGGTCTCGATCAGTGAAGAAGTTGGCGGTGTCGAGTTCGCTGCCGTCGAGTGCGATAACCACAATCCGGTCGCCAGCCACGACGATTTCGGCGGCGACCTCACTGGCGTCCGGCGTGGGCGTCGCCTCGATCATGGGAGTGGAGGTCGGGCTCGGTGACCCTGTTGGCTCGGCGGCTGGCTCGGCCACCCCCGCGCACGACGACAGAATCACGCTGAGTCCGGCTGCGGCAAGAACGGTGAGAAAGCGGCGCATGCGCAAAAGTATGACAGTTACCCACATCCGAGACCTACAGAGAGCACTTGATCTGGAGAGGTCGTCGCGATGCTCGCATGAGCCGCCGACGCGGGCTCTCGGGCACGCCGTGCGGCCCTAGCCTGGTGACGTGCACTTGCTCCGTCGCTATTCGCCCGCCGTGCTCGCTCAGCTCTTCTGGGCGATGAACTTTGTTGTCGGCGACCGCGTCATCGCCGAGTTCACGCCGCTCGAGCTCACGTTCTTTCGGTGGCTCGGCGCGTTTCCGATCTTGCTCGTCATCACGCTGTGGATCGAGCGCGATCGCCTCGACAAGTGGAAGCTCGCGGCGAAGGAGTGGTGGATTCACATCGTCCAGGCCGTGTTGGGCATGGTCGGGTACACCCTGCTGCTGTACGCCGCGCTCGACACGACCTCGCCGGTCAACGCGAGTGTGATCAGCGCGATCAACCCGGCCGTGATCGCGCTCGCCGCCGTCGTGGTGCTGGGGGAGCGCATCCGTCGCGGTGGAGTTCTCGGCATCGCGATCTCGTTCGTGGGCGTCGTGATCGTCGTGCTGCTTGGTGGCTCTGGCGGCATTGCCGACGTGAGCGTCGCGGTCGGTGACTTGCTCATTCTCGGGGCGATTCTCGCGTGGACGGCCTACGTCATCATCAGCCGGCGCATCCAGACGCCGCCCATCACGGCGACGACCGTGCAAGTGGGCATGAGCGCGCTCATGCTCGCGCCGGTCATGGCTCTCGTGGGGATTCAGGCCCAGCCCTCGTCCGAGGGATGGTGGGGGCTCGCGATCATCATCGTGTTCCCGAGCGCGCTCGCATACCTGCTGTGGAACGTCGCTGTCACCCAGCTCGGCCCCTCGCGCACGGGCGTCTTCTTGAACCTGCTGCCCGTCTTCACGGCGATCATCGCGGTCGCGCTCGGCGATGCGCTGACGGTCTGGCAAGTCATCGGCGGCATCATTGTGCTCGCGGGCGTCTACTTGACGACGCGGCCGGGGGCGACGATCACGGCCGACGAGGTGCGGGCTGCCGCGGCGGCGGCGACGGATGCTGCTGCCGAGGCCCCCGCGAGGGAATAGTTCTGCATACACATGCATTGACCCGAGTATGACCAAGCTCGGGTTCTTGTCGTTCGGCAACTGGATGGGTGTCACCGGCTCGCGCACGCGCTCGGGCGGCGAGGCGCTGCTGCAGGGCATCGAGCTCGCGGTCGCGGCCGAAGAGGTGGGCGTCGACGGCGCGTTCTATCGCGTGCATCACTTCGCCCAAAACCACTCGAACCCGTTCCCGATGATGGCCGCAGCGGCCGCGCGCACGAGCCGCATCGAGCTCGGCACCGGTGTCATCGACATGCGCTACGAAAACCCCTGGGCGCTCGCCGAACAGGCCGGAGCGACCGACCTGATCAGCGGCGGCCGCCTGCAGCTCGGCATCAGTCGGGGGTCACCCGAGACCGTGATCGACGGCTGGCGACACTTCGGCTACGAGCCCGCCGAGGGGCAGACGGATGCTGACCTGGCCCGCACGCACACCGAGCTCTTCCGCCGCGCGATTGACGGCGAGGGTTTCGCGCTCGGCAACCCGCGCGTGATCGGCACCGCGGCGCCGCAGGCCGTGACGCCGCAGTCGCCCGGACTCGCCGAGCGCATCTGGTGGGGAGCCGGTACGCGCGCCACCGCGGCCTGGGCCGCCGAGCAGGGCATGAACCTCATGAGCTCGACGCTGCTCACGGAAGACACCGGCGTGCCGTTCGACGAGCTGCAGGCCGAGCAGATCGCCGTGTTTCGCGCGGCCTGGGTTGCGGCCGGGCATACCCACTCGCCGCGCGTGTCGGTGAGCCGGAGCATCCTGCCCATCATCGACGACGAGACGCGGCACTACTTCGGCATCCAAGCCCAGGGGCCCCAGCGCGACCAGGTGGGCATGCTCGACGGAGCGCAATCGCGCTTCGGCCGCTCGTACATCGGCGAGCCCGACCAGCTCGCCGCCGAGCTCGCGCGCGACGCGGCGGTTCGGGATGCTGACACCCTGCTCGTCACGGTGCCCAACCAACTCGGCGTCGAGTTCAATGCTCGCATTCTCGAGGCGATCGTGCAGCAGGTGATGCCCGTGGTCGACGCGGAGGTCGTGCCCTCGCTCGCGTAGGCCAGGTGCGTGACCGGCTAGCCTGACGCCGTGGACTCCTCAGCGACGAACTCGGGTGCGGTGCTCGTGACCGGCGTTGGCCGGCGCGGCTCGATCGGGCACGCAACGGCGCGGCTGTTGGCCGAGCGAGGTCGCGACATTGCGTTCACCCACTGGGGGGCGTACGAGCAGCGCGTCGGACTGCCGTGGGAGGCCGACGGTGTCGACGCGATCCGGGCCGAGCTCGAAGAGTTCGGCGTTCGCGTGCTGCCCATCGAGGTCGACTTCACCGATGCCGAAGCGGTCGAGGCGATCGTGCCGCGGGTGTCTGCCGAACTCGGGCCCGTGAGTGGGCTCGTGTTGGCGCATTCCGAGAGTGTCGACTCGAGCATCCTCACGACGACGCTCGAGAGCTTTGAGCGGCACTTTGCCGTCAACGTGCGCGCGGCCTGGCAGCTCATCGCGGCTGTTGCCCGGCAGGTGCCCGAGGGCGAGGGGCGCATCGTCGCCTTCACGAGCGACCATGTCGTCGACAACCTGCCCTACGGAGCGAGCAAAGGCGCGCTCGACCGCATGGTCATCGCGGCGGCACGGGAGCTCGGGCACCACGGCGTGACGGCCAACCTCATCAACCCCGGGCCGGTCGATACGGGCTGGATGACCGATGAGGTGCGCGCGCACCTGACCGCCATGCAGCCCACTGGTCGCTTGGGTACGCCCGAGGATGCGGCTCGACTCGTCGGGTTTCTCTTGTCACCCGAGGGCCGCTGGATTTCGGGGCAGCTGCTCACGAGCGATGGCGGCTTCTCGGTCTGATTCTTCGCTGGCAGTGTGTGCCTACTACGGCCGGAGGAACTCAGGTCACGGCGTCACGACTGATCGTCGTCACCTCAAGTGGACACGATCAGACCAGTTCGCAAGGCCCAGTTGTTCTTCTTGTGTGAAGCCGTATTGACGTCAAAGCGCTTTCACACAAGAAAAATGGGCGAGCTACTCAGGGCAGACCGCTTATGAGGGCCGCACGCTGAGGGCGAGGCCGTCGGCGCGCGCCGTGTCGAGGGGGATGCCCGCCGCGAGTTCCGCGCGCGAGCTCACGCGCTCGGCGCCGCTCCACTCGTCCCGAACGATCCACGACTCGACCGCGGCCGCGCCGCTCGAGCTCAGCACAGGATGCCAGCGCACGAGCTGCCCGACCCCGGCCTCCGAGACCGCGAAGGCGGCGAGCTGCTCGCCATTCGCGCGAGGTGTGTACGCGAGCCCCGTGACCCCGGCGGCAGGGCCTGAGAGCACGGGCGGCACCGCGCGAACATCCATCGCCGCGGTTCTCCACGAGAGATAGATCGCGATCGCGCGCTGCATTTCGGCCAGCTGCGAGGAAGACCAGCCCGGCAGGTCGCCCATGAAGATCCACGGGCCGCCCACGAGGTAGGGGGCGAGTTGCGCGCGCAAGGGCAGGCGCGGTTCGTCGCCCATGTACTTGCTCGTCCACGACGAGGGCAGGTAGACGCCGAGGCCGAGGGCCGCGAGCCGGTTCTGTTCTGAGCGGCACCAGTCGTCGCCGATCGTCGTGTCGTGGTGGACGATCATCGCGAGGTCGAGGGGTTTGCCGCCGTTCCAGCAATTCTCGATGAGCAGGTCGGGGTGTGCGGCGCGCAGGGCCGCGAGCACCGAGTACCAGCCGACAACTCCCGCGGCTTCGCCCGCGCCGGGGTCGTGGGTGTGGTGCTCGGCGTCGCAACGGCTGATCGTCTCGAAGTCGTGCAGCAGCCAGTCGACGCCGTCGCGCACGAGGCGGTCAAGGCTCGCGAACACGTGGTCGCGCGCGGGCTCGTGCCCGAGGCACAGCGAGTGGTTGCGGTGCGAGACCATCTGGTGGCGGCCGTTCCAGGTGGCGAGCCAGTCGGGGTGCGCCGTCGCGACCGCCGACTCGGGCGAGGCATTGCCCGCGCCCACCCACAGCCCCAACCGCATGCCGCGGTCGTGCGCGAGGGCGGCGATGCCGGCAACGCCGCCGGTGTAGCCCGATTGCGCGTACCAGTCGCCGACGTGGTCTTCCCAGCCTTTGTCGACCGTCACGACCTCGACGCCGAGCGACGAGGCGACGTCGAAGAACGCCGTCACACGTTTCGGGTCGATGTCGGTGCCGAAGCCCCAGGTGTCGGCGATGAGCGGCGGCGGCGCGACGGACGCGCGGCTCGGCACCGTCGCCGCGAGCAGCTCGCGCAGCCTGGCCTCGGCCGTCTCGTGGTCGCCGGTGCCGTGGCGGACGAGCAGCCCGGGCAGGGCATCCGCCGCCGGAAGCTCGGCGGGCCGGAATGTCTGCCACGGCAGGCGGGTTTGCACCGTCAGCCCGTGATCGTCGGCCAGCAGGTCGAGCAGCACGCAGTCGCTGCGGTCGAGGGCGGTGGCAAAGGCGACCGGCTGGCCGTCGGTGTCGAGGCCGGCTACGGTGCACCAGCCGGCGGCGTCGTGGTAGCGCTCGTCGGGCTCGGGGGCGTGCCCGACCGTGCGGTAGAGCACGCCGTCGTGCATCTCTCCCTCGGGAAAGTCGAAGGGCGTGCGGGAGCCGTGCCGCTCGTCGTGGTTGAGCGCAGCAGCGTCGGCCACCGAGTAGGCGCCGCTCACGAGCGTGCGCGGCCGGGCCGGGCTGATCGCGAGCTCGTCGATGCGGTACCCGCGAAACTTCGCATCCCACGTGAAGGGGTGCATCACGCGCACGGTGATGTCGTGCCAGCCGTCGAGCCGCAGGCGCGCGACGATCGTGTCGCCGGGCTGGTCGGCGGAGTGGTCCTGACGCTCGGGGTGCGCGACGATGCGCTCAAAGCCGTGGGGCATGCTTTAGATCATACCTTTGCGGCGCGCATAGACTAGATGCTCGTGGCTCTCACTATCGGCATCGTCGGCCTGCCCAACGTCGGCAAGTCCACCCTCTTCAACGCGCTCACCGAAAACGACGTGCTCGCGGCGAACTATCCGTTCGCCACGATCGAGCCCAACGTCGGAGTCGTCGAGCTGCCCGACGAGCGACTGAAGGTTCTCGCCGAGATCTTCGGCAGCGAGCGCATCTTGCCCGCCGCGGTGTCGTTCGTCGACATCGCGGGCATCGTCAAGGGTGCGAGCGAGGGCGAGGGCCTCGGCAATCAGTTCTTGGCGAACATCCGCGAATCCGATGCGATCGCCCAGGTCGTGCGCGCCTTCACCGACAGCGACGTCGTGCACGTCGCCGGAGCCGTCGACCCCGCCAGCGACATGGAGACCATCAACACCGAGCTCATGCTCGCCGACCTGCAGACGCTCGAGAAGGCGATTCCGCGCTACGAAAGAGAGGTCAAGGGCAAGAAGGCCGACCCCTCCGTGCTGCAGGCGGCGCTGGATGCTCAGGCCCTGCTCTCCGCCGGCACCACCCTCTCGTCCGCGGGTTTTGACGCCGCGCCGATCCGCGAGCTCGGCCTCCTGAGCGCGAAGCCCTTCATCTACGTGTTCAACGTCGACGAAGGAGTTCTCGGCGACGCGGGTCGCATGGCCGAACTGGCCGCGCTCGTCGCCCCGGCCAAGGCCGTCTTCCTCGACGCGAAGATCGAGAGCGAACTGATCGGCATGGATGCCGCCGACGCCGCCGAACTCCTCGCCTCGACCGGTCAGAGCGAGAGCGGACTCGCGCAGCTGGCTCGCATCGGCTTCGACACCCTCGGCCTGCAGACCTACCTCACCGCCGGACCGAAAGAGTCGCGCGCGTGGACGATCGGCAAGGGCTGGAAGGCCCCGCAAGCCGCGGGCGTTATCCACACCGACTTCGAGCGCGGCTTCATCAAGGCCGAGGTCATCGGCTTCGACGACCTCGTCGCGTGCGGCTCAGTCGCCGAAGCCCGCGCCAAGGGCAAGGCCCGCATCGAGGGCAAGGACTACGTCATGCAAGACGGCGACGTGGTCGAGTTCCGATTCAACGTGTAGCCAGACCGAGCATCCCCGTGCAGATTCCGTCCGAAAGCGCTTCGAACGATCGGCAGCCCTCCCTTCTGCACGACATCTTCTGGGGGCTGGCGTTCATGGTCATCCTCGCGGGTTCTCCATCCGCGCTGATTCACACGCTGGAGTCAACCGGAGGGGACTGGACCGCCCTGACGGGTGGAGGCGGTCGCTCGGGTGACGGAGTGCCGATGTGGCTTATGTTTTCCGTGAACGTCGCGCTCGTCCTAATTGGCGCTCTCGGGACGATCAGCATGGTCGTGCTTTGGATCAGGCGGGCGAGAGGTACTTTGGTTGATCGTCCAACGAGCGGAACTGACGTTGGCGCCTGACCGAGTGGTTGTCGAGTCCACTGCGAGCCGCGTCGGGTCGAAGTAAAGTCGCGCTTTGGGATTCTGGCCTGATGGTGCGGTGACCCGCGAGGTCGTCGAAGCGGCCTTGATCCAGCCCCTGCGTTGGCGGATCGAATGGTGTGACGGAGCGCGCCGTGACGCGAGCGAAGGGTTTGGTCGCAACCTTCCGGTTGAGCTCCGCTTGCGTGGAGCATCCGGGAAGCAGGCATAGTCGTGGCGCGTCGGCGGGAACTGGCAGACGCGGCGGACGGAATCTCCGGACACGTCGTCAGCAACACACCGTGGTTTCCGGAGTGGCCAATGGGCGATGTGGGTCGCGCAGTTCAAGCCGGCAAAGGGCGAGAGTTCACTTTTGACTTATTGAGCGGCACTGCGACCCCGGCGCTGCCTCCCCTGATTGTTCGGGCCACTCGTCTGCGGGAGGAGCTTGCCCGACACCTCGCGGCACGTCGAATTCCCGAAGCATGGGTCAGCGAGGCGAGTGTCACCGTCAGCGTCGTAGATGGCGTGCAGAAGGGATTCATCGCGGTGCGCTGTCGAGTAGCCATTACGGATGACTTAGGACGTGAATACACCTCCACCCGGAAGGCGTCGGCCCCATTGCCTCGCGAAAGCTGGTGGAAGCTCCTACGGTCGGTATTCACAGGTCGCCGTCTTGCGCCCCCTGGGGGCGGCAACAACACCGAGACGGGAAGAGCCTGGCAACATCCGTTCGACTCCCTTCAGACCAAAGGAGGCCGCGCCCGCGCCGGCGATGTGGCGGGTCGTGCAGTCCTTCTCGTGCAGTACTCGTGGTCAAGTTGGGAGTTGCATGATCGCCCATGGGAAGACCCGGAGGGCGAGTGCGTGGACTCGTATTGGACAGGCGACGCGACGAGCGTCGGAGTCCTGGCGTCCTGGGATATCGAGTGGGTTCACCCTGCGGAGGTCAAGGGTTTCGCGGACCATCACTTCCCGGGTCTCGACCCCGCGATTGTCTGGAAGCATCATCTCGAGTCATGACGCTGTGACACCATACGTCGAGTTCCGCTTCGACGTTTAGTTCTCGGGGGTTCGATCATGGTTGAGCACCGCTACTGGCAAATGGTCACCTGGCACGGGGCTGCAGGTGATACGCCGATTCTGGTGTTCGCCGAGATCGTGAATGGCTGGGAGGTGCGGAAAGTTGACGTATTCGACGACGGGCGACTCGCTCGTGCCGACGCGCGCGACGCAGATGGTTCTACCGTGCTGGGGTCGGCAGCAGTGCTGCCAATCACGGCTATCGACGATATGCCTGACTTCAGTGCCGTTGAGATTGCTCGCGAAGCTTTCGAGGCACTGTGGTTGGCAGTCCCTGAGGATTGAGGCAGGCGTCGTTGTCGGTTGAGTTCTGCGGCCCTAGAGGAGGAGTCGAGGGTGAGTAACTCAGAATTGCTGCGGTCGATCGCAGAACTCCTCTTCCGGGATGATCCCATCGGCATCAACTTCGGGCACAACACCGACGAGTACAACCCCGAGGCTGAGACGATCCTCAAACGGCTTCCGTCTGCTCAATCTGAAGAGGATCTCGCTCGAATCGTCCATGAAGAGTTTGTCCATTGGTTCGACGAGTCGATCGCCGGCGATGCGGAGAGATATCGGTCTGTCGCGGCCGACATATGGCAGCTGTCCCTTAGGACGCACGGTGGCGACACGGTCGGGTTTGGCGGAACGGATCGGGCTGACGAAGCTGCCACTGCTCAGGTGGCCCATACGGATAAACGCTCAACGGCGTGGCCTCCTGTGCGCCTCGCGGACTTAGGACCCCGTTGGTGGTGGGCGTCGAAACATCACGAGGCCAAGATCTTGGCCGAACTCCGAGCGGAAATGCCCGCAGGTCATCTTCTGTACGGAGTTACTGTGCAGGTCGTCGCGGTCAAGAAGCTGATGAAGGATGTCGTGCTGTGGCTACCTGAAAGTGGCCAGTGGGCGTGGGTGCACCTCACATACCGTCAAGAGACAGACCCGCAATTTCCTTGGTGCAGTGTCTACGCAACGTGGCAAGAAGTGCTGGAAGACAATCTCTAGCGGACCGAGAGACGCGCAGTTCGCGGCCCTAGTCTTTCGGCCGGTCACGCTGCTGGCGGGTTAGGTTTGAGCAAGGGCGGTCCAGTTCAGCGCAGCATGCACATTCGCTGTGGCGCTCACGGCTGTGTAGCTTGGTCTCCGCCGACAGCGGCGGACAGCACGTTTGGAGCAGTGATGAAGCACTCCGTCTTGTGTTCACATTGTTCAGAGGAGATTCCGACAAACGGCCCCGCTGTTGCATCAGGCTTTGCATCACCGGGAACCGGCGAGATTGCTTCATCTCGTTGGGTGCCGTTTGTCGAAGACCTTCGAGGCACGCCTCATCGGCTCATGCACGCTGAGTGTTTCGTTGACGAGCGTGGCCTGGATGCGCTTGTCGAGCTGATCACGGCCCACGACCTGCAGATGAGAGCGGAAAACTATCGCCTCTGGAAGATGACGGAGAAAGCCCTGCAACAGACGGAGGATGCTGGGGTCTAGCCTGGGATTCGAGTTCCGCTTCTAGGGGTAGGGAGTCAAGGTTGGCGTCTGCACTCAGCATTGGGCAGATCACAGCGGTCCGCACTGCCTTTCGCTTCGCAGGTTACGCGGGACCGCTCTCCGTGGCTCGCGTGGTCAGCGAGGATGAGCGACTCTTTATTCTTCCGTCGGCGGCAATTCCGCGGATAACCAACATTCGTGCCCTCGAACAACTGCTCCAACAGATTCTCGGCAGGAAAGTGTGGATTCTTGATGGCTCGCAATTTCCCGGGCCCACTGAAGACTTCGAATGAGTGACCCGACACATCGGCGCTCTCTCAAGTTCCGACCCCGATAGACAACAGGAGGCATCTTGGGAGGCGCGAATGACGACGCCTTGGTCTACCCGAAAGGGCGTGCTGAGGGATTCGAGATGCACATGTTCGTTTCCTATGGCGACTGTGGCGATGCCCTGGTGATTGCACCAGACGGCCGCGAGGCTGGGTTGATTTGGGAAACCGGTGACATGTCGTTGTTTGAGACGAGCATCGAGCCCGACAGCGGCCGATGGGGAACCTACGCCGTGACCCTGCCCATGCCGCTGACGACAGATGCCGAGGCAGACGCCTACCTTTCGGCCTTGCTCCCGCGCTTGAAGCCACTGTGGCTAGGTAATCCCGATGCTGGTGCAGGGCTCGGGCGTGATTGAGTTCAGCCTCACCGCTTAGCGATTGGAATCAGAGATGGACGATGTTCCGAACCACCTGTCTCGTGTGCTTGTGCCCGTGCCGGTATCTCGACGCCGTGAAATCATCGAGGCCCTCGCTGACCGCGCCCGGCCGTGGGTAGGCCGGTCGGGAACGGTGACGGTTTCGCAGGACGACGACAACATCGTCTTTGCCTTGGCGCCCGTTGTCGACACTGCCGCGCCCGTATGGGTTGTGGCGACGGACTGGATTGACATCCAGGTGGGCACAGAGAACAACAGCCGATGGGAGCTCACCTACTCCGACGAGCACGTAGCATCCGTCGAGGACCTCGTCAGAGGGGTCATCGAAAGGGGTGCGACGGAGTTCCGCGCGTTCGGACGCTCGCGCGTGCGGGTCGCTACGTCTCAGGGAGACCAGTGGTCGAGGCGGGGGCAGAAAGGCGTGTGGGGCTTGATCCCGGCTCCGGGCTGGCAATCGTGGGGGACGCGTCACACCTACTCGCCTTACGCACTCCATGGCGCCAGCTGACACTGCCAGACGCTTGTTTCGATGAAGAGAGGAATGCGTTCCGCATGAGTCTTCGGGATCAGTTCGATGAGCGTTCACTGGGCTTGGCGAAGCTCCTGTATGACTACGACCTGCTCGGGGTTTATCAAGATCCGAGCATCGCGCCCGACGACGTCGAAGAGTACGACGATCTGGTGGGCACGCTCCGCACAGGCCTCGAGTCGGGCATGTCTCCGACCGAGCTCAGCGAGGTTTTCGCGCAGCAGCTCCGCGACCAGTACGGACTCGAACGTGCTCTCGCGGAGTACGAGTATGCGTTCTGTGAAGGCGTCTACGTGTGGTGGCACGACATCGACGAGCGCGTCTCACTTCGCGTGCGTGAACGAATCGTTCGAGAGTTTCCGACCCGCAGCGATGCGCGAACCGTTTTCCGTCTCGTCGCCGAGGCTCACGACTCGGAACGTATTCAGGCGGCTGTGGTCGTGGCAGGGCGGGGCCGAATGCCAGGCATCGAAGAAGCTGTCGCGCTTGCTCGACTCGACTGGCGCGACTTGCTTGTGAACACGGGCCTTGCCCACGACAACTGGCCTGCAGTTCTGGATGCGGAGTTCGGTACTGAGTGACTGGTAGGCGAGCCCGGGCCGAAGACTCACGACGATTCGTGGGTTTGGTGGCCGAGCGCATCGAGAACCCAGTGGCGACCGACTGTCCATCCGACGAAGGGTGTGTGAACATCCTTGGCCTCTGGATTGCCAGCGAAGGCACTCTGGAGGCCGTGCAACAAGGACGTAATGACGTCTGGAACTGTGCTCGCGAGCGACCGGTTTGTGATGACTGCTTCCGCTTCTGCAGGTGTCGAGACCGACAAGAAGAACACTGCCTGCCGCCAGGCGTACGCCGCGTCTTTGATCGTGCGAAGCGGGCGACGCTGACGTGATGCCAACTCGAGCAGCGATTCTGTTCTCTCGATGCACTCTCGCGCCAAGTCACTCCAGGGCTTCTGAGGCTTCACGCCGAGCATGACGAGCGCGGCAAGGTTGTGGGTCGTCAGAATCTGCGACTGCTCGATGATGGTGCCGTTGCGGGCAACCGACCAACCCTCCGACGTGGTGTGTTCGGCTCGCGCGTGGCACACGTCTCCGAAAGTGACGAGAGGCTCGCTCGCGCCGAAACGAATCACCAGCCGCTTCGACTTCTGTGACGTCTCGATCGGATCGGGGAGGGCGAGAATCTGCTTGATGTCGATCTTGAAATAGCGCGCGTAGAGCGTGCTGCCTATCACGGTGCTCGCGCGCTGCGCCGCAATGCGGAACTTGTCGGAGAACCGCCCCATAAAGATGTCAGCCGCAAGCTCTTCGACGAGCGGAACATCGTAGCCAGCCGTCGCCAAGAGGTGGTGAAGTTCGCGAACCAGTGGGTTGGGAATGATCGTGGCAGGGAAGTAGTCGAGTGCCAGGGCACCAACGCGGCGGGCTACGGCCATCGCCTCGTTAGTTGTTGCCGCACCGTGCGGTGTGGCAGCGCGCACCCACGGCAGCTCGCTCAGCTGCACTTGCTTCTGCAGGTTGACGAGCAACAGAGACCGACGATTCCGGAACGCGCGATAGTTGGCGGCAACAAGCCGTGCAAGGGATTCGTCGTGGTAGGCCGACGCAGTGACGGTCGCGCTGATTCGCGGAATGAGCTCTGCAAGTACCTCAGCAGACGACACCGTGCCATCAGCGAGCAGCGTCTCAATGGGCGCCGACCGCGCGCGCGCAATGACTCGCGGAACCACCGCTGGCATCACGGAACCCGCGGGAACTCCGGTTCGTTCAGCTTCGAGGGCCGTCACCTCGCCGATGAATGCTTCCGGATGCTCGAGCCCTTGTGATTGCTCCACCGCGGTGAGACGCTCAGCCGCGATGGCAACCAAGCGGCTGTGAGGCGGGGCCGATGCGATGGAACGCTGACGTTCTCGAAGGGAACTGTGCGTGTCATCGTTGGGCGTGCCGCGCTTTGCGATGCACGACTCGATCACGGAGCAGACGAGGCCCGCGTCTCGAGCAGTGACGGCCCCACCTTCTGCGACCGTTCTCATCACCCTGATCAAGATGGCGAGATTCTCTCTGGGCTTTTTGTGTTTCGAACACAACGTGTGGGCCTCAGCAAGCCGGTCGTACTCGGCGACCACCTCGACAACCTGCGCGTGCCAAACCGCGTCGTGGGCAAGGTCGATGCGCCCGTCACGGTGTTTCGTGAGCCAGACCTCCAGAACGCGGTCGGTGAATGGGTTCCAGACACTCAAGGCTTCTCGCTGAGCCTCAACGCGAGTGTTGGGCCTCCGCGACTCCAAAAGGGTCACGGCGTCGCCCGCGGTCATGCGGTACACGAACTCAGGCGGGGCTGTCGGCTCGTTGGCGATCTTCGGAGCGAATCGCAGTGTTTCGCAAAAAGGCGCGATTGCTTCGAGGATCTCAAGGGCGCCCGCCCTGTCTCCCGAACGAACGAGCCACGCCATCGTGAGCAAAGCGGCATCTTCGGGAATGTCGACGCGATAGCGCCCGGAGTCGAGCAATGCGTACAGCTCGTGCAGCCCGGCTTCCGTCAAGAAGTAGCTGAAGAGCAGGCGTCGAGAGGGGGTGACACCCAGTCGTTTGGCGAGGTCGAGCTCGTCAGCGTCGAGCGGGCCCTCGCTGAGCGCCTTGCCCGTCGCAAAACCACCGCGCAGAACCTCGAGGGTGATCCAGGCTGGGTAACCAAGCACAGGCGTTCGCGAACCAACATCCACCCGTCCTTCCGCCATGGCACGAATGACCTGCGCCCACCGTTCTGCGCGTCGATCGGCGCGCCGTCGAACGTCGGGGTCTTCATGAGTCGATGCGGTCAGAAAGGCTTGGCTCAACTGCCCGAACGCATAGCCATTCGTCACTCCGTTCCCGCCCATCTCTCGTGAGCCGGCGTGGCAGGTTCTGCCCCTGCGCCCGCCGGGTCCGAGCCCGGTGCTCTACTGCTGAGCTACACGCCGATGGTGCCCAACAATATCGTGAGGCATGCTTCTCTCACGTTAACTCTTTTCGAGCCATGCAGTCCTGCGCCTCTGTGTTCCCGTGCGAAGAATTGGGCGATGTCGCGAAAGGCGCCTCGGTGAGGGAGTTCCGTTCCAACGTGAAGGTGATTTCATGAAGTTTGCGCTCCTGTTATGGAACGAGTACGTGGACGCGGGGAGTGCTCTGCCTCCGGGCGACGTTGAGGCGCTGAGCGCGTACCTCGAACGACTACGTGGAGAGGGGGTCTCTGCGACGCTCGACTGGTACGCCATGGCGCCGACTTCGCGATGGACGCGGGGCCTGGTGAAAAGCGGCGGCAACACCCGTGCGGGCATCCCTGCCCCGGGTTTCGACCCGACTGCCTGGTATGGCAAGGCGGAGCTTGCCGGAGTGCTCACGATCGAGTGCGACGACGCAGAGACCGCCCTGCTCTGCGCATCGTGGTTTCCCCTTCCGATGCCGATCGAGGTGCGCCCGATCACTGCAGGGCCTAATGCGGACGACACCCAGGCTTTGACGTCGAGCGAGGCGATGAGGGAAGTCGCCTTGGGGTACTGGGCTGGGGCTGACTCTCTGGGGTGGCAGCGCGCTGACGACATCCTCAGCCACCGTCACGACCTCGTGCCCGCCTTGATTCGCGCGCTCGCCCTGACCGCGGCGCCTTCTCAGTTGCCCCTGATCGGAGTGGGGCCTCTCGAGAGCCTGAGCATCGACGCCGCGACTCGAGGGCTGCCCGACCCGACAATCGACCTTCTCATCGCAGCCGACTTGCCGACGGATGCTCTCCTGAAGATTCTCATGGGGACACGGCCGCACTACCTAGAGAAGTGGAACATCGCGGAGCGGCTGAAGGGCGTTCTCTCCGAGGAGCAGTTGGCGGTCCTGGTCTCCAGGCACCGGGATGACGGGGACGACCCCCTGGCGACGTAGGGGCGCTGATAAAGACTCGGACCGATCGCCCGAGCGCGCAGCCCCGTAGAGTATCGCTCATGGGTCTCTTCGTGACGCAGACGTTCGCCGGCGGGAAGTCGTCGGAAGGCCAGCCAGTCACGGCACCTTTCTTGATGGTCGACATTCACGACAGCGACATCGCCACGATTACCTTCCAGCCAGGTCCAGAAGCGGGTGGCTTGGTCTACCTGGGGTACCAACCGCGTGACTACTTCGACGACGACACGGCAAGTGCTGATGTCGATCTTGATCGCCAGGCGAGTGCTCTTGCCGTGTGGGCCCAGGAGGTCACGGGGACCGGTGTCGAGGCATCGTCGATCCGACCTCTGCTTGCGGAGGAGGGCGTAGAGGAACCGATGGACGTCTTCGTGGAGGAGACAGTCGATCGCCTCCTCGAAACCCTCGGAGTGCCACGTTTCCCGTGGGAAGAAGTGTGAACCACTGTCTGGTTGAGTTCCGGTTCACCGCGTAAAGGCGCGCACTCGTGGAATGGCCGATTGAACCGATCGTCACCGAGCGTCTGACGGTTCGGGATGCCCGCGACTCTGATGCGGAACTCTTCGAGCGGCTTTACTCCGACCCGCAGGTACGGGCGTACTTGGGAGGGCCGGTGGCCGCGGCGGACATCCCGAAGCGCGTTGCCGAGACGCCATGGCGGGGAGCATTCACGGTCGAGGTGACTGACTCCGGTGAACCTGCCAGCCTCGTGCACATCGCCTATCGCACGGGCGAGATGGAGCTGTCGTACGAGTTTGCGCCGGAGGTGTGGGGGCGTGGCTTCGCGCGCGAAGCGTGCCGCCCGGTTCTCGCGTGGGCCAGGGCGGAGGTCACCCGGGGGACCCGCCAATCACGAACCCCATGACTCTTCCATCTAGGGTTCCGATCCATCCTGAGGTCGAAGAGGAAAGCAGGAGAGACAGGGGTACCACAGAGTGCCCCTCTGGGCTTGTCACGGTACGTGACCAGAGCACGATGCCTGACCTGCTATCGATTGCGACGGCCTCACCAAGGTTCGTCACGGCGACGGTCACACCGTGGGCCTCATCGACTGCTACCACCTGGCTGTCGAATCCGACTTGCCATTCGGCTTCTCCGTCGGAATACCGCCTACGAACAACTCGTGCGTTTCCTGGCAGAAGTCCTGACACGTCGCTAATCGCCCCTGCATGGATGATCGCTGCTCCGAGGTCATCCGTAATCCAGACCCCTGGACCACCGAACACGTGACGCGAGCCCGTCCAATCGAGTGGGAATAGGCGCTCAATCGCCCAACCAGCTTCGTTTCGCGTGACACGCGCCACGTACTTGTTCCGCCCCGGCATCTCCGCTTCGCCCACGAGGGTGAAAAGGTGGGGCGATCTGCGAATGTCAAAGTAGTGGTTGAACGGGTCGTAGCCATTCAGGTTGACGTGACCGTCAACCGCTCCTGTCGACCTAACCGTGGCGGGCAGGCCCGCATCTTTGTGGCTTGTGGGTCGGATCAGCAGGTCGCCGTTGCCGTCCCGTATCAGGACGAGCGCACAAGAGCTACGCTCGTCGGTCGTAATCTCACCGGATGTAGCGTCGATGGTGAAGATCGACGTCGTTCGTTCGTCGTACCGCGAGACAGGTGGGTCCCACACGGTTGCAACCAGCTCATCGCTTCTCACGAAGAGCTGCGTGCAGATTCCTTCCACCGCGATGCGCCACTTCGGTTGGTCTTCTGAATCTGAGGCCCAATAGTCGATAAAGCCTTCTCGCCCAGCGATTACCCCGCCTCGGTAGGGGGCCAGGGCCCACACGTGACGATGAGTGTCTTCAATAGCGGCCAATTCATGGGCGGGCAAGTAGTCAGAAGCACCTACTGACGGATTCGCGGGCCTGTGCCTCGCTCTCTCCACGTTGATCAGTGCGTCGATATCGATGGTGCGTTCATCAACAGTGGACAAATCCGCGCAATGCACCATCGCCGTCGAGAACTCCAGAAGGTTCCAGTCGTCAATCTCCCAGTCGGTCACTGGAGCAAACTCAACGGTGAGATGCTCTTCGTCCTTCCAGGACACTTCTTCGACCATTCGAGAGTGCGTGAGCAAAGACCGAGTCCGCCCAGTGGCGAAATCGTGGATGAGCAATTCGCCCTCGAAGTAGTACCCACCGTCGTACTCTCCAGTGCCAGCAACGAAGAACTCCCCGCCAGGATGGATCGCGAGGCTCCGGACCGGGTATCGAGAGGTCACAACACTCAAGCAGACTCTCGTGGCAGCGTCGTAGACCCCGATGGGGTACCAGCCCTTGTGGCCTCTTGATCGACGTCGTGCGTCGAATCCGTTCCAGTGTGCTGCGCCGAGATCGCCGGCCATCACGATGTGCTTTGTGCTTCTGTGCACAGCGGTTGGTGTTCCAACTTCGACGAAAGGTTGGCTTACGAAGCTGGACACTATCCTCAGCGGCATCGACCTTGCGAGGCCCTCTCGCGAAGTCGAGGGCCGCGCTGTAGAAGATGGCTCTTGCACGATACGGAGCATATGAGATTTTGTCCGCTGCTTTTCGTGCGATAGGGCGACGGGTTCCGGGTTGGGGAAGCTCAACCGCCGCAGTACTCGATGAGTCGGCGAGTCGGGATCACCAGGAGAGAGTGATTTCGAACTCTCGCTCGTCGTGCTCGATCTCGACCTCGACCTCCATGGTGACCTCGTCGGGGAGCTTGACGGTGACCCGCAGGCCGTCGCGCTCCATGAGGATGCCGTTGCCCGACGCGAGCTCGTCCGCGATCGCGCGGAGCTGGTGGGCAGCCTCTTCCCGGCTCAGAACCTGCTTCTTCTCAATCTTGACGATGTCCATGCGTCGACTACATCACTGGTTTCGAGCATCCGCGACGAACGATGAGTGAACCGATTGCGAAATGTGGATGCTCGACAACGAGTGCCTTACCCGAATCATCGAGCTGCGTCGGCCGCGTTCACTCTTGGGATCGCAGCTAGTCGTGCGCCTGACGAATCGCATAGACGAAGGTGGCGACAACGGTGCCATCGGCGAGCTGCGCTGACACGAGCACGCGCTCGTAGCCGGGGCCCTCGAAGTCGTCGAGGCGGCTCCAGTGCTCGGGTAGCTCGGCGCTCTCGAAGAGCAGCCCGTCGACCCAGGGCGCGGACTCGTCGGGCGTGAGGCCGGGGTGGCCGAAGGCGGCTCCCCACCCTTGGGCGACCAGGTGCCCGCGCACTTGCGCCGGAGTCCACGTGCCCTCGAGGTCGGCGAGCACGTGCTCGTTCGAGCGTCCGGGCGCAAGGGTGCCGTAGACGAAGAGGCTCGGGGGAGCATCCGTCGCCGACGACGACGTGGCGGGGTCAGTCACGGTGCCAGCGTAGAAGATGCGTGTGGGCACGAAGACTGCCGCCGGGTGGGGAGTGCATGCAAAGATGAGGCATGACCACGACCTATCCTCCCCGCACCAACACGCTGGCACTCGTCGGGTTCATCGCCAGCTTCATGCTGCCCATCGTCGGCATCGTTCTCGGTGTCATGGCCCGTCGCCAGATTGCTGTGTCGAACGAGTCTGGTCAAGGGCTCGCGCTCGCGGCTGTGATCATCGGGGTGGTGGGCACAACCTTGCAGGTGATCTTCTTTATCGTCTGGCTCTCGCTCTTCACGTGGTCGCTCAGCCAAGCGCCGATCTTCCGCTGAGTGTGGCGAGCGTGGCGCCGAAGATGTCGTCGTTGAGCGCTGCGAGTAGCGATGAGTAAGCGGGAGAGGTTGCTCAGCGCCATCACCGAGAACGTGGTGGTGCGGGTCAACCGAAAGCCCAAGTACGCCGAGCCGCTCTACGGATTCGTCGTTCGAGTCGGCGCCAATTGGGCCCTCATGGCTCAGGTCTCGGATGGCGGCTACGCCGACGGTTTCGTGGCATTTCGAGTGGACAACGTTGCGCGAGTTGAGCGTGACCGCACCATCGCAACCACGTTCGCACAGTCGCAACCGGACTGGCCACGTCAGTACCCTCACGACGTCGATCTCGATCACACCCGCGGTCTCATCACGAGCTTTGGCGGCAGCGGAGGCCTGATCGGCATCGAGAAAGAGCGTGAACGAAAGGCACTCTGGGTCGGGATTCTCGACGAGATCATTGATCATCACGTCTACCTTCACGAGGTTCGCCCCGACGGAACCTGGCACGACGAGCCGCTCGGCTACCGACTCAGTGCTGTGACCGCGATCTACGTCCAGACGCGCTACCTTGCAGCGCTGAGAGCCGTTGCGGGATCCGTTCCTCCGGGGTGAGCTGACGCACCATGAGCCTACGGAGCGACCACGATGCGGCTCAACGCTACCGCCCATAAGCACTCGACCTAAGGACGGCCCAGCCACTGGTCGCACTAGGCCTCAGGCGGGCTAATCACCTCGGCCGCGGCGTCGGCCACTTCGAGCGGAAAACGCACCACTAGTTCGCCGGCCGCGGTCGTGACGACGAAGTCGAGCCATTCGCCGACCGAATACTCGTGTTCGCTCGGCCCGATCGAATCGTCGCGGTCACGGATGCTCAGCACCCGCACCTCGCGCGTGCCGACGATGCCGATCGCGGGTGTGAAGTGCAGCATCCCGGGCGAAATCTGCGCGACGCCCACGCTCCACTCGGTGCCGATGTTGAGCACCCGCCCTTTCACGGCGCGGATGCCGCACCGCACCTCGCCCTCGAGGAATCGCTTGCGATCGTTTCGGCGTTGAATCTGTTCGGGGATCAGCCACCAAAAGAGACTGCCCAGAAAGCTCAGCAGAAACTCGACGACAAGCTGAAGAAGAAAGGCCACGCGACGCGGTGGCCTAACCAGCGAGCTCTTCGCGCAGTCGCGGCTCGACCCGGTGCTCGGGCTTGACCCCCGACTTGTCGGCGTAGAAGGCGCGGATGACGTCCATGTCGGCCGAGACATCGCCCGTGAGCTCGATCGTGGGCCCGAGTCCGGTCGTCTTGGTCGTGCGGTCGACGTAGCCGAGGGTCACCGGTAAGCCGGCTTCGCGCGCGATGCGGTAGAAGCCCGACTTCCAGTGGGTGTGGCCCTTGCGCGTGCCGTCGGGAGTGACGACGAGGCCGAAAATCTCGCCCGACTCGATGCGCGCGAGAACCTCTGAGACGACGGCGCTGGGCGCATCCCGATCGACGGCGATGCCGCCGAGGCCGCGCATGATCGGACCCTTCCATCCCCGGAAGAGGCTTATCTTGCCGAGCCAGCGAAAGCGCATGTCGAGTTTCCATGCGATCGCGAGCATGAAGACGAAGTCCCAGTTGGAGGTGTGCGGCGCACCGATCAAGACTGTTGGTCGATCAGGTGCGGACTCTGACACCATTCGCCACGAACTGAAGGCCCAGAAGATGCGCGCGATCATGCGGCGAAGAAACATGCGTCCACAGTACGGTGCGGCGATGCCTCGCGTCACGTCGGGTTAGCTCAGGTGCGGGATGCTCACCGGCGTATGTGCCGCCCGCGGCATGTGCCGCGAGAGGCACATTGCGCAGACAGCAAACCGCGCGCGGCGCCCAGCGGGCGGTGCAGGGCGCACGCGGCTCACACCGCACGCGGCGCCCAGCGGGCAGCGCAGGGCGCACACGGCTCACACCGCACACAGCGAACGGGGCGGGGCGCATACACGCCCCGCCCCGTTCGTCAGAAAGACGGCCTCGCTTAGCCCGCGGGCTCTTCGGCCGGCTCCTCAGCCGGGGCTTCCTCGGCGGGAGCGTTGTCGACGTCGACGGTCTCGCGCAGCTCGCGAATCTCGGTCTCGAGCTCGCTGAGGTTCTCGGGCTCGGGCAGACCGCACTCGCCGAGCTCTTGCTCGACCTGCAGGGTCAGGCCCTCTTTGCCGTCGGCGTGCGCGGCATCCACGGTGCCCTCATAGATCGCACCGTCGGCCGACACGCGGTTGACCGCCGACGCGTCGAGGCACAGGTGGTAGACGCTGCCGCTCTGGGTCCACGTGACGTAGTCCTGACCCGTGAGCTCTTCGACGATCGCCGTGTACTCGGGAATCTGGCCCTCGTTGGCGTACTGCTCGACCGACGGCGGGTTGAACGAGGCACCGAGCAGCGTCGCAACGATGAGCACGACGATGCCGACGGCACCCGCGATGCCCTTCTGCTTTCCGTCCATGTCTTTGTTGAGGAAGATCAAGATGATGAGCGGCAAGAACGCGATCATCGTGATGATGGCGCCGAGCTGGTTCTGCACGAAGAAGCGGAACGGCTCTGACTTCTTGGCCGGGTCGAGGCGGTTGGCCTTCTTCCAGAGTTGCGAACCGGCGACGGCGAGCAGGCCGATGCCGAGCAACATGCCGAGCAGCAGCCACAGGGCCGTCTCAGAGTTGAGGTACCACGGGGACGAGACCGCGGGCTTGAAAGGCTCGAGCCACAGCAGCCAGTAGATCGCAAGAGCCTCGCCGATGAGTGCGCCGGCCCAGAAGCCCCAGGCGCCCCAGCGCAGCCCGGTGGCCTGGCCCTTGGCTTCGGCCGTCGGCTTCCAATCGGTCGACGCGCCAGCCTCGGTCGACTCGGCCCGCTCGGCAGCCGTCTCGTCAACCTCGACTCGGACGACCTTCTTCGTGGTCTTGCGTTCTGCCATGGGAGTGGCCTCTCGGTTCGGGGTGGGGCGATCAAATACTGGGCGAGAGCCTACTGGAGCACAGGGTCGCGAAAGTAGCCGTCGCAGGAGTAGCGTCTCGCGCATGTTTCTTCTCGAACTGAACTGGCTCGGCGTGCTCGCCGGCTTCGTCGTCTACTTCATCTCGGGCGCCCTGTGGTTTGGGCCGAAGACCTTCTACCCCGCGTGGATGCGCGCCAAGGGTCACGACCCCGCCAACCCGCCCGGCTCGCACGGCATGGTGACGGTGTTCGGGATGACCGCTCTCGGCGCCCTCGTGCAAGTCATCGCGCTCGCGAGTGTGCTGTGGTTCGTGGCTGAGGTTCAGGGCCCCGTCGGGCCGCTCGGCGGCGCGCTCGCCGGATTGCTCGTCGGCGTCGGGTTCGCCGCCGCGAGCTCGCTGTCGCACCGCCTCTTCGGTGGCGACGGCTTTAGGGTCTGGGCCATCGAGGTCGGTGGCGACATCGTGGGCCTCACCTTGGCGGGCCTCTTCGTCGGGCTCATCGGCTGATCCCTCTGCGCCCAGCGTTTAGGGTGATGCGGTGACCGACCCCACGCTCCGCCTGCCCACCCAGACGTTTCGGGCTGTTCTCGATCTCGGTGACGGTATCGGTACGGTGCCGCCGCTTCCGCGCGGTCTCGGGCGACCCGAATTGGACGCAGAGTTCGACGAAGAGAGCAACACAGTCAGCCTGTTCGTGCACTTTCCGACCGGGCAGCTACACATCGAGGTGAGCGACGAGGGCTTCGAGCACCACTTCCACGCCGCAGACGGCCACGACGTCAACGGCAGCCCGTGGAAGCGCGAGCCAACCGAGGCGCTGCTCGAGTGGGCGCGGCAGTTCGCCGCCCGTGCGCTGCCGGTCGTGCCCGACCTCATGGCCGATGCCGAGGAGGCGGCCGAGTGGCATGCCGCCGGGCTCCGCGTTTTCGCCCGCGAGACCGGCCCCGTGCCGCTCGAGATCATCGAGGTCGAAATCGAGGGCGAGCTCATGCTTCTGCCGTGGCTCGGCAGCGGCACCGTTGAGCACGAGCACATCGACGGTGATCACCACCCGATCGAGTTGCTGTGGGATCCGCAGGGCGATCAGCCGAGCATCCGCATTGCGCGGGCGTGGCTGGATGCGCGCACGCAGGCGCCGCGCGCAGCAGCCGAGCGGGGCATCGACTGGAATGCGGTGGGGATGCCCGCGTCAGAGGTCGAGACGTGGCTCGAGGGCGTCTACCTCAACCACCACCTGATCGCTCACCCCGCGCAGGTGATCTTGCAGGGCGCTCTCGAGCGGCTCGCCGGAATCGATTGAGCCCATAAGAGAGGGTCAGCCGCGCAGGCGTTCGCCGCGCGGGTCGTAGAACGGCCGGCGCGACACCGTTGCTGGCACGCGCACGCCCTTGCATTCGACCGTGAACGTCGCATCGAGCGCGGCGCCCGGGTCGAGAGAGGCAATGCCCACGGCGCGGCCGAGGGTGTGGCCGTAGGCGCCGCTCGTCATCCGCCCGACCGCGATGCCGTCGGCGAAGACGGTCTCGTCGTGCACGAACACGGGCTCCGGGTCGTCGAGCGTGATGTAGACGGTGCGGTGTTTCGGCGCGGCCGGGTCGAGCGCGGCCACGGCGTCGCGACCCATGAAGCCACCGGGCTTGTCGAGCGCGACGGTGAAGCCGAGGCCGGCCGAGTACGGGTCGTCGGCGGCGCCGATGTCGTGGCCGAGGTGTCTGTAGCCCTTCTCGCTGCGCAGCGAGTCGAGCGCGTGATAGCCCGCCATGCGCACCCCGAGATCCTGCCCGGCCTCCCACAGCGCGTCGAAAACGTTGAGCGCGAGATCGGCCGTGGGGTAGAGCTCGTAGCCGAGCTCGCCGACGAAGCTGATGCGCAGGCTGTAGGCGAAGCCGTCGGCTACTTCGATCTCGCGGCCCGTCGTGTAGGGCTGTGCGGCATCGGACCAGTCGTTCGGCGAGACGCGCGAGAGCAACTCGCGGCTGAGGGGGCCCATCACCCCGATCGTTGCGAGCGACGCCGTCACGTCGACCACGGCGGCCGAGTACCCGCGCGCGGCGCGTCGCAACAACCACAGCGACTTCTGGTGGCTCGTCGAGGGCGTGACGACCATGAAGCGGTCGTGGGCGAGACGAGTGACCGTGCCGTCGAGTTCGATGCCGCCGTTGCGGTTGAGAAACAGCGTGTAGACGGCCTGCCCCACGGCCACGTCAACGTCGTTCGTGGTGGCGTGCTGAACGACGGCGAGAGCATCCGCCCCCACGATCTCGAACTTCGCGAACCAGCTCAGATCGAAGAGGGCAACGCCGTCGCGTGCGGCCCGGTGCTCGGCCGCGACCTGGTCGAACCAGCCGGGCTTGCCGTAGCTGTAGCCCTCGGCCGCGGTCGGCCCGCCGTACCAATTGGCGCGCTCGCCGCCGTTGAGCTCACCGAAGCGCGCGCCGAGCTCGGCGAGCCTGCCGTGCAGGGGAGTGCGACGCACGTTGCGCGCGGTCTCTGACTGCAGGTGTGGCCAGTGCATGGCATAGAGCCGCCCTAGGCTCTCGACGGTGCGCGCGTGCAGGTAGCGCCGGTTGCTCTGGTGGCGCGAGAAGCGCTGCACGTCGACAGAGGCGGAATCGAACTGCGGTGTGCCCGCAACGATCCAGCGCGCAAGTTCGCGCCCGATGCCGGGGGCGTAGATGATGCCTTGCGAGTTGAGCCCCGCCGCCACGAAGAGCTGCTCGACCTCCGCCGTCTCGCCGAGCAAGAACGAGGTGTCGGGCGTGAAGCTCTCGGGGGCCGTGATGAATCGGTCGTACCCGGCCGGGCCGAGCCCGGGCACCGTGCGTTCGGCGGCGGCACGCACGGGCGCGAAGTGGTGATCGTCGTTGGGGAAGGTCGCAAACCCCTCGGTCGTGATCTCGCTCACGGCGCGGGGGATGCCGTTGGGCTCGAACGCTCCCACGAGCAGCCGCCCGGCCTCGTGACGGATGTAGTAGCTGTTGTCGACATCGCGCAGCACCGGCAGGGCCGGCGTCGCTCCCTCGATCGGGTTCGAGCGCACGTGCACGTGCTCGGCTGCATACAGCGGAAGGTGAACGCCCGCGGTGGCCGCGAGGTCGCGACTCCACAGCCCGCCCGCAATGATGACGCGGTCGGCGAGCACGGTGCCCTGCTGAGTCTCGACGCCCGTGGCGCGCCCACCCTCGTGCAGCACCGCCGTGACGGTGACGCCCTCGTGGATGCTCACTCCGGCCTCGTACGCCAGCTTCGCCATCGCGGCCGCCGCGTATCCGGGGTTCACGTACCCGTCGTTCGCGAAGTGCAAGCCCGCCAGCACCCCGTCGGTTGAGGCAATCGGCCAGAGCTCGGCGACGGCGGCTACATCGACCGATCGCGCGTCGATGCCGTTCTGCGCGGCGACATCGCGCGCGTAGAGCAACTCGTCGACGCGGCCCGCCGTGCGCGCGAGGCTCAGCGAGCCGCAGCGGTCGAACGACACGTCGAGCCCCGACCGTTGTTCGAGGTCGGCGTAGAACGCGAGGCCATACGACGAGAGGTGTGTCATCGCGGTCGACCCGCGCGCGCCCGCGACCAGCCCCGCGGCGTGCCAGGTTGTGCCACTCGTGAGCACCGATCGTTCGAGCAGCAGCACGTCGTCGATTCCGGCCTCGGCCAGGTGCAGCGCGATGCTAGCCCCGATGACGCCGCCGCCGACAATGACGGTGCCGACTCGGCCGGGTAGCGATCCTGCGGCCGCCTCCGAGGCAAACAGGTGTGCTCCGAGCGAGCGATCGGCAAGTCTGTCCATGGCGAGGGCCTCCTGGTCTGAAGGCTAGTTGGCTGTTGGCCCGGTGGACAATGCGCTACCCAGCCGCGTGGGGCACGATAGGGCTGTGGATGCTGACCGCGCGCTCGCCAACGCTCGAGCCGCGCTCGCCGCGGCCGCCGAGCGTCTCGCCGCCGCGGGCGCCACCCCCGAGCAGCTCGTCGTCACCGTGCCGGCGCACCGCGTACTCGGCATGATTCCGCGCCGCGAGACCTTTCGGCGCACCGGCGAAGGATTCGTCATCGGCGCCCTACTCGTCACCGCGAGCGGAGACGTCGCAGAACCGGGGCGCATCGCGCGTGCGAGTCGGCAGGTTTTGCCGGGCCACCAGTCCGAGAGTGCGCGGGCGCGGCGAGAGCTACGCCAGCGGTTGCTCGACGCGCGTTTGCCCGAGGGCAGCACGGTGGTGATCGACTCCCGACCCCTGCCGCTCAACGATGCGGCCGCGATGGCCGCCGAGCGGGGACCAGTCCTGCTGAGCGACGACGGCGTGCTCGTGCGCTGGATGCCGACCGCTCCCGACTCGGCGCTGCGCCCCCTCGACGACTACCTGGCCGAGCGCCTCGACCTGGCGCTGGGAGCCCTGATGGCGGCGCGAGCAGAGAGTGAGCAT
>JAAFHT010000102.1 GCA_013297625.1 Actinomycetota bacterium | reverse complement strand
TCACCGCGGTACCGCACGCGGCGAATGCGGCGCGTCATGTCGACGAGCAAGAAGATCGTGGCGATCGCCACGAGCGCGATGGCCACGAAGCCTGCCACGCCGGGCGTCACGGTGTTCGGGTCAAACCCGGGAGGAGTCGTCGGTTCGACCGGGTTGGGGCCGATGCCCATCGAGTGCAGGCTCGCTGCGAGGGTGTAGACGATCACGGGATGCTCCAGGGCTGTTGAGGGAGAAACGTCCGGCTGAGAAAACCCTCACCTCGGCGCTCTACGCTTGGGGCCAAGGGTAGCGATCGCACCTGAGCGGCGCGCCCGCGCCGCGCTGAGAGAGGAATGCCCCGCACGATGTCGACCCCGCAGCAGCGTCTCGACGAGCGCTACGGACGCACGCCCGGCTCTGAGCGACGCACGCGCACGCTCATGATCATCGCGGGCGTCATCTTCGCGATCATCTTTACGGCGTGGGTCGTTTGGGGCGGGCTCTCGGGCACTAACGCCGAGCTTGAAACGCGCGACCTGGGCTACTCCAACGTCACCGAGACCTCGATCGACGTTCGGTGGGAAGTGTCGGTGACCCCCGGCACCGACGTGTCGTGCGCCATTCAAGCGCTCAACGAAAGCTTCGGCATCGTCGGGTGGAAAGTCGTCGAACTGGGGCCAGCCACAGAGCGCACGAGGGTGTTTACCGAGACCCTGCGCACTGCGGAACAGGCAGTCACCGGTTTGCCCTACCGGTGCTGGCTCCCGTAGCATCGCCGCAATCGAGAGACAGAACCGGCCCGCGGGCCGGTTCTGCTGTGTCAGGAGGCACTGTCATGAACGACACCACGGGCCCGGCCACGCAATGGCTCACGCAAGAGGCGCACGACCGCCTCTCTGCTGAGCTCGAAGCGCTCTCGACAACGGGCCGCACCGAGATCGCCAAGCGCATTGAAGCGGCGCGCGACGAGGGTGACCTCAAGGAAAACGGCGGGTACCACGCCGCGAAAGACGAGCAAGGCAAGATGGAGGCGCGCATCCGCACCCTCACCGAACTGTTGCGCACGGCCACCGTGGGCGTCGCCCCCGACGCGCACGGCGTCGTCGAGCCCGGCACGGTTGTCACCGCGACGATCATGGGCGACGACGAGCGGTTCTTGCTCGGCAGCCGCGAGATCGTCGGCGACGACAGCGACATCGACGTCTACAGCGAAGCAAGTCCGCTCGGCCAAGCGATTCTCGGCGCGAAGATCGGCGACACCGTGAGCTACACCGCGCCCAACGGCCGCGAGATCTCGGTCACGATCGTCGACGTGAGCACGTACACCGGCTAGAGCTGGGTTCGGGGGTCATACCCCGCGTCGCGCAAGCGACGCGCGCGAACGCTACAACTGCGTTCGCGGGTCATACCCCGCGTCGCGCAGAGCCGCCATCACCTGGTCGGCATGCTCGGGGCCACGCGTCTCGATGTGCAGCTCAAGTTCGACCTGGCTGATCGCCAACCCCGATCCGTGCCGCGTGTGCAGCACTTCGACGACATTGGCGTTTTGGTCGGCGATGATCTCGCTCGTGCGGGCGAGCTGGCCGGGGCGGTCAGGCAACGGGATGCGCAGCTTGAGGTAGCGCTCTGACGCGGCGAGCCCGTGCGCGATGACGCGCTCCATGATGAGCGGGTCGATGTTGCCGCCCGAGAGGATCACCACGGTGGGGCCCGAGGCCACGATCTTTCCGGTCAGGATGGCCGCGACACCCACGGCTCCGGCGGGCTCGACCACCATCTTGGCGCGCTCGAGCAGCACGAGCATCGCGCGTGCGATGTCATCGTCATCGACGGTGACAACCTCGTCGACAGCATCCCGAACAATCTCGAAGTTGAGCTTGCCGGGCTTGGCCACCGCGATGCCGTCGGCGATCGTGGGCGAGATCGTGATCTCGGTCACGGCCCCGGCGGCGAGAGAAACGGGGTACGCGGCGGCATTGGCCGCCTGAACCCCGATGACGCGGATGCTGCGCCCCTGCTCGGCCGCGCGCCTCTTGAGCACGCTCGCGACGCCCGAGATAAGCCCGCCCCCGCCAATCGGAACGATGACGGTTTCGAGCTCGGGCACCTGGTCGAGCATTTCGAGCCCGAGGGTTCCTTGCCCCGCCACAACGTCGACGTGGTCAAAGGGAGGGATGTAGACGGCGCCCGTGCGCTCGGCAAACTCTTGCGCAGCGGCCAGGGGTTCGCTCACGGTGTGGCCGCGCAGCACGACCTCAGCGCCGTAGTGGCGCGTCGCTTGCAGCTTGGGCAGGGCGACGCCAATGGGCATGAAGATCGTGGCGGCAATGCCCAGCTCGCGCGCGGCGAACGCCACGCCTTGAGCGTGGTTGCCGGCGCTCGCGGCGACGACTCCGCGCGCCTTCTCGTCGTCGCTCAAGTGCGAAATGCGGTTGTAGGCGCCGCGAATTTTGTATGAGCCCGTGCGCTGCAGGTTTTCACACTTGAGGTGCACCGGCGCACCGAGCAGGTCGCTCAAGTAGCGCGAGGTCTCCATGGGCGTGATCTCGGCCACTTGGCTGACGACGAGGCGCGCGGCCTCGACATCGGCAAGGCTCGGGCCGGCGATCGTGAGGGGGGCGGTCATGAGCGCTCCTGTGAGGGTGGTGCTAGTGGTGGCTGAATATCGCTGAGAGTCATGGGATGCGGAATCACGCGCCATCGTCCGCTCGCGATGTAGCGGATGAAGACGTTCGCAAACGCCGCAATCGGAACCGCGAAGAGAGTGCCCGGGATGCCCGCGAGCAGTCCGCCCGTGGTCACAGCCAGCACAACCGCGAGTGGGTGCACCCGCACGGCCGGGCCCATCACGAGAGGCTGCAGCACGTTGCCCTCGATCTGCTGCACGAGCAGCACGCCCGCGAGCATGAGGAGGGCGATAAACGGACCGTTGTAGATGAGCGCGATGACGACAGCGAGCGCTCCCGTCACGAGCGCACCGATGAAGGGCACGAAGCTCGCGAGAAAGACCGCGACGCCGATCGGCAGTGCGAGCGGCAAGCCAAGCGCCCACGCGATCAAGCCGATGCCCAGGCCATCGACGAAGGCGACGAAAATCTGCACCTTCGAGAAGTTGGTGAGCGTGAGCCACCCGGCGCGTGCCGCACCGTCAACCGCGGTGCGCGCCGAGCGCGGAAAGAGGCGAACGACGAACCGCCAAATGTTCGGGCCGTCGATCAAGAAGAACAACAGCGAGAAGATCACGAGCACGGTGCCAGCGAGCAGCTCGAGCGCCGTGGTGCTCACCGAGAGCGCACCCGTGACGAGGGGCCCCTGCGTTGAGAAGTCGAGCTCGGCAACGATGCCGTCGATCCACCCGGTGATTTCTGCCGTGCTGAGGCCAAACGTCGTGCTGAGCCACACGAGAAACTCGTCGAAGGCGTCGACCGAGCGATCTTGCAACGACGGCCACCCCGCACGCACTTGCGCCACCACGAGCCAAATGAGCGCCGTGACAACGGTCACGAGCGTCAGAAGGGCCACGGCAACCGCGAGCCAGTGCGGAAACCGCAATCGGCTCTTGAGCCAGGCTGCGTAGGGAACGAGCAGCGCCGCGAGCAGAACACCGATGAGCAGCGGAATGACGATGAGCCGCAACTGGATGATCAAGAAGATCAGCACACCGACGAGGCCCGCCACGACGAGCAATCGCCACGACCAGGCTGCAGCCGTGCGCATGGCGGGCGCAACGGCATCGTCACCCGCGGCAGCGGGTGGGTCGGCCTTCGGTCGCCAGAACATTGCGCCAGTCTACGAGTCTGAAGCCTTGCGCCCGCTGTCGGTCGTCGCGCCCGCTGCGTCGCCGCTCGGCGCTACGGTGAACGCGTGACGAGATTGACCGCCGCGCAGGCGCGCCGCCTCGCGCTCGCCGCGCAGGGCTTCGATCGCGCGCATCCGGCCGCGGTCGGCTCGCGCCAGCTCTCGGCCACGATCGATCGACTTCAGGTGCTGCAGCTCGACTCGGTCAACGTCTTCGCGCGCTCGCACTATCTGCCGCTCTTCGCGCGCCTCGGCGCCTACGACCCCGCCGACCTCGACGCGCTCATCTTCGCCCGCCGCGGTCGATACACCGAGTACTGGGCACACGAGGCGGCGATCATCCGTCGCGAGGATTGGCCGCTCTGGCACTGGAAGCGCGAGGCCCTGCGCGCGCGCTACACCGACAAGAGCGCGTGGGTGCGCGAGAACACCGCGATGCTCGACTGGTTGCTACGCGAGCTCGCCGAGAAGGGCCCTCTCACCGTTGGGGAGGTCGAGCACGATGCGACCGAACGACGCGGCCCGTGGTGGGGCTGGAGCGACGTCAAGGAGGGCCTCGAGTACCTCTTCGCGTTTGGCGACGTCGTGAGCGCCGGGCGACGCGGGTTCTCGCGCGTCTACGCGCTCCCCCACCAGGTGGGCCTCGAGGCGCTGCACGCGGTCGCGGTGCCTCGAGCCGAGGCCGAGCGTGAGCTCGTGCTGCGCAGCGTGCGGGCGCTCGGCGTGGGCACCGTGGGCGACATTGCCGACTACCACCGCTTGAAGATCGCCCCGACGACGGATGCCCTGCGCGCGCTGTTCGCCGCCGGCGAGGTCGAACAGGTCGAGGTCGATGGGTGGACGACAGCCGCGGGCCGCCCGCTGCCCGCGTTCATCGTGCCGGGCGCGCGCATCCCTCGCCGCATCGAGGCCACCGCCCTGCTCTCGCCCTTCGACCCCGTGGTGTGGAGCCGCGACCGCGCCCTGCGTCTCTTCGGCTTTCACTACCGCATCGAGATCTACACGCCTGCGCCGAAGCGACAGTTCGGCTACTACTCTCTACCCGTGCTCGTCGACGACCGGGTCATCGGCCGCATCGACCTCAAGAGTGACCGGCAGGCGGGGGTGCTGCGTGTGCAGAGCGCGTGGGTAGAGCCGGGCAGCTCACCCACGGAACTCGCGGCGCGGGTGGCGCTCGTGTTGCGGCGAGCATCCGCGTGGCAAGGCCTCGGAGAGGTCATCGTGAGCGAGCCGCTCTGGGGCGACGCGGCCGGCGCCGTGCGCGCGGCCCTTGCGGCGACCTAGCCGCGTTTGGTGCGGTTTTTCGCAATCGGCACGCGACGTTGTCGGGCACGTGCGAAAGACCGCACCAACCGCGAGCGCTAGAAACGCGTCGAGTTTTCGATGAGGCGCTTGACACGCTCGGCGATGGGCGGGTGCGTCGCGAACATACGGTCCATGACGCCCGGCTTCATCGGGTCGCTGATGTAGAGGTGCGCCATGGTCGAGTTTTGGCGACGCATCGGCTGCGCATAGTCACCGAGCTTCTGCAGCGCGCTCGCGAGCGCCTCGGGGTCACGAGTCGTGAGGGCTCCTGTGGCGTCGGCGAGGTACTCGCGTTGCCGCGACACGGCGGCTTGCACGACGGCGGCAACGAGTGGCGCGATGACCATGGCGGCGAGACCGAGCACGAGCATGATGGGGTTGCCGTTGTTGTTGCGGCTGCCGCCCCAGAACGCCATGCGAAACAGCATGTCGGCGATGAAGCCCACCGCCACCACGAGCCCGAACACGATCGTCGACACGCGAATGTCGTAGTTCTTGACGTGGCCAATCTCGTGCGCCATGACGCCCGCGAGCTCGCGATCGTTCATGAGCTCGAGCAAGCCCGTCGTCGCGGCCACGCTCGCGTGCTTGGGGTCTCGACCCGTCGCGAAGGCGTTGGGCGCCGGGTCGTCGATCACATACACGCGCGGCATCGGCAGGCCCTCGGTGATCGCGAGGTTCTCGACGATGCGGTACAGCCGCGGGTTGTCAGCCTTCGTGATGGGATGCGCGCCCGCGAGTCCGAGCGCCTGCGAACCCGCGGCAAAGTACTGCACGAGCGTGTAGATCGTGGCGCCAATGAGCGTGCCGATGAAGATCGTGTAGCCGCCGCCGAAATAGAAGTCGGCGAAGAGCCCGAGCAATCCGATGATGATGACGAACAACAGAATGATGAACACCGTGTTGCGCTTGTTCGCCGCTATGGCGCGATACACCTAGGCCTCCTGACGAAGGGTCGGGATGCGGTGGATCAGAACTGCACGCGCGGCGGCTCAGCGATCGCCGCGGCGTCGGCCACCTCGAAGAAGTCGCGCTCGGTGAAGCCCAGGCCGCGAACGAAGAGCGTGTTCGGGAACTGCTTGATCTTCACGTTGAGCTCACGCACGCCACCGTTGTAGAACCGGCGCGACGCCTGAATCTTGTCTTCGGTGTCGACAAGCTCGCCCTGCAGCTGCAAGAAGTTCTGGCTCGCCTGCAGCTGAGGGTAGGCCTCGGCCACGGCGAAGATGCTCTTGAGCGCCTGCTGCATGTGGCCTTCAGCGGCCGCGGCGTCGGCGGGGCCCTGAGCGCTCAGCGTCTCGGCACGCGCCTTGGTCACGGCCTCGAAGACCTGCTTCTCGTGCGCGGCGTAACCCTTGACTGCCTCGATGAGGTTCGGCAGCAGGTCGGCGCG
>JAAFHT010000025.1:20785-29363 GCA_013297625.1 Actinomycetota bacterium | reverse complement strand
CCGCGGTGCTACCCGAGACAACCAAGTTCCAAGTCGAGTGGCCCGGTGGAAGCGGCGGTTCATCGTCTCGCCCCACACACTCCGAGCTCCACAACGTCGTCGCGCAGGAGATGAGCAAGGCTGCACTCGGTGCGACCGAGACCGTGCAGTCCTCGTCGTCGAGCGGATTCGCGCAGGCGAAGGTGCACGCGGGAGTGGCCAAGACGATCCTCCGGGCGCGAGCACGGCAGATCGCAGCGGTCATCATGCGGGACCTCATCCGCCCGATGATCGCCCTGAACTTCGGCAACGACGTCGTCGTCCCGACGTTCGCGTTCACGCTTCCCGACCCGGTCGACATTCAGCAGTTCGGACAGGGCATCAAGGCGCTCGTTGAGGCGGGAATGAAGGTCGAGCAGTCGTGGGTCCGATCGCGTATCGGCGCGCCGGAACCGAAGGGCGATTCCGACATCCTCGTCCCTATGAAGGCCGGTTCGGGAACGCCCGCAAACAACACTACAGAGCCCGCGAGTGGAGGCGACAATGCCGGAACCGAGGGTGAGCCCGAAGCTGCGTGACCGCGCGATGCGCGACTCGCACGAGCTTCGTACGGTCATCGAACACGACAAGGAGCGCCACCAACGAGAGGCGCTGAAGAGGCCGGACAAGGCCCAGGAAGAGGCCAAGGATGGCTGAAGACACCGAGCACGTGGGCGATGGGGCCGACCTCATCACGCGTGGGTTCAAGCTGCGTTCGATCAACGCGGAGAAGCGCACTGCCGACTTCGTGGCCTCCACGGACGCCGTCGACACGTACGGCGAGATCGTCGACCAGGACTCCTGGGAGCTCGACATCTACAAGGACAACCCGGTCGTTCTCTTCGCGCACAAGTCGCGAGAGCTGACTATCGGCAAGGCGAACGACGTTGGCGTCAAGAATGGCCGCCTCGAGTGCACCCTCGAGTTTGCGCCCGAAGACGCCAATCCCGAAGCGGAACGCGTGTGGAAGCTACTTCAGGGTGGCTTCCTCCGTGCGGTGTCCGTCGGGTTCATCCCGCGCGACTACAAATGGGAGAAGCGCGACGGCAAAGAGGTCTTCGTTCTCTACGGGAACAGCCTCCGAGAAATCAGCGTGACGCCGGTCCCGGCGAACCACGAAGCGCTCGCGAAGATGCGGGCACGAGCGATGGCCGAGCGATCGGCGAAGAACGAAGCGCCGAGCGCGCAGGAGTCACACATGGACGAAGCTACGAAGAAGGCGCTCGAGGCGAAGGACGCCGAGCTGAAGACCGCGCGCGAGACCATCGACGAGCGGAGCAAGTCGCTCGCGGAGGCTGTCGCAGCGAACGTTAAGGCGAACAGCGACCGCGAGACCGCGACGAAGGCCGCCAGCGAACGCGAGGCGAGCCTCAAGTCGGCACTCGGCTGCAAGGCCGACGAGAGCCTCGAAGACGGCGCCAAGCGCGTGGCCAAGGAGCTCGCGGACGTCAAGGCGGAGAAGGCCGCCCTCGCCGACAAGACGACCGAGCGCGACGTCGACGACCTCATCGGCGTGAAGCTCGCGCCCGCGCAGAAGGACTCGTTCCTCGCCCTCGCGAAGTCGGACCGCGCCTCGTTCGACGCGATCGTGAAGGACCTCCCCGACCTCGGCCTCCTCGGCAAGTCGGTCATCGATCCGACCAAGGGCAAGGCGCCTGCGGATGGCGACCTTTCGGCGCTCCTCGGCGAGGGCAGCGACGGAACCGACGGCAAGGAAGACGACCTTTCCAGCCTCCTCAACGACTGACCTCGCCGAGCTGGCGCAGTCGCTCATACCCAATCTCGAAAGGCACATAGCCAATGGCTACCAAAGCAAAAGTGAAGCTCGGCGGAGCTTGCATCGATACGTTCACCGTCGCCGCTGGGCAGATCGTCACCGAGGGCTTCCGCGTGAAGTTCGCCTCGGCGGACGGTGAGGTCCAGAACTGCGGCGCAGGCGAAGACGGCATCGGCGTCGCGCAGTCCTCGGCAACGGCTGGCCAAAAGGTCACCGTCGTGCTCGAGGGCGTCGCGGTCGTCAAGGTCAAGGTCGGCACTGGTGGCGCATCGCGCGGGGCGTACGCCCTTCCCGTCGCCAACGGCTTCGCGGACCAGGCGATTGCGGACGGCACCACGCCGCGTCGACTCGCCGGCAAGTTCATGCAGACCGGCGTCGCCGGCGACTCCGTGGGGATGCTGATCGGTATCTCCACGCCGATGTCCACCGCCTAATCGGCACTCGCGCGACTGACGTCCGCGCCCACTGAACCTCGACGTCGAGCCCACCACCCTACGCGCACTGACCCGACCGCCCCCGATGGCGCGTCGGGCGGTGGCGCTCGCTCAAAGGACTCCCTCACATGGCCACGAATGATTTTGCTGGTGAACGCGCTCGCGCGGCTGGCGTCGACGTTGTTGTCCGCGCCAAGAAGCTTCTCGCGCGCGCTGCGCACGACCCCAAGGTCCGCGCGCTCGTCGAGCGTGCGAACAAGGAACTCGTGCTCGCGACCAAGGCTCACGCCGGCGCGGTGCACGTCGACACCACGCTCGCCAACCTCAGCATCCAGTACCGCAATGAGGACTACATCGGCGCGGAACTGATGCCGGTCCTTCCGGTCGACAAGAAGAGCAACGCGTTCTTCAAGTACGGCAAACGCGACCGCCTCAGCGCGCCCGACGACTCGGTCGAGAAGCGCGCGAAGCCGAACGAGGTCGGCGAAACCCGCACGACCGACAACTACAGCACCAAGGCGTACGCGCTCACCGACTTCCTCGACGCGGGCGATCTCGCGAACCAGGACGCGCCGCTGAACGAGATGGTCGACGCCGTCGCCGCGGTCAACGAAGGTCTTGCGCTCAACCAAGAGAAGCGCCACGCGACCATCCTGACCACGGCCGCGAACTTTGGCGGCAACACCACGACCCTCGCGGGCGTGAACCAGTGGTCGGACTACAGCGGCACGTCGAGCCCGTACGCGGTCATCACTGCCGCGCGCGATGCGATCTGGTCGGGCAACGGCCCCACCAAGCTCGTGGGATACTGCGGACTCGCGGTGTACAACGCGATTCGCCGACACCCGCAGATCATCGCGGACTTCAAGCACCTCCAGGGCCTGAAGCTCCCGACGCGCCAGCAGCTCGCGGAGTACTTCGAGCTCGACGACCTCCTCGTCGCGAAGGCGTGGGAAGACACCGCGAACGAAGGTCAGGCCTCGGCCTCCTACGGTCGCATCTGGGGCAAGGACTTCGGCATCGTTCGCGTTGCCAAGGCGCCCTCGACTCGCACCGCATGCTTCGGCTTCACCTTCCGCTTCGGCGCGATGAAGACGGACGAGTGGTACGACCCGAGCCTCGGCAACAAGGGCGGCTACCTCGTCCGCGTGGGCCACGACTCCGACGAGAAGATCGTCGCGCCGGACACCGGGTTCCTCATCAAGGCGGCGGTGGCCTGATGGCGAAGGGCAAGAATCCGAGCGGTGAGGGAAGCCTCCCGCTCGGCGAAGATCCGAAGCTCGACCTCGACGCTTCCAAGGCGGCGGAAGAGGCCGAGCTTGCTGCGATGATCGCGGAGGAGACGGCCAAGGCCGAAGCCGACGCGAAGGCGCAGGCCGAAGCAAAAGCTGCAGAGCCCGAGGCTCTCTCCGAGCGCGACCACGCAGACCACGAAGCCGAGAAGGCTGAGCGTGAAGCGATCGCGGCCCGACCCTCGCCGCTTCGCACCGCCGAGCCTCGACTCGTCACGACGGATGCCGGCAGCGATGCCGATTCCGAAGACGAGGAGCCAGGTGAAGGCCCTCGCGTCCAGGTGTGGCCCCATGGTGCCATCAACTGGGACAGCGCCGTCTACGAGCCTGGAAAGACGTTCCGCGTCGACACGAGCAAGCACCGTGAAGAGGACTTCGATTCCCTCGTCGCGATGGGCGCACTGATCAAACTCTGACGGAGGCGAGATGGCGCGAACGAGCAAGGCGGCGCTCGAGAAGCGCATCTCGCCGAAGGCCCTCAAGCGGATCTACGACGACAACCACTCCGGCGTCAGCGACACTGACGCCGTGACGCAGTGTCTCGAGGATGCGGAGGCGAAGGTCAACTCGTACCTCGCCCCGCTCGGCCTCCTTCCCTTCGCGGAAGGTCAGATCCCGCGCGAGGTGACTCGGCTCGACCTCGACGTTGCATTCGCCTACGCGGTGCAACGTCACCCCGAGGCGATGCAAAGTCACGACTGGACGAAGCTCATGGAGCAGGCCGAGAAGGACCTCTGCCGCCTTCGCGACGGCAAGACGATGCTCGGCACCTACCCGACCGCGCCAGACCCGCCTGCGAACCACGGCGGCGTGCGGTTCGAGAGCAACGAGACCTCGGAATCCTCCACGTCGACGTCGACGTCCGGGGGCGGGTTCTGGGATTCTACGGGGGACTTTTGAGCGTGGTTAGGATCGGCGTATGAGCGAACCACGAACCGAATTCGGCCCCTGCCTCCGCTGCATCGAAACGGACTCCAGCATCAAGCGCATCTGCCGAAAGATCGGTATCTGCGCCGCGTGCGCTCGGGCCGCCAATGCCTCGTTCGCGGTCGACATTCGCGCCGCTATCGCGCGCGGCGAGAAGGTTGGCGGCTCGCCAGAATGGGCCGACGCCAACCTCGGCCCCGAGGCGAGTTGATGTCCCTTCGCCAACTCGCCGGAGCCTTCGCTTCGGCGCTCCTCGCCCTGTTCGTTTACGAGGCCCTCGCCTCGTGCCCCCACATTCCGAAAGCGGTGTGCCTGTGAGCGACCGTTACGTCCCCGAACTGGCCATCGTCGAGCCGACTCCCTGCAAGGAAGCCGACCCTGCGATCCTCTTCGCGCCCGACCCATCCGTCACGGGAGACTGCTCCTCGTGCGGGCACTCGATCATCTACCATCTTCCGCTCGTCGGCTGCACGCGGTGCAACTGCGACGAGTTTCACTGACTTGAGAATCACCCGCGCGGCTTCGGCTTCGCGACGGCCACGGCTCGTGAGGGTCGTGTGTCCTCTTCGTCCCGACGGAACGGGCACCAGTCTACGAAGCTGGCTGACGAGGTTCGATTCCTTGCGGAGAGACCAAGGACTGAAGTGCACCTACCCGCAAGGGAGGGAGTCGCCGCCACTATCGCGGAGAAAGCACCGCCCACGATGAGCGAAAGCTTCTCGTGGGTAACCCCTGGGTTGGTAGTCCGGTAGAGGGCCGGGCGTGGCTGTAAACCACGTGCTCTTCGGAGCCCCGAAAGTGCGACTCCTTCCTGACCCACTAGGCTCCGCACCCGTTCCTCCCACGGGCACCAGCGGGGCCAGCTTTATCTTCGTGAGGTGTCCCATGTTCACCTGCGAGGTCGACTCCACCAAGCTCATCCAGGCGTGGGTAGGGGTGCGCGCGTCGATTCGCGCGGGGGTGAGGCGCGGCGTATCCCAGGGAGTCCTGGAAGGGGCTCGCGAGGCTCAGCAACTGCACTCGTTCCGGAACCGCACGGGCGACCTCGAGCGGTCGATCGTCGGCAAGCTGACGGGCAACCGAACAAGCGTCGGCGCTGCCCGCGGAAACAACAACCGCGTTCGCAGCATGGCCGAGCTCCCCGCGGAGACCGACGGTGCCCAGTTCGGCGAGATTCGCGCGGGCATGGAGTACGCCTCGTACGTCGAGCAAGGCACTCGGCCTCACGTTATCTACCCGCGCCGCGCCACGATGCTGTCGTGGATTGGCTACGGCGGCCAGCGGATGTTCGCCCGCTACGTGAACCACCCCGGCTCGCGGCCATACCCGTTCATGCACCACGCGAGCGAGAAGTGCTTCGGCGTGATGGTTCGCGAGATCCATCGAGGCATCTGGACGGCTCAAGAACATCTCGACCGCTGAGGCGCCTATGTCCGATCGCGTGAGCCTCCTGACCCTGCCCATGCAGGACGTTGGGGATCCCGATTCGCAGGCGATCGGCGACCCGATTCTCGACGTGCTCGGCTCGTTCATTCAGACCTCGGTCAACGCGGACCTCGCCGCCGGATGGCGAGTCGTATGCCCACGACAAGAGAAGGTCATCGAGACGGTCCAGACGCACAATCCGGACAAGTCCGCGTTCACGGATGAGGACCTTCCGTGCCTGTTCCTGTACCGACTTTCGTGGCCAAAGCTGACACCGTTTTCCCAAGACTGGAAAGCGCAGGTGTCCCAGATTGCGGCGCTGTGGGTTCCGGACCTCGAAGAGTTTGAGAAGGACGCGATCCGCGACCCGTTCAAGCACGCCATCGCGTCGTCCATCCATCGCAACATCGAGCGCGGTCGTAACCCGGCCTGGCGCGTAGATGGCGACGACGATCCGAAGGCCGAGGACTACGGCTCGTTCCTCATCAAGCACCTGAACGTCACGAAGAGCGAAGCGCGCGACGTCAAGCCGATGCCGCTTCAGATCATCAAGGCCGAGAAGCCATATCCGTACGACGCCCTGATGGTCACCATCGAGGTGACGTCGCTCGTGGTTGCGCAGCGCGACGACTACCCCGAGTTCAGCGGCGTCGAGGGGTCCCTCGGTCCGAACGGGCTCGGGTTCCAGTCCTTTGAGTTTCGCCCGGTGTTGACGGCGGTGACGCCGAATTCCGGCCCGACCGCAGGCGGAACGCCGATCACCGTTTCGGGACACCAATTCTTCGAGGACGAGTTGCTCGGGCCTCTCTCGCTGACCATCGACGACGTGCCTTGCACGAGCGTTGTGTGGGTCGACGAACAGACGATTACGGCGACGACTCCAGCAGGGAGCGCGGGCGCCAAAGAGGTGAAGGTGACGTTGCCCAACGGCACGTCGGCCTCGCTCGCATCGGCGTTCACGTTCGCGTGATTCGCCTCTGACCAACACACGAGGCCCCATGAAAATTGCGAAGGTCGTCGCGAATCCGTTCGCGGCGCTCGCCATCGACACGTCGAATGACGACGATGCGCGAGTCGGTATTCCGCAGGGCGTCGTCGCTCTGCCCGCGTCGCGCGGCATCTGGATCGGGGCTCGCCTCGACGAAGGCAAGCTCGCGCGCACTGGGAAGCACGCGTTCTACTTCCCGATCGGCAAAGACGGGAAGCCGCGCGTCGTCGAGATTCAGGTCGACGACACCAACATCCGATCGCACCTCGCGAACGCCATCAACGACGGCTCGCTGATCGCGGCCGACGAGAAGACCGCGCGCATGTGCGGAATCGGCGACTTCCTGCCTCACGAGAAGGCCCTGGAGGCCGAACGAGTGAAGGCGCTCGAGACCTTCCAGGCCACGTACGGCAAACAGGCAACGATCGGCCAGGTGCCGACCAAGGTCGAGGAGCAGGACGCACCCGCTCCGCCTGCGCCGACTCGCGAGAAGGCCGTCATCTCCAAAACGCTCACCCGCGACAACGCGGAAGGGAAGTGACCCATGCCGGTCGGTAATACGGGCATTTCGCCTTCGTACAAGGTCCCCCGCTACATCGCAAAGATCGTCTTCGGCGCGGGCTCCGTCTCCGCCGGAAGCGGTCGACTCCGATGTCTCCTGATCGGGATGAAAACCTCTGCGGGCTCCATGGTCGCGGACCAGGACATCCTCCGCGTCACGAGCATGGACGAGGTCAACGCGTACGCGGGCCCCGGCTCTCAGCTCGCGCGCATGGCATCCAAGGCCTTCCTCGTGCCGAGCCTCGAGCTCTACATCGCCGCGGTCACCGAGCCGGGCGCAGGCACGGCGGGCACCGTCACGTGCGTGCTGACTGGCACCGTCGCGTCTGGAATCGTGCGGTTCCGTCTCGCCGGTACTACGGTCGCGGTCAACGTCGCCGCGACCATGACTCTCGACGACGTTGGCACTGCCATCGCCGCCGCGTTCAACGCGAAGACCGACCTCCCCGCGACGTGCGCCTACAACGCGGGCACGGACACGCTCACGTGGACCCTGAAGAACAAGGGCGCGAGCGGTCGGGATTGGATCCTGTACTTCGATCCGACCGACAAGCCCTCGGGGCTCGCCCTGACCCTCACGGGCTCGGCGACGCTCAACACGAACGGCTACCGCTTCGGCGCGACAGCCACGGGCACGGGCGTCGAAGACGTCACCACGCTCCTTACGAAGCTGACGACTCAGCGCTACGCGCGTATCGCCACGGGCTTCAACGACGCGGCGAACCTCGCGCTGCTCGAGACCCACGTCAACACGAAGGCGGGCCCGCTCTCGCTGCTCCTCGAGCAGTTCGTGGTCGGTCACAATGGCGCCATCGCGAGCGCTCAGTCGATTGCGCAGACGACGCTGAACGCGTTCCGGGCGCAGTTGCTCTGGATGCGAAACAGCGAATCTCACCCCTCGGAGATCGCAGCCGCCAAGGCCGCGCACCGCTCGGTGAACGAGCAGACGTCGCCTGTCCCGGACTACGACGGGCTCGTGCTCGCGGGCATCGCGCCGCACGCGTTCGACTCGGACATGCCGACCGACACGGAGCAGGACGTCGCGCTGAACAACAGCGTCACGCCCATCACGACGATCGACGGAACCGCTCGCGTGGTCCGCTCGATTACCTCGTACTCGCTCAACGGCTCGGCGCAGGACGAGCGCTGCCTCGAC
>JAAFHT010000025.1:0-20775 GCA_013297625.1 Actinomycetota bacterium | reverse complement strand
CTCGACATCGGCGATGCGGTCATGACCGACTACGGCACGGTCGACTCGAAGCTGCTCTACGAGACCGAGTTCCGGCCTCAGAACCCGTACGTCGGGCCCGACCCGGCAGAGGGTGAAGAGCCTCCTCCGACGAGAGTTGCGTACCCCAAGCTCTGGGGCGCAGCGATGCAGGATCGGATGTTCGACTGGTTCGCCAACGGATGGCTCGAAGAGCGGCCCGTCGGCGTCTGGGCGCCGGTGACTGACTTCAACAAGCCAGGCCGTTACATCCTCTGCGATACACCGATGGCCGTGCGTCGAGTTCAGCATCGCCTGGACAACGTGCTTCGTCAGATCTTCAACACGGCCTAACAGCTATTCGCGCAGACATAAGCGCGAGAATCTACAGCCCGTCGCTGAGCGCATTCGTGCGCTTGGTGGCGGGCTTTTGCGTGTGACCAACACCGAAGGAAGCCACCACCATGGCCGATGCAGTCGTCCGCCAGATCGCATTCTACTGGCGCAACAAAAAGGCCGCCGAGGTCAACTCGGTCGAGGTCGAGTTCTCGATGGGCCGCGAGGCTCTCTATGGCCAGGAGGGCATCATTGCCTACTCCAAGGGCCAGGCAAAAATGAAACTGACTGTCACCGAGGTCGTGCCCGTCACGGGGTCGACTTCGACGAATGACATCGAGAAGATCCTCGCTCAAGAGGACATCGACGTGTCGTGCGTCATCGGCGGCAAGTTCTACAAGCAGAAGATGGCCGTCCTCACGGCGAGCTACAAGTCCGACACCGAAAAGGGTGTCACGACCGGCTCGATCGTGATGGAAGGCGCCAAGCCGAAGATCTCGGGCTGATGCCGTCCTACTCCAGCATCACACAGGGGACGCGACTCCGTAAACGAGTCACGCTCCCCCGCCCTGGGGCCGTTCTCGATCTCGAGACGGGCAAGTGGAAGGGTCCGACGTTCGAGCTCGACGTGCGTGCCCTACGCATCGACGAAGCGGACAAGGTCGAGGCCCAGGCGCGCGCGTACGCGAAAGGTCTCACGAGCGACATCGAGTCGACCGACGACCTTGTCGATCGCGGGCGCAAGCTCCACACGATCGCACTGGCGTACATCGACGCCGACTCGCCGGCTGATGCGCCCGTGCCTGCGTTCGACGGTGGGGTCGAACAGATTGCAGCGTCGGAGGAACTGACTCAGGAGCTAATCGAGTTCCTTTACGAGCAGCAGCAGATCTGGCAGGACGAGACGAACCCGCTCGTCGCCAAGATGAGGCCGCAAGACTTCGTGAATGCCGTTGTTCGTACCGCCACGGGCGAGGACGGCGACATGAGTTTTTTCGTCTCGTCGCGGCCAGGTATGCGGTGGAGCTTTGCTCTTTCTATGGCACGCCTGCTCGCGACCTCACAGACGCTCAAATCGCTCTCTGGTATGGACACAACTGGTTCGCCCGAGCCGACAACGGAAAGGTGATCGATGACCGTCTGGTCGGCAAACGAAGCCAGCTTGCCGCCGGGCTTCGTCAACATTCCCCCAAACGCATTCCGGAGTGACTGGGAGGACAGGCCGCGCGAGGTGACTTGCGCCGGCCTCCGGCTCATCTCCCACCAAGACCTCCAGGTCGCGCGCGCACAGGCCCGTGAGAGGGCGCTGAAGGCCATTCCCGATGCCGACGCATCGCGAGCGTCCGACCTCCTGGCGTTCGCCGACGCGCACAACGACGCGCTACTCGCTCACATCGTGAGCCAAGCGCTCTGCGATCCGAACGACGTATCCGCGACCTGGGAGCCCATCAAGGCGGCCCCCGAGGATATGGTGCGCGAGTACTTCACGTCGGACGGGCTGAAGCTCGTATTCGACGCGTGGGAGCGAACGCGGCTGACTCTCGACCCGACTCGCCGCGAGGCGACGGACGAGGAGATTGCCGCGTTCCCCGCGCTCCTCGCGGCGAAGGTGCCGACTCTGTCGGCGCTGAAGCTCACGCGCATCCGTCGGCTCCTCTCGTTCGTGATCGACGACCTCAACCCGAACGGGTGAACTTTGTCCCAGCTCATCATCCGAGTCGGCGCCGCGGCGGACCGATCGCTAACGGACGTCTTTCGTCCGGCGATCGAAGCTGCCAATCGCGCGAAGGCCGCGATCGAGAAGTCGACTCGCGCGACCGCCGATGCTCGCGTGCGCGCGACGAAGGCGGGTCTATCGCAGGAAGAGCGCGAGTACGCGAAGCTCGTCAAGACAACCGACAAGTGGCGCCAAGACGAGGTCAAATCGGCTGACAAGGCGGCGAAAGCCCAGGCCGCGGCGACTGCGAAGTCTGCCAAGGTCGAGGCGGCCGAGGCTGACAAGCTCGCGAAGCATTGGCAAATGGTCCGCCAGAAGTCGGCCGACTACGCGATGCGCCTCGCCGAGAAGCAGGCCTCCGAGGAGATGCGTGCGGAGAAACGAAAGACGCGCGAGCTCGAGCAGGAGATGGCCAAGAGGAAGCGGGACTACGACCGCTACTGGCAGAACAAGGCGCGCACCAACAACGCATCGCAGGACAAGCTATCCGCGTCGCGCGCTGAGGAATCCGCGGCGATGCGCGCCGGTGGCGCTCGTGCAGCTTCCCTCGCCGGCCGTGGCCTCCGTGCCGCTGGTGGCTTCGCTGCTGGGGTTGCCATGGACCTCGCGCGTGGGGCTGGTGTCGAGACCGACTTCGGCGCGATGGCGCAAAAGAACTTCGCGCTCACGCAGAACGCGCAGGACATCGCGAACAGCGGCTACCAAGCAGGTAGCGCGCGCAACGGCCTTCGCGTGAGTGCCAATGAGCTTGCTGGCGACTCGCTTCGCGTGGGCAAGATGGCGGGCCTCGACGCGAACGACGCAATGGCGGGCCTTGGCGACTTCACGTCCAAGACGGGCGACCTCGCGACGGGGCGCGAGATCCTCGCTGACATGGCCAAGCTGTCGAAGGCCACGGGCGCCAACCTCAGCGACATGATGGCCGCTGCAGGCGGCGTTGCGATGGTGATGGGCGATACCGAGAACAAGGGCGAGAAGCTCAACCAGATCATGAATAGCTTCGCCGCGCAGGGCAAGCTGGGCGCGGTCGAGATCAAAGACCTCGCGTCGCAGATGGACAAGCTATCGGCCCAAGCTGGTCAATTCGAGGGCAACGTAGCCGACAACATGGTGATGCTCGGCGCGCTCGCCCAGTCCGCTCGAAAGGGCGGCTCGTCGAATGCGACTCAGGCCGCCACGTCCGTCGCCGCGTTCACGTCGATGCTCAAAACGCCTAAGCGCGCTGAGGAGTTCAAGGCCGCGACTGGCGTCGAAGTCTTCAACAAAAAAGGCATGCTCCGGAACCCCGAGGAACTGATCATCGAGGCGCTTCGCTCCAAGGGTATGAACCCCACGGAGTTCAAGAAGATCTTTGCGAACGTCCAAGGCGGTCGCGCGGTCGAAGAGTCGGCAACGATCTACCGTCAAGCGGGCGGCGGCGCTGCTGGCGAATCGGCAGTGCGCGCGAACTTCGAGCAGCTCAAGAAAGCATCGATCGACGCGGCAGAAGCTGCGGAGTCCTTCGCGCTCGCAATGAAGCAGCCGAAGTCGCAAGCGGAGGTCTTCAATCAGACCATGCGCGAGACGACGATGAAGATGCAGAACGAGCTGACGCCGGCTCTCGTGGCACTCGCTCCGGCGGTTGTCGAGGCTGCGAAGGCTACGGCAAAGTTTGTTGCGTGGATGACCGGGTCTACGCCGGGAGGTGCGGCGGTTGCCGAGGCGCAGTCCTCAGTCGGTTCCGCGATCGCCGCAAGCAAAAAAGGGGTCGCGTCCGGCGAGGTCAACTCTGGCCAGCAGGCGCTAAACTTCCGCGCCCAGGGCGAGGCCGATCGCGCGCTCAGTACGGCTCGCGCTGAGGCCGAGAAGGCGAAGCAGGGTGAGAAGCTCGGCGGTGTCGGCGCTGCTATGGCGGGTCTCTACGACAACTCGCTCGCGGGGATGATGTTCCGTGCTGGCGACAAGGCGTTTGGCTCAGGCAAGGGCAACGGCATCGGCGGAACCATCACCGACTCTCGCCACAAGGACACCGTCGCCGCGGACGCGAACGTGCAGGCGGCCGAGAAGCTCCAGCAGGAGATGCTCGCGACGTCGAAGCAACTGAACGACTACATCATGTCCCACCCGATCCATGTGAAGGTCGTTGAGGGGCAGTTGGGGCCGCCCGGCGTGCCCGATGCGGGCCGCACTCCGCCGCCTGGCCAGTGAGGTAGCATGACAATCACGCTCGCTCGCATGAGCTTCGGCGGCATCGCGTTCCCGACGACGGAAGTCGCCGTCAACGGAGCGCAGCGCAACCACGTTCACGAGTATCCTCACTCGCCTGGTGGTCAGCCCGAGAAGCTGGGCCGGAAGCTCTATGTGATTCGCGCCTCGGCGTGGTTCCACGAGCTCACCGGCCCGGCGTCGGTGAACTACCCCGACCTTTGGCCCGGTGGACTCAAGCGTCTACGGGAGCTGATGGAGACGGGCGAGACGCAGGACCTCGTCGTCCCGACCATCGGCACCATCCGAGCCTTCGCCACGTCGTGGACTCAGAAATTCGTGGCAGCGAACGCCCTCGACGGCGAGAAGGTCGACATCGAGTTTTGCGAGGACGACGAGGGCGCATCGCTCGGCGGCAACGAGCTTGAGATCGCCGTCGTCACGGTCGAGAATGCCATGAGCGAGCTTGACGCTCAGCTCGCCCTTCTCGAGTTTCGCGGGTTCCCACGCAAGCCCGGCATCTTCGAGCAGATTGGCGACGCGGTCGGCTCGGTCGTCGCACTCAAAGACCAGGCGCAGGCACAGGCCCAGTTGCTCGGCGACAAGATCGAACGAGTCAAGGACCTCTGTCAACAGGTCGAATCGGTTGTCTCGTTCGCGGGCTCGTCTGCGACCGTAGGCGTCGACACGGCGGTTCGGAATCTCTGGAACGCGGCGAACGAGATCGGCGAGAGCTTGGTCACGCCGGCCTCGAAAACGCTCGTCTACGTGACCCCGCAGATGATGGCGGTCGGCGCGATCTCCTCTGCCATCTACGGCACGACGGAGCGCGTCCAGGACCTGCTCCGAATGAACGCGTTCGAGGACTCGTTCAAGATTCCTTCGGGCACGCAAGTGCTCTATCCGGCGAAGTAAGAAGAGGCACGAATGGTCGACTTCGAGGTCAAGCCGAACGGCGAGATCGACGACCGCGTGCGCGTGGTTTTCAAGGGATTCGAGACTCGAATCTTCGAGAACTACTCGGTCAAGATGGCGGTGCTCCAACAGCCCGCCGTCTTCTCCGTTCGGCTCGGCGGGCTTGAGGAACCCGTCGAGCTTTTCAAGCGTTATCCACCGGGCACGCCCTTCCAACTCGCGATCGGTCCGTGCCTCGCTTTCACCGGTGACACCGACAACCACGGGTCGTCGGGAGATGGTAACGGAACCTCGGTCACGCTCGGCGGTCGAGACCTCCTCGCGAAGCTGCTGGATGCTGAATTCGAGTACGACATCTCGTTCGTCAATGTGTCCTACGCCGAGCTCGTCGCGGGCGTCATGGACGTCGCCGCGGGTGGGCTCGAGGACACGGACATCGTAGCGAGCAACGACGCGAACGTTCGCATTCGCGCCGGTCAGGGAGTCATCAAGAAGCCCGGCCTACCCCCGAAACCGATTGGTCCAGGCGGCGGTCCGGCCCCGGCCGGCTCACCCATTGGTGACACGGTCGAGCAAGGGGCGTTTGAGGGCGTGCGCGCTGGCGTGTTCATCTCAGGAACCGCGTCCACGTACACCGTCCACGCCAAGATGGGCGAGAAGTGCCTCGACTTCCTCCGAAGGCACCTCGACAAGGGCGGACTGATGCTCTGGACGGGCGCCGATGGCTCCGTCGTCATTAGCGCGCCCAACATCCTTCAGCCACCGACGTACCAGTTTATCCGCCAGCGCGGGCAGCTTCGGAACGCGGTCAACGTCCTCGGCCACGACTTCAAAAACGACACGACGAAGCGCGCGTCGAAGGTCGTCGTGTACGCGCGTAGGCCCGGCAAGAAGGACGGTCGAGGCAAGCTTCGGGGCGAGTTCGTCGACGAGGAAATGGTCGCGCTTGGCATCACACGCACGCGCGCATTCCACGACGTCAACGTTCAGGACGAGGCGCAGGCGGTCAAGTACGCGCGCGCGAAGTTGGCGGAGATCAACCGCAGTTCGTGGCATCTCACGTACAAACTCCAAGGCCACACCGCGCCCACGCTCGACGGCAAGCGCGCCGTCATCACGCCGGACACGGTGGCATCGATTCGCGACGACGAGCTTGGAATCAACGGGCTCTTTTACGTCGAAGCGGTCGAGTACTCCTGCCCTCCGACGGAAACCAAGGTGACGTTCATGCGGCTCGCGGACTGCTTCTTCGAGAAGGATCCAACGATCGTTGAACAGGTCGCGAAGGTGAAGAGCGGGCGCAGTCGCAAGCGGCGGAGGAAAAAATAGATGCCTCGCCACACCGACAACTTCCACATGGACTTCGGCCTCGTGCTGCTCTCGTCGTACGACGACGACAAGCACCTTGAACTGAGCCTCGACTCGTACGGCGAGGAGGAAGCGGGCTCGAAGGCTGCTGTTGCTATCTCGCCGCTCGGCACGATCGCGCGACCACTCGACGCGGACCAAGCAAACGACGGCTCGCCCGAGCTGGCGAGCGAAGTGCTCCTGATGACCGTAGGTAACGAGGTCCACGCGCTCGCGCTGAACGACCCGCGTGTGACCTCGAAGCTCCCTCCCGTTCGCAAGGGCGGATACCTCAACTACTGCGCTGCTCAGCCCGGCTCGTTTTGGATCTGGGATGGCAAGCAAGACGACCCGAAGAGCGCGATTCGCCCTGGCTCGTTCACGCTGTCTGCGCGGTATGGGGAGAGCTCGCACTTTATGCAGTTCGATGTGCGGAGCGACGGCAAAGAGGCCGTCTCAATTAAGCACGGGGAGGGAATGGGCATTCAGATGGTTTCGGGGGGGCTGCGCTCCGCTGTCTTTCGGAACGCCGAAGGCAATGCCTATTATGAGACAAACGATGACGGAAACGTTATCGCGGGGGACACGACGATCCAGGGATCGCTTAGTGTGGGCATGATCGGTGCGGGCGATTCGCTTCTCAAGGCGGAGCCTGTCGCGGCTTATCTGTCCGGCATCGAGGCCGCCCTGAAAACCCTTGGGCAGACCGTGGTTCCGTTCGCAAGCATCAAGCAGGTGGCCGAAACGGAGCATCTCAAATCCTCATGAGTTGCGGATTCCCACCATCGAAGGATCTGGGGCTCTCGCCCAGTGCGCTGCTGAAGGTTTCGGGCGGATTGTCTATACCGTTCCCTTCACCGAAGGTAAAGATCCCGAAGGCGCCTGCGCTGCCGGCAGCACCAGACCCTCCGCCGGTTGATCTCGGACTGCCGACCTCGGCACTGCTGAAGCTCTCCGGTGCGATGAGCCTTCGGTTCCCATCACCCAAAATCAAGATCCCAAAGGCGCCGGCGTTGCCAACAATCCCGGAACCGCCTGCCTGCCCATTCGACGACTGAGGTGACCATGGGAATCGGAGACCATCCCTGCGGCGAAGGGCCCTGCGGGTTCGCGCCCGTTGGCGCACCGAGCGAACGCATCACCGGACCCGCGGCGATTCCGTACTACGACCCCGCTATTCGCGGCTTGCCGATCCTCGCGAACGGTGACTTGGCGACCGCGCACCCGGTCGTGCAAGAGGCTTCGCTTGCGATCGGCGTGCCCATCGGCTCGATTCCGGCTGCGCCCGGGATTGGCCTGAACGTCAAGCGCATCCTCCGTGCTCGCCGAGAGGACGTGCCGCAGGTGGCAACGGACGAGGTCAACGTCGCGCTTCGTCGGCTCATTGATGCGGGCGACGTGCGCGTGATTCGCGTGACCGCGATCGCCTACCCGACCCGTGTCGCGATGGACACCGAGATCGCCAACCTTCGCGACCCGTCGTCGCGCCCAGTGATTCTGAGGAGCAGCTTCAATGGCGGGTGAAACCCTCACTGGCGATTTCTACACTCCCACTCGGGAGCAGATCGTCGACCAGTACCAACGCGACTTCAAGTTCCGCCAACCCGCGGCTCGCGTGGGCGATGGCTCGCTCGCGTTCATTCGCGGTAACGTCATCGCCGACACGCTGCTCCCGGTCTACGCCGACGCCGCTTCGATCGCGAACGACGTGGGCCTCGACGACAAGTCGACCGCGGGCCTCGACAAGGAACTCGAGCGCATTGGCGCGCCGCCGCGATTCTCCGCCATCGGAGGCTCGGGCTACGTCACCATCGTTGCGTCCGCCGGCGGCGCCACGATCTTCGAGGGCGACGAGCTCCGTGACCCGCAGTCGGGCCTTCGCTTTCAGTGCGTCGCCACCAAACGCTACTTCGACGGCGAGGAGGTGCCGATCGAAGGCATCGACACGGGCGACCAAACGAACCTGCCTGCCGGCACCGTCCTCACGTGGACGTCGAAACGCCCCGGCGTTGCGCAGAAGTGCACCGTCTTCGCGCTCCCGAATGGTCTCGGCCTTGAGGGTGGTCGCGGTGAGGAAACGAACGCCGAGGTCATCGATCGCATCAAGGCGGCGAAAGCCGTCCCGCCTGCGGCCGGCAACGACGCTGAGGTTCAGCGCTTCGTCGCGCAGACGCCGGGCGTGCCCGTCCAGGCCGTGTTCACGTACCCCGCGCTCTACGGCCCTGGAACGACCGCGTACGCGTTCACGTTGGCGCCTGCGACCGCTGGGGCCTCGCGCTCGCCGAACGCCGTCCAGATGGCCGCCACGCGCGCCTACGCCATCGGTAAGCTGCCGAAGGACGACAACATCATCGACATGCTCGTCATCGAGGTGCCGACCGATCTGATGCTCCGCGTCCGATGGTCGCCCGGCTCGGTCGGCTGGCTCGACGCGGTTCAGTGGCCTCCGTTCGTCGGTGGCGGTATCAACACGATGAAGGTCACGAGCGTGACCGACGCGCTGAATTTCGAGGTCACGACCCCGACCGTTCCCGTGGTGCCGCAGGTCGGCTCGACGTTCGCGTTTTTCGATACGCTCTCGAAGACGTTCAAGCGCAAGCGCGTGCTTTCGTCCTCGGTAGTCAGCCCATTCGTCCTCGGCATCGTCTGCGACCCGTCGAACGGTGCGAGCGACCTCGACTTCGTTCCCGCGATCGGTGACACGCCGTGCCCATACTCCGAGTCGCTGGATGGGCTCGTCGCGCCCGTGCTCGAGGCCTTCGCTGGGCTTGGGCCTGGCGAGTTGTTCGACCCGTTCTTCGACGAGGGTCTGCGCCAGAAACGATCGCCCGCTCCTCCGGCTTGGCCGAGCGAGCTCTCGTCGAAGTCGTTCCGTGCACTCGACGAAATTACCAGTGCGTCGACGGTGCTTATCGTTGACCCGACCATCCCGTTTCCCACGCCCGTCGGAACGCCCGGCGTGAGCGTCAACCTCCTCGTTCTCGGCAAGCTCTCCGCGTTCGCCGTCTGAAGGACAAAGCATGGCAAGCAGCACACGCACGTTCGATCAGACGCCGCCTCGCCGACCGACCATCGACGACGTCGGCGGTGGGCTGAAGTCGAACCGCACGCCAGCACCCGACCCTGTTCGCGACGCGACCGCAGAGGACTACAACCAACTCGGTCAACAGGCTGCCGCTTCGGGCACAATGATTCCGCTCGCGCGCGTCTTCGTGACCATCTCGGGCGGCGTCCCGACCGTGACCTCGGTCATGGCCCCAGGATCCGCCGTGCTCACGTCATCGTTCACCGTGACCGACACCGGACCGGGCGACACGACCGTCTCGTGGGCGTCCACGCTCCTCCCGACTCGCGCCGCGGGTCCTGTCGTGTCGCAGATCGATGACGTCGAGATCGACCGGCTGAGGGCCTACAACGTGACGGTCGCGGTACCCGTGGCAAACAGTCCAGGCGTGCGCGTGAAGTCGAAGCTCGGCGCGACCGGGACGGACTGCAACTTCGTCGTCGAGATCTACTGAGGCCGCATGCGATTCTCCGCCTTCAACGGCTTCGGACTCGCCCAGTTCTCGGGCGACTTGCCGATGGCCGAGACCGTCTACGCCGCGCTGAATGCAGCGACCGGAGGCGGGACTGCGTTCGACGTCAGCGAGGGCACGGACATGGAGGCGACGAACTTCGCCGACGCCATCGCCATTGCGTCCGCGCGCCGTTCGCTCGAGAGGGCGAAGCTGAACCTCGCGCCGGAGACTGCAACGGAGAAGCTCCCGCAGCACGAGGCGGCCTTCGTCGTCTCGCCCCCGAAGGACGCCACGATCGCCGAGCGGAGGGCCGTGCTCGCGGCAAGGAATCTCGCCGCGCGCGGGTCGCGCGACGAGGCCATCACTACCGCGCTCCAGACACTGCTCGGGTCGGACTTCGTTGCGCTCTACGTGGCGCCGCAGGCGGATACGGAGCGATGGCCGTCGACCGTTGGTGGAGCCCCAGGCCACTACTCGCGTGTTGACATTCCGGCGAAGACAATTCGGCTTCTCGAGTGCGTCGCGCCGGACTTCGGAGTCAGCGGCGTGGCGACGGTGCCGTACGAGAATTGGGATACCTCGCAGGCGGATGAGTTGGTCGTGGTTGGGGAGAAGCTCATCGTCGAGTGCGAGATCCCGGGTGGTGCCGAGGTCATTACCGTCACATCGGCGTCCGGCGAGGGCGCATCGCGCACGCTCGCCGCAACGTTCACGAAGCCGCACCCGCTCGGGTGCTCCGCGACAACGCGGTCGACCCCACTTCAGCTTTCGACCCGCCGTCACATCCTTGTCGTGCTCAAGATCGCAGCGGCGAAGCGGTACGAGACACGGCGCAAGGTGAACGAGCTGATGGCGTCGACCGTCCGTGGTGTATCCACGTGGAGCATCGTGCATGAATCGTCTGACGGGTCAGCCTACTTCGCCTCGATCACCCTCGACGTCGAAAGCCTTGACACGGTGACGATCGCCAACTTCTCGAGGTGACCAGTGGCGTCCTTCAATCGCGAATTTCCAGACACTGACTGGTACACGTTCCGCATCCCAGGCATCGCGACCGCACTCCGGAACATCGATCGGAAGACGGTTCTGGCGGCGAATGGGAAGGACGGGTCCTATCACGAGCCGAGCTCCCCGATTACGGTCGGTGGTGCCGGAATGGTGGCCGCGGGCCTTTGGTCTCTCGCTGGCCCCGTAACGACGGACACGAACGCTCACATCGTCTTGGGAGCCGGGCACTCGTTGGACTACCTCCGAATCCTCGCCGGTCACACGGGCGCAAGTCGCTCCATGAGCGTCCCCGTTTTGCCGACCATCCCGGAGAGGTACGCCTTCGCCTACGCCTCTGCGAGCAACAACTTCGCACAGATCGCGAGGTTCCCAGGTGCCCGATCGATCATTGCTATCACTCCGCACAACCGATCGACGCTGACTGCGCTCCGGCTCCGGTTCAAGACGACGTTTGCGCACGCTGGGCTCCCAGAATTCCCGAAGTTCCGCGTGATCCGCGTGAGCAAGTCCGGCGTCGTTCAGGCGCTTCACACGTCGCGGAGCGGCGCCTATCGCGACGACGGGTTCCTTGACCTCCCCGTGAGCGTAGCGAACGTCGCGGCGTACGAGGCCGCGGGTGCGCGGCAGTGGTCCAACACCTACGTGCCGGACCAGTTCAACGTGATCGACACATCGAACTACGCCTACTTCGTGGACTTCGTCGAGGAGGATGGCGCGTACGCATTCACGCCGAACGTCACGCTCGTTCCTGGCGCTGGCACCGACATCCTTCGCGGGGAGATGACGTGCGCAAGCATCACGCTCCTCGCCCCGCAGTGAGGGCAAGATGCGACGACCACACGTGATGCCGGGCAACCTCTGGCCTGGACGAATGGCACTGTCGTCGCGCAAGCTGTCGGCGCTCGACCTCTACTCGTCAGAGTTGATGAACTTTGACGAGGGCGGCACGTTCAATCCAATTGAACCGATCGTCATCGGCGGCGCCGGGATGGAGCTCGGGTCGGCGTCTGAGGTCCTTGGTGGCGTCACGACGAACCCGAAGTACGGCTCGACGGATCCCCGCATCGAGCTTGTCGACCAATGGCCCGTCCACGCAGCGCGTACAATCACGAAAACGATCTCGTGGGCGAACTGCGATGGCTTCGGCGCGCAGCCGGTCTATTTCAACGAAAGCGGAGCGGTCTACCAGACGGGGCTCGCGGCGTCGAGCGGCCTAAACATCGGCATGATCGTGGACGGGCATCGCCTGCACGATGGCGCGACGCTAGTCACCGCGACGTTCTCGTACCGCTACAACGGGAGCAAACCGACCGCGATCCCTGGCGGCAACGAGTCTGTCGGAATCGCGCGGTACGACCGAACGACCGACGCGTCGACAGCGCTCCACTCTGCGGGCACGGCCGGTGGCATCGTGTACTCGAGCGTGTTTGCGAGGCGCGACGTGTCGACGGTCGAGGACTTCTTTGCGGGCGGCAACGTCATCAATCTCGTGTTCACGCCAAACCAGAACAACGTGATCGCTAAGGCGAGTTACTACTACGGGTTCTCGCTCCAGACGTCGATCGAGACCGAGGCGCTCGGGGTGAAACTGGAGTTTAGTGTCCCGGACCAGAGGCACGAATGACGAACTTTTCGCGCACGCAACTGGACGCCGTGTGGGTCACCGGATACCAGGTTACGCCGGCCGACCTGATCGACCTATCGCGCAAGGCCTACGAGGGCGTCAACGGCAAGCGAGGCGGTGTCTACGCACCGTCGTCGCCCATCGAGGTTCCGCCGGCGGCAGGCGATGACGGGCTCGTGACCACGACGATGTTGCATGTCCGCGCGGCCGGCGTTCTTCGGCTCGAGACGGGCGCCGTGCTCACGCTCGGTGACGGCGACTACCAAGATCTGGCTACGAACCATCCCGGGCGCACGCGCGACATCTACCAGGCCATGGCCCCGGTTCGCGCGGTTGGCGAGAATCGATTCGCGATCGCGAACCTCGTTCCGTCGGGCGCGGTGCAGCCGCTTGCGTCGGAGATTCGTCGCGCCCGCGGGGCCTCGACTCCGGAGTTCGTGAAGGAGATTCGCGTCCACAACGGAGGCAGGCTCACCCGCATCACGGTCGGGTTCAAGGTCCCCACGCCCCACGCCTCGGCACCTCAGGAGATGCCGCGCGTCCGCGTCTTCCGTGTGCGTATGTCCGACGGCGTGGAGGAGAATCTCAGCGCTGCATCGGCAGACGGATTCGTTTCGTTTACTCAGCCAACGAGCGGAACGGGATGGCACGCGGGCGGCGCCTACCAGGAATTCGCTGTCACCCTCGACCAGAACAACACGATCGACACGTCGGCCTATTCGTATTTCATTCACGTCGTGGAGGAGCGCGCGGGCGTGCCAGAGTACCCGTTCCAGCTCCAGGTTTGGGAGTCGGAAACGATCGCCGTTGCGAGCAAGCTGGGAGAGCCCAACGCAAACACGGGCGACGTCGACACGCGGGGTAGCGCATGGCCTTCGGGCTCGGTGGCGCTATTCAAGGACCAGACGCTTCGCAGACAGAACGGACTGTGGGTTTCGCCCGGCGGCGCGGGCGCGTGGACGCGGCACCCGGCCCTTTCGTCGGAGCCGCACTTCCGCAACGGTATGCTGTTCCTCGTCAGCCCGTCCATCAGCACAAGTGGCAAGTCTAACCCGGGCACCGTGTGGCAGATGATCCTTCCGCCACCGTTCGTGCTCGAGGTGAGCGACATCGAGATCGGGCCGCCAGTGCCGCGCGGCACCATTTTCCTCGGCCTGACCTCTCGCTTCGAGGGGATTACGACGACCGCGCCTCAGTAGGCGGTGAACGAGCCGAACTCCGACGGGCGGAGCTCATCGCTCGTGGTGTAAACGTCCGTTCCCGCGGGCGCCGTAACCCGAACGCATTGGCCGCACGCCCCGGAGTCGATCTCGACGGTCGCGCCATCGGGGCCTCCATCGCGCTCGCGGACGCAGTGGTCGAACACGTAGTAGTCGCGACTCGCCGACTTGGCGATCGCGTGTACCTCGTACTGCGTCGTGTCGGAGCGGTAGGGCGCGCGCATCAGCTTGGGGGCCACCTTGACCGTGGCGGGCACAAGGGCGGCCTTTCGCGAGCCGCTGCACTCGGCGTCGGCGTAGCGGTAGATCAGGTCGCGATCGGGCCGCCAGATGGCGACGTTGGCCAGCGGTAGGCACCGGATGCGGCCGTCCGTCGACTCGAGGGGTGCGCATACCTCGTTGCGCTTCGTGTCCTTCCAGCCGTCGGCGACATCAACGACCTTTCCCTCGAGCGTTTCGTAGGACTGAGGACCGCGGACAAGGCGCGCGGGGTCGTCAGGCGTGAGGCTTTCACCTCGTGAGGAGTCGGTCGGGACGAAACGCGCGTCTGGCTCTGTTGCGGCGTCGTTGCTCGCGTCAGGCTCCGTCACGGCTCCATCGGAGCATGCCGCGGCCGTCGCACCCATCATCACCACAAGGACCGTCGTCGCCCAGATCGTTCGCATCTTCGTCTCCTCGTCTCAGCCTACACACGATGCACGGGGCGCGCCATGGCCGTCGCCGCCCATCAGCACCGCGTCACCAAGAAGATCATGAAGACGATCGCCGGGATGCCAACGAACAGCGCGAACGGGAAAAAGCACCCGATATCCCTGGTCTGCCACGAGCTCCCGGCCTGGGCATGCGCTCGAAACGCGAAGCCGCAGTAGGGGCAAATCGCCGAGTGGTACGAGACGCCAGCGCGGCACGCCGGGCATGTGGCCATGGGGGGTTGGTGAGGGCTCATCGGTCCATGGTCGCATGTTTCGACGGCTGGCGTCCGGATGCGTCGCGACCTTCCCGCGAGCCGGATGCCGCGTCTCAACTTCGGCCGCCATCGGCCATCCCGCCCTGAACAAGGGTAGGCGCCCTTGCGCAGTGGAGAACAGAAATGCCGAGTACGCCCTACGCCACCATTCTGGCCTCCGTCGACGGCGACACGGCCGTCACTGGCGTGCGCACCGTCGCGGGCGGCAACGTCATCCAACTCTCTGGCCAGGACACCGCGTTCTGGACGTCCCAGCTCTGGGAGCTCTACGACTTCCCGGGCGGATACGCCACGCCCGCGGGATGGACCCTCGGGCCCGATGGTGTGCTGACGTCGACCGCGGTCACGCCGCCGACGTTCACCGTCGATCCGCCGCGTGACCGGTTCGGGAAGTACGGCGTTCGTCTTACCGTGAACGACGGTCTGAAGAATGGCGTCTCCGACGACGAGATGCGCGACGAGGCGTTCGCCGTCCTCGTGCCGTCGTACGGCGGGCTCGAGTCCGTTTTTGAGCAAGAGGAGAATCAGTTCGGCACGTCGTGGGCGGAGGCGCTAAAGCGCGACATCGCGAAGGTCGACGCATCGATCAACCACGCGCGCTCGAGCGTCCTGACGACGAACGCGACGGTGACGCTCCTCAAGGCGTACTCGATGCCGACGAACTCGCGGCATTACACGCTCCGATGCAGCGTACTCGCGGTCGGTGACACTCTGGCGCAGAGCGCGCTCTACGATGTCACCGTCGTCTACACGCGCGACTCCGGCGGGACGTACACCCAGCGCGTTGCGAGCGTGACCACGGTCTACGAAACGACTGCCGGTTTCAACGTCACGATTACCCAGACGAGCACGGATCTAAACGTGAACGTGACCGGCGCCGCCGCGACCAATCTCCGCTGGCACGTGTTCGCCGAGCGGTTCTGGACGCTCCCTTACTGATTCGAGGTCGAGATGCCCACCCCCAACCGTCCCGCCCCCACCAACGGCTTCGACGATACTGTCCACAATGCCGGCCCCACGGTGCCGGTGAAAGATGCGCGCGTCGAGCCTGAGACGCCACTCCCCGCGCCTCCCCGTATGCCCTCTCCGCCCGTGCGTCGCGCGAGTGGCGAGGTCGAGGCGGTAAAGGCGCTCGTGCGCGAGTCGCAGGCGCCGAAAGAGGCGTGGGCGAAGGCGCTCGAGGACCACGCGAAGGAGCTTCGGACCGAGATTATGCGTACGAGCCAGGAGAACCTGGACAAGTTCCGCGTGGTCGACGGCGAGCTCACCGAGCACGAGGTCCGCGCGGACGAGCACGAGGAGCGCCTCAAGCGCATCGAATCCAAGTCGAGCGATTCGGCAGCGTCGTCGAAGGACGCGGCGGAGTCGTCGAGCGCGGTGGTCAAGCTCTTCTCGGGCTTTCTTCCTCCCAAGCTCGTCATGGGCATCGCCGCTCTCGGCGCGCTCGTGCAGGGCATCATCCAGGTCGTCCAACTCATCCGGGGCCACTGATGAGTTCCGAGCCTGTCGTGCCCGCATCGCCCTCCACTGTGGGACTGATGAGCGACGAGGCGTTGATCCTTCGCGATATGCTTGCCGCTCACCGCGACGAGTTTCTGCGCGGACAACGCTCGCTCCACGAGGACATCGCGGGCATCACTCTCGCTCTGCGAGACCTCACCACGAGCGTGCAGTTGGTGGCGGAGTCGGTGCACCGAGCAAACGACTCCTCTCTTGCCATTCGTCGCGCGGTGCTTGTTGAGTCGGCGCTGCGGGCTGAAGCCACCAAGCGCGCCGAGGCACACGCCAAAAACCAAGACGAGCGCACGGCCTACCTCGTGCGTCGTGCGCAACGCGACCACGACGTGCTCACCGACGTGCGCACGAAGGTTCCGGAGGCGGACATCCTCCCTTGGTTCCGTCGCTCGTGGCGACCGGTGCTCGTGGGTGTGCTGGGTGTCATCGTCACGAGCTCGCTCACGGCATGTCTGACCGTGACTATGTTGGACCCCACACACGACACCGTCGACGCTAGTCGTCCGGCGCCTACATTCATCTATCCCGACAGGCAACCATGAGAAACCCTCACCTTACCCGCGCGACTCGCGAAGCTTTCGCGTGGCTGCTCTTCTCGTTCTTCGCCCTGCTCCTCGTGAGCGCCTCGCAGTCCTGCACGCCGTTCGGTAAGGCCTTTGCGCGGGGCGTCCTGGACGTTGCGAATGCCACATGTATCGTGGCGAACGCCGACCGCTCCGACGCCGAGGTCCGCAGCATCTGCGGCATCGTCGACGCCCTCGACGAGCCCATGCGCGAGCTACTCAAGGCGAGCCGCGAGAAGGTCGCCGCGGAGAGAGCGGCGGAGCGTGACCAGGTGGCGTTCTCGAAGAACGTCGAATGCCACTTTCGTGAGCTTGGTGGGTTCAAGGATGGTGGGAGGTGAGTGGCTCGCTGTTCGCAGCATCGCTCGCGTTCCTCGTTGGCGCAGGCCTGGTCGGTGACGCTGGTCACACTTGGCTCGCGCTCACCATGCTCCCCTGCGCCTTCCTCTGCATTGCGGCGTCGATCTGGAAGATCATCGAATGACCCACCTCCTCACCTTCGCGCTCATTTGCGTGTGCGTGTGGCTGTCGGGTGGTCCGCCTACGCCGCCTTGGGTGATGGCATGACCCACTCCTTCGGCTTCCTCCCCGACCCGCGGGACATCCACGACGCGGAGCTCGTGGCGCACAACTCGCGCGCGCTTCGGCGAGACGCGTTCCCGGTTCCGCCCACCTTCACGTGGGCTGTTGACCCTGCGATCGTGCCACTCCCCCGCGACCAAAGCGTGACCTCCTCGTGCGTTGGGCAAGCCCTCGCCGCGAGCGTGGAGATGCGCAGCGCGACGGTAGGTAGGCGCATCGTCCCGAGCGCGAAGGCCATTTACGATTTCGCTCGCATGGTCGACACGACCGATCGCAAAGCGCCGCTCCTGGACATCGGATGCTCTCCCTCCCGAGCCATCGAAGGCACTGAAGATTACGGCCTCGTCTCGGAAGAGCGCTGGCCATTCTCCGTCGCCGACATCGACACGAAGCCGCCGCTCGACGTCATCCAGGCCGGCGCCGACGGTGTGCTCGCGCAACATCACCGCATCACCCCTGGCCGAGGCGCATGCGACGAAGTCCGGCGCATGCTCGCGAATGGGTTTTTCCCGTGCTTCGCGATGACGGTCGACGAAGCCTACGACCGCTACGACGGCAGTGACGTCTACCGCGCGCCCTCGGGCCGCGCGCTCGGGCGGCACTATCAAGTGTGCGTCGGCTACTACGAGGGCGGCGTCATCGAAGTGCTCAATTCCTGGGGCACGTCGTGGGGTCGTGACGGTCTCGCGCGCATCTCGGAAGAGGTGCTCGAGTCGAGCGACGTCACCCACTGGATTGTGCCCGCAGTGCTGCCTACGGGGGTGTTCTAATCAAATGCCCGTCAAATGGCGCAAGTGCTCGTGATGCATAACAAAATCAGCGCGCCCGCGTCTCGCTACAGAGGATCCGTCAAATGCTGAACCTCTCCAACGTGAAAAAGGACGCCCTCTGGGTCGCCGCCGGTATCGCGTTCATGTTCGCGGTGCTGTTCGGGCTCATGCTCATCCTGTCCTCCTGCCACAACCTCCCGCCCGTCATCTTGCCCACGAACGACTCGGCAGAGGCGGTGTGCCAGAACCTTGCGCGGCTCGGGTGTTCGGAGGCCAAGCCGACGCGGTCGGGGATGACTTGCCCCGACGCGATTCGCAAGACTCTCACGCTGCGCGACCTCCCCATGGGCTGCTTGTCGTACGCCGTCGACGTGGAGTCGCTGCGGAAGTGCGATGGGGTGAGGTGTCAGTGACCGAGCTCTCCACCTGCCCGCATTGCGACGGTCGACCGGTGCGCGATCTCGGCATCGTGCGCCAGTTCTCCAAGGGCAAGCTCGTCGCCACGCGCTCCGAGACTTGGACGTGCGACCTCTGCGCAGGCGAGGGGCGCATCGAGCGCAGCCTCGCGCGTGAGGAATGGCTTAGTCCTGAAATGACCGCGAGCGCGTAGCTCCGACTCCCTACTCCAAACAACCAAGGCCGGCCACCCCACGAGGTGAGTCGGCCTTTTCGTTTCCACCTTCCGAAAGGCCAACCCCATGAGCTTCGCGATTCTCCCCGGCGGCCGCGCTGGATACGCCGGCGCCAACCTCGACATGGACGCCGCAAGCGGGCTTCTCGCCACGCTCCTGCGCCTCGACGGCACCCTCACCGACACCGCCGTGAAGGCCATCACGGGCGTCACCAACGCGACCCCGGCGGTCATCACGAGCACCGCACACGGCTTTGCCAACGGCGACCTCGTGCTCGTGCGCGGCGTCGGCGGTTCGGTCGGCGTGAACCAACTCGCCATCGTTGCGGGTCAGACCGCCAACACGTTCACGCTCAAGACGAACACGCTCGAGAGCCTCGACGTCTCTGCCGGCGGCGCGTACACGAGCGGCGGCTGCGTCATCAACCTGACGAAGTGCGCGAACCGCCAAGACTACGACGGCGCGGCCATCGGCTCCAACTACACAATCCCCACGACCACGGTCGCGGCCGGCGTCGTGAAGCCGAGCGCGTCGCTCACGTTCTCCGCGGTCCCCGACCTCTCCGGCGGTCAGGTCCACGGCCACATGGTCGCGAAGGCCTCCGGCTCCGCCGCGACGGATATCGGGCTGTTCTTCTACGACGGTCGCATCCAGGTGATTTGCACTGTGGCGGCGGCCACGTCGGCGACCACGATCAACGTCGAGCCGCTCCAGGCTGGCATCGCTTCCGGCGCGACGATTGTGTTCTCCAACGGCATCGTCGCGACCCTCACGGCTCCCGCAACGATCGGCGCGCGGTCCCTCGCGGTCTCCGCGCTCTCGGGCGGTATCGCGATCGGCCACCACGGCGAAGCGGCGATCAACACGACGCCGAACTACCCGATTACCACGAACGGTGGCGACATCGTCGTCTCAATTGACGCGACCTACGGCCTCTTCGTCGCCTGAAAGGTGAACGGCCATGCCCTTATACGCTGACCGCGTCTACGAGACGACCACAACGACCGGTACCGGCACTGTCACCCTCGACGGTGCCGTTGCCGGATACGTGACGTTCACGAGCGCATTCCCAACGGGCTCGAACGTTCGCTACCTCATCGAACGCGGCGCGGAGTGGGAGATCGGCGAAGGCGTCATGGCATCGAGCACGACGCTCGACCGTGTCGAGGTCTTCTCTTCGTCCAACGCTGGCGCGCTCGTGAGCTTCTCCGCTGGCGCCAAGAAAGTCATCTGTCTCCAGCCTGCCCAGGCCGTCGCAGACATCGGACTGACCATCGCATTCGCATCCCTCCGCGTCCCCCAGTGAGCAGGTAAATCATGGCTGGAAACGGCATTCCCCAATTCACCAAAAACGGTGCGATTGGCTCCGCGCTCGTCACGGCGGCCAACACCTCCTCGCAGGGTGGCGGCACGATCGCGACCGATATCTTCAAGGCGTTCACCGCGGACGCGTCGAACGGTTCGTTCGTCGAGTACGTGCGCTTCGTCCCGACTGCGACCACGCCGACGACCACGACGGCCACGGTCGCGCGCGTGTTCGTGTCCTCGGTTGCGAGCGGCGCAGTCACGAGCGCGAACACGTGGCTGATTGGCGAGATGGCGCTGCCCGCGACCGCGGCGGACAACGCATCTACGGCAATCAATCCGTTCGACATCGCGGTCAACCTACGGCTCCCCGCGGGCTGGACGATCCTCGTCACCAACCACGCTGCACCCGCAGCGAACACGGCGTGGCGTCTGCTCGTGGTCGGCGGAGACTACTGACATGTTCGGCACATCGATCGTGCCGCGCACCAAGGGCGTCGACCCCACGCTCATTTATGGCAACAGCGTCGCGGTGGCGACGGGTTGGCGTGTCTGGCGAAAGCCGAAGAACGCCT
>JAAFHT010000128.1 GCA_013297625.1 Actinomycetota bacterium | reverse complement strand
CAGCAACAAGCGCAACTCGCGGCCCGCGCGTATGCGGATCGCATCCGTGGTCTCGGGTATCCGACCGACCTCGCAGTCGACCTCGTGAAGGCTGCGCTCGACGATTAGTCGAGGGATGCTCTAGGTCGCTACGCTTGGCGGGACGCGAACGGGAGCAGTGATGGGCATCGTTGACCACCTTTATTGGCTAGTGGTGCCGATCGTTTTCGTCGTGCTTGGCGCAATTGCCTGGACTCGGCGCTCAAAGAGCGCTGTGGCAGCCGTGGCCCGACTGCAACGAGAGCTTTTCATGACGTGGTCAGTGAGAACACGGCAAATGCTCGAAGCCGAGTTCTCACACAGGCTCGACGAGAGGTTTCGGTCTCTGCTTGCTGTAGCGGTCGTTTCTGCAATCGTGACTTTTCCGGTGGCGCCATTTTTAGACCAACGAGCCACGCTTGGGGCCTTCCTAAGCGTCTTTCTTGTCGGGACAGCGCTGGTGGGCAACAGGCATTACCTTCAACGATCGGAGACCAGCGCCCTGCTCGCAGGCGGCAGGGCCCGGATCCACGAGTTACTGCCACCCTTCTTTCGCATTCTGTGGCTCATCGGATTCACGATCTGCGCGGCAATTTGCATCGCGCTAGCGGTGGAGCTCATCTCCGGTCGAACTGATTTAGATGAAGAGCCTTTTGCGCTAGTTGGCGTGTTTGTTGGACCCGCGAGCGTGATTGCGTCGGCGATCACTTTCATCCAATTGCGACGGCTGCCACGCACAGTGGACGGTATCGAGTACATTTATCGATCTAGCGAAGTGCGCGAGATGACGACATCGATGATTGTCTTCACCGCTATTGGACTCACTCAGGGCTACAGTGCCCTAGGTCAGCTCATGGATCGTTCGCTAATTAGGCAATTCGGCACTATTCACCTTGTTGGATTCTTGCCATTGTTTGCTTTGTTGATTGCCCTGCTTATTGCAGTCGTGATGGACCGCCCCTACCGCATTCCAGAGGGAAGCCTCCGCGCGCTAACGGCAACTGCCGACGCTTAAACCCGCACCCCGAGCATCCCGAGGTCGGGGTTTCCGAAGCGGTGGGCCGTGATGCTCACGGCCTGCTCGCGCAGGAAGGGCAGCAGTTCTACGCGACCGGCGGTCGTGACCGGGTTGGCGTAAATCGCCACGTCGGGGTCGCCGTCAAGCGCTTCGGCGAGCGCGAGCGGGTTGCCGCCCACGAGCCGAACGCGGGCGGTCGTGAGGCCGGAACGCGTCACCCCGGCCAGCCACTGCTCGTCGGTTTCGACCCGCACCGCGCGAACGCGCATCGGGGGCAGCACGCTCGCGATCGCGGTCATGAAAGATTCCGGCAGGAGCAGCGCGGTGCTGACTGTCACCCTTGCGTTGGCGCGAGCGGCGGCGGCGAGCAACCGGATGAGCGCCGCAAGCGGCTCCCCCTCCGACAGGCGAATCATCACATCGGTCGGTAGGTAGCGGAACACGTTGCGTTCGACACCCAGTGAGCTCACGTCGCGAGGGGTCGCGAAGAAGCCCGTCCAGGCATCCTGATCGCTCATTGCGCCAGCGCGCACCCAGCTGAAGTCGTCAAACTCGATCGCGTTTTGCGCCTTCTTGATCACGGAGGCGACGTGCGCGTCGAGGGAGTCGAGGCGCAGGTCATCGCCCTTCGACACAGCGACCGGAGCCCACTGGCCGAGGGTCATGAGGTAGTTGGGTCCGCCGGCCTTGGCCCCGGCGCCGACGGCCGAGCGCTTCCAGCCGCCGAAAGGCTGGCGCTGCACGACCGCGCCCGTGATGCCGCGGTTCACGTAGAGGTTGCCGGCCTGCACCTCGTGCAGCCACATCTCCACCTCGTGCGGATCCAGCGAATGGATGCCCGCCGTGAGCCCAAAGTCCGTCGCGTTCTGCAGCGCAATGGCCTCGGCAAGCGTGGACGCCGTCATAATGCCGAGCACAGGCCCGAAGTACTCGGTCTGGTGGAATGCGCTGCCCGCCGCGACGCCGTCACGCACCCCAGGAGTCCAGAGGGTGTCGGCAAGCGTGCGCGGTTCAACTAGCCAGCTCTCGCCCTCGTCCAGTGTGGTCAGGGCCGTGAGCAACTTGCCGGCGGGCGGCTCGATGAGCGGGCCCATTTGCGTGACCGGGTCGTGGGGCATCCCGACTCGAAGCGTGCGCACCGCGTCAACGAGTTGCCGACGGAAGCGTTCTGACGTGCCGACGGACCCGACGAGAATCACGAGGGATGCCGCCGAACACTTCTGGCCAGCGTGGCCGAAGGCGCTCTTGACGACATCGGCCACGGCAAGGTCGAGGTCGGCCGACGCGGTCACGATGATCGCGTTCTTACCGCTCGTTTCGGCGAGCAGCGGCAGGTCGGCGCGCCACGATCGGAACAGTCGAGCCGTCTGCCACGCACCGGTGAGGATCACGCGATCGACCGACGGGTGCGCAATGAGCTGCTGGCCAAGATCCCCCTCTGCGACGTCGACAAACCGCAGCACGTCGCGCGGAACCCCGGCCTCCCACAGCGCCTCAACCAGCACGGCGGCTGAGCGCTTCGACTGCGGGGCAGGCTTGATGATGACGGCGCTGCCTGCGGCGAGCGCGGACAACACGGAGCCCGCCGGGATCGCTATCGGAAAGTTCCACGGCGGAGTCACGACCGTTAGGGACGACGGCACGAACGTCGCGCCCTCCACGCCCTCAAGTTCTGGGGCACGCGCGGCGTAGTAGCGCGCAAAGTCGACGGCCTCGCTCACCTCGACGTCGGCCTCAGCGAGCGTCTTGCCCGTCTCGCTCACCATGACCTCGATCAGGCGGCCGCGGAAGGTTGCGAGCACGTCGCCCGCATCCGCCAGAATGCGAGCCCGACGAAGCGCTGGTTTCTTACCCCACGTAGCGCCAGCGGAACGGGTCGACGCCACAAGCTTCTCGATCTCGGCCGCGCTCGTGATGGCGGAATCCGCGACGGTCCCAGCCCCCAGCCGCGAGCCAACAGAGCGCTTGAGGATTGCGCGTCCCCATGCCCGGTTAACCCCGATCGCCGGGTCAGTGTCGGGTTCGTTGGCAAAGATCAGGGATGCCTTCTCGGCCACTTCCCCGCGATCTTGGCGGCGCTTGGACACCGGAACAGTGTCATCGACGTCGGCGAGCGAAGCGAGAAAGCGGTTCTTCTCACGCTCGAACAGCTCGGGGTTGTCGAGTTCGAAGACCGCCGACATGAAGTTCTCGGTGCTCGCGTTCTCTTCGAGCCTGCGCACGAGATAGCTGATCGCGGCGTCGAAGTCGGCTGGACGCACGACCGGGGTGTAGAGCAAAAGCCCGCCGACATCCCGGCGCACTGCCTCCGCCTGGCCGGTAGCCATGCCGAGCAGCATCTCGAACTCGACGCGAGTGTCGACCCGGCGCTGCTTGGCGAGCAACCAGGCGTGCGCGATGTCGAAGAGGTTGTGGCCAGCAACCCCGAGGCGAACGGCGTCGGTGCGCTGAGGAGTGAGCGCCCAGTCCAGCACGCGCTTGTAGTTGGTGTCGGTCTGCTGCTTGGTGTCGTAGGTCGCGAGCGGCCAACCGTGTATCGCGGCATCCACGTGTTCCATAGCAAGGTTCGCTCCCTTCACGAGCCGAACCTTGATCCCCGCACCTCCGGCCTTGCGCCTAGCGGTAGCCCACTTCGTGAGGCCCTGATACGCCAGCAGCGCATCGGGCAGGTAGGCCTGCAAGACGATCCCGGCCTCGAGCCGTTGCAACTCCCGCTTCTCGAGCAGCTTCGTGAATACCGCGACCGTGAGGTCGAGATCCCGAAACTCCTCCATGTCGAGATTGATGAACTTGGGCGATGCCGACTGGGCGGCGAGCGTATAGAGCGGAAGCAGCCGCTCCACCACCCGATCCACCGTCTCGTCGAACGCCCACATCGACAACTGACTTGCAACACTTGACACCTTGATCGACACGTAGTCGACGTCATCACGGGCGAGCAACTCGCGCGTGCCAGCGAGCCGGTGGTCGGCCTCACCGTCGCCGAGCACGGCTTCGCCGAGCAGATTGAGGTTCAGGCGAATGCCGGGGGTTCGGATGCGAGCGATCGCGGCACCGAGTTGCTTGGGGCGGGCATCCGCAATCAAGTGCCCAACCATGCGACGCAGCACCCAGCGAGCGATGGGAACGATGACCCACGGAAAGAGTGTGGCGAAGCCGCCACCGACGGCGATTGCCACTCGCAAATACCACGGGAGAAATTGCGGAATGCGT
>JAAFHT010000118.1 GCA_013297625.1 Actinomycetota bacterium | reverse complement strand
GCGAGCAGCGCAAGCCCAATGAGGTCGACCCACCGCACGCCTCGCGGCAACGACACGCCCGGAAGGCGCGTCACGAGCCAGGTGGCCACGGTGATGCCGACGGTCTTGCCGACCACGAGGCCGAGCATGATGCCGATGGCGACGGGGCTCGTGACAGCATCCACCAGTCCGTTCCAGCCACCGACGGCAACGCCCGCCGAGAAGAAGGCGAAGACCGGAACCGCGATGCCGGCACTCACGGGGCGGTAGCGGTGCTCGAACAATTCGGCAAGGCCCATGCGGGGGCCGAGCCCGTCGTCGTCTCCGCCCCTTGCCCTCACCGGAATAGCGAAGGCGAGCAAAACGCCTGCGACCGTCGCGTGCACGCCCGACTCGTACATGAAGAACCAGACGAACAGGCCGATCGGCATCAAGATGAACCAGGCGGCGGTCTCACGGGCACGGAAGAACTCTTGGAATCGTTGGGCAATAACGGCATAGATCGCCAGCCCCACGAACGACGCCACGAGAAAGGCCGGAGCGAGATCAGTCGTGTAGAAGAACGCAATGATCGTGATGGCAATGAGGTCATCGACGACGGCAAGGGTAAGCAAGAACGTGCGCAGCGCGAGCGGGAGTGAGGTGCCCACGACCGCGAGCACCGCGAGGGCAAAGGCGATGTCGGTGGCGACCGGGATGGCCCAGCCGCGCTGCGCCTCAGTGCCCGCATCGAGCGTGACGATGACGTAGATGATCGCGGGGAGCGCAACTCCACCGATGGCCGCGACAACCGGCACGAGTGCCTTTCGCGGGTCACGCAGTTCGCCAGCAATGAACTCGCGCTTGAGTTCGAGCCCCGCCAGAAAGAAGAAGATCGCGAGGAGGCCGTCGGCGGCTATGTGGCCGACCGAGATCTTCCACGACGCGTCGCCAAACCCGATGGTGAGGTAGGTGTCGCGCAGGCTGAAGTAGGCCTCACCCCAGCCGGAGTTCGCGACGATCAGGGCGAGCACCGTCGCTGCGAGCAGCAGAATGCCGCCGACCGTCTCACGGCGCAGAATGCGCTCGATCCAGAGTGAATCGCGATAACGGCGCTGGGCGCTCGTGAGGGGTGCGTTCGTTGACGCCGCGTGCGGTTGCGCAGAATCCATGAAACCTCCCCTGGTCCAGATTACGAGGTCGTGAGGGCGATCATGCGGGAGGTGGCCCGCAGATACTTCTTGCGGTATCCACCACTCAACATGTCGTCGGGGAACACCTGATCGAGCGGCACCCCCGTGGCGTGGATGCGCACTTGAGCGTCGTAAAGCCGGTCGACGAGAGCGACGAGGCGTAGGGCATCCGTCTGATTCGACAGCACCTCGACGTCGGTGAGCCCGATCGCATCGAGACCTCGAATGAGGCCGACGTATCGGCTCGGGTGCACGGTGGCCAGGTGCGCCAGCACGTCAGCGAACCGGTCGACCGTCACCGAGCCTGTTTCGGCCTCGATTCGCGCGGCGAACTCATCACTCGTGAGCGCTACGGCGTGACCTTCGATATCGCGCTTTCGGTAGTCTTCGCCGTCGATGCGCACGGTCGTGAAGCGGTCGGCGAGAGCGTTGATTTCGCGCAAGAAGTCTTGAGCGGCAAAGCGACCCTCACCCAGCGCATGCGGCGGAGTGTTGGAGGTTGCCGCGATGCGCGTGCCGCTCGCGACCAGCTCGCCGAGCAGCCGCGACATCACCATGGTGTCGCCCGGGTCATCAAGTTCGAACTCGTCAATCGCGATGAGCGTTGCACCGCGAAAGTGTGCGACGGCCTCGCGGTAGCCGAGCGCGCCAACAATCGCGGTGTACTCGATGAACGTGCCGAAGTAGGTGCGGCCGCGCGTGCGGTGCCAAAGTGCGGCCAGCAAGTGTGTCTTGCCAACGCCGAAGCCGCCGTCGAGATAGATGCCCGGCTTGGCAACGGGCGCCGACGACTTGCGCGAGAAGAGCCCCCGGGCGGGCGCCTCAGTCTCGCCCGCGAACGTGCGCATGGCCTCGACCGCCTCGGCCTGCGAGGGGTAGCGCGGGTCAGGCACGTAGTTCTCGAGGCTTGCCGTCGCGAACTGCGGCGGCGGAGTGAGGTGACCGACCAGTTCTGCAGCGGTCATGCCCGGCTGCCGGTCGGTGAGCCGCGCCGCGGTCGTCCCAGGGTGCACCGTCATCGTTCGCTCTCGGGCTTATCGCACTCGCGTGAGATCACGCGGCGCCCAGCCGGAGTGCGGGTCATGAGTGATGGGCGGTGGTCACCAGTTTACCGGGGCACAGATGCACGAACGCCGTGCCGCTAGCGTTGACGGCGTGACCGACCTTCCCGCCTCACTCGCCGAGATTCGCGACGACTTCCTCTCGTTCAGCGAGGCCGACCGGCTGCAGCTACTGCTCGAGTTCTCGAACGAGCTGCCTGCGGTTGCGGATGAGTATCGCGAGCATCCCGAACTGCTCGAACGCGTCGAAGAGTGCCAGTCGCCCGTCTACTTCATCGCCGAAGTTGCGCCCACGGGTCGCGTCGACGTGCACGTGACGGCACCGGCTGAGGCCCCAACAACGCGCGGCTTCGCGTCGATCATTGCCCAGGGACTGAGCGGGCTCTCTGCCGCAGAGGTTCTCGCTGTTCCCGACGATTTTGCGCTCATGCTCGGGCTCACCGGCGCCGTAAGCCCTCTGCGACTCAACGGCATGTCGGGCATGCTGTGGCGCGTCAAGCGCCAGGTGCTCGCGAAGATGGCCGCGTAATGTTGCGCCGCGTCATTCCCGCCGCGGGCGGAGAAATCGACCTCGATGCTCCGGATGCCCGCACCACCCTGCTCGATTGGTACGCGCCGCGCCTCCCCGACTTTGTGCGGCTCAACCTCGTGTCGACGCTCGACGGCCGCGCCGCCGGGCCCGACGGCACCTCGGAGTCGCTCACGTCAGGCGCCGACCGCATGATTCTCGGGGTCATCCGCGAGCTTGCCGATGTCGTTGTCGTGGGCGCCGAGTCGGTGCGGAGGGAAGGTCTCGGCCGGCCACGCCGGGCGGCCCTCGCAATCGTGTCGGCCACCGGAGACCTCTCGGGGCACCGGCTCGACGAGCATGCCGACCGCACGATGCCCGTCATCATCATCACGACGGCCGCGGGCGCCGATCAGGCTACAGCGACCGCGCCGACCGCAACCGTGCGGGTGCTTGAGGCCACGCCTGGCGAGCGCATCGCACCCGCGGACATTCTTGACGACCTGCGTCGACAGGGGTTCCGCGGCGTCGTTCTCGAGGGTGGCCCAACCCTCGCGGCTCTGTTCGTGCAGGCCGGCCTCGTCGACGAGCTGTGCCTCACGGTCATGCCGCGCGTGGGCGGGCCTGCGTTGCCGTTGCTCGCTGGCGGCGCCACGGGGATCACTTCTCTGACGGCGACCCAGTTGCTCGTGGACGAGTCGAGCGCCCAGTTCGGCCGGTGGTCGCTGCGGTTGTGACGTCGGGGGCTCGCAGCCCTTGCTCGTCGAGCCACACGCGAATCGCACGATTCCAGCGTTCGGGGTCAAAGTTCCAGAGCTTGGTGTGGCGCGCAACCGTGAATCGCTCAATCCTTACGACGTCGGGCCGCGCGGCGGCGAGAGCGACGCTGCCGTCGCTCGGCACGTAGCCGTCGTCGTCGCTGTGCAGCAACAGCATCGGGATGCTCAGTTCGGCTGAGCGCGCCACGATGTCGAGGCGCTCGAAGTCGATCGGTTGCGCAAGCCCGACCCAGCGCGCCGCGTGCTCTGACGACAGCATCGCGAGGGCGGCATCCCGCACCGCCGGCGGCAAGCCGGTTTCGGCCGCCTGAAAGCGCAAGACCGAGATCCAGTCGACAACGGGCGACTCGAGAACAACCCCGTTGATGTGTGGGGCAAGAGTCGACCGCGTGATGCACTGCAACACCGTTGCCCCACCCATCGACCACCCCATGAGCACGATGCGGCGCGCGCCCTGCTCGCGCGCGAAGGCAATCGCTGCGTGCACATCGCGCCACTCTTCGTCGCCGAGCGCGTATCGGCCGTCGTGGCTTGCGGGCGCGTCGCCGTCGTTGCGGTAGCTGATCAGCAGGCAGTGGTGCCTGGCCTCGCGAAACACCTCGACCGCGCGCAGGCCCTCGGCGCGCGTCACTCCCCTACCGTGCACGGCGATCATCCAGTTGTGACTGTCGGTTTCGGGAGCGATGTGCCAGGCAGGCGCCACACCCACGGGAGTCACAATGCCCACCTCTGCGAACGGCACCCGCAGGTCGGCGGGCGTGAGGTACCACCACCCTGCCCACCGCCCGTGGGATGCCCGCTCGAGGTCACCCCGCTGCACACTGTCGAGCCGGCGCAACACTGTGCGTTCATCGGCCTCGAGTACCTCGCCGATGCGCGCGTGCCCGCGATCGCCGTCGAACCACAGGCTGTAGCGTCCGTTCACAATCGTGTCGGCCGTTCGGCTCAAGAGGACCGTGTGAGCATCGTGATCGACGGCGAGTATCTCGATGTCGTAGGTGCGGCGACGAGGCGGCGTGACGACATTGCGGGCAACAGCCATCGCAACAGCGGCGGCGCCCAGCACAGCTGCGCCCGTCGCCACGATGACGAGTGCGGTCGCGCGAGCGGCCCACCGGCGACGACTCGTCACGAGGCGGCCAGAACGGGGGGCGAGGGCAGAACGGCGAGTCTCACGCACCGAACCTAGCAACAGCGCCTATTCTGCACACGTGTCTCACGCCACGGCCGACGAGCCGACGCCGCAGGCCGTCTTCGACGCCATCGTGGCCTCGGTCGAACGGGCTGCCGTGCGCGCAGAGTTGCAGGTGACGCCGATCCCCGCCCCCAGCGGCATCGCGCCGTACTCCTACGCTCTCGCCGCCGACGTCAATCCGGCTCGTCACGCCGACGATTCCGACC
>JAAFHT010000006.1 GCA_013297625.1 Actinomycetota bacterium | reverse complement strand
CACCTCGAGACGCCGTTTCTCGTCGTCGCGACGCAAAACCCCATCGAGATGGAGGGCACCTACGCCCTGCCCGAAGCACAGCGCGACCGCTTCATGGCCCGTATCTCGATCGGCTATCCCGACGCCGAGAGCGAAGCGCTCATGGTGCGCGACCGCGAGCACGGGAGTCCGCTCGAGCGGCTCACGCCCGTCGTCGATGTCGCTGGTCTGCGGCGCATGATTGCAACGGTGCGCGAGGTCTACGTGAGCCCCGCGGTCGAGCGGTACGCCGTTGCGATTGTTCAGGCGACACGCGACGATTCGGCCTTGCGCTTGGGCGCGAGCCCGCGATCGACGCTGCAGCTCGTGCGCGCGAGTCGCGCTCGCGCGGCACTCGATGGTCGCGACTTCGTGCTGCCCGACGACATCGACGCTCTCGCGACCACGGTGCTCTCGCACCGCATGGTGCTTGTGCCGCGCGCGCAGCATCCCGATGGCAGCACGGTGCGCAGCGTCGACGAGGTGGTCGACCGTATTGTGGCGGCCACCGCCGTGCCGGTACCGATGGCGCGCGACTAGGCGGCGCTTGTGCCCCGGCTGACGGCCCGCGGCATCGCGTTCCTTGTGGCCGCGGTGGGCATCGGGGTGCTCGCGTATGTGTTCGAGCGCCCTGAGCTGCTGACGATCGCCGCCATCGCCGTCGCCGCACCGCTCCTGGCTTTCGGCATGGTGGCGAGTTCTCGACCGCGCGTGCGCGTGACGCGGCAGCTCGAGCCGGTCGTGGCGACCGAGGGTGAGCCCGTGCAGGTGCGCGTGACCGTGAGTGGGCGCGCTCGCGCGGCCGAGTGGGTCGAGCGTGTGCCCATGGTGCCGGGCTTCGCCGGCCCGGGGCGGTTGCGCGAGGTTACGGCCTCGCGGCCCGCGAGCATTGGCTATCGCTATTGGCCGACTCACCGCGGACTGTTGTCGGTCGGCCCGCTGTTGATCGAAGACCGTGACCCCTTTGCGCTCGCCGTGCGGGTGGTCGACACGCGCGCGATGGTCGCGCAACTCGTGCTGCCGCAGGTGACGCCGCTCACCCCCGGACCGGTGCCCGACCCGTCGAGCGAGGCCGGGCCGCGCACGTCGCGCTCGCGCGAGCGCGCCGACGACGATGTCGTGACGCGCGAGTATCGCGACGGCGACGCACTGCGGCGTGTGCACTGGCGCGTGACGGCGCGGCAGGGCGAGCTGATGGTGCGCAACGACGAACCGCAGGCGGGCCCGCACGCTCGCCTCATCGTTGATACGCAGTCACGGGGGTATCTCGACGCTCGCCTCGCTCGTGATGCTGCGGCGCCGGCAGGCCGAACTGCCACGAGCGCCACCTTCGAGTGGCTCGTGCGCATGGCGGCTTCGTCGGCCGTGCACTTGGCCGAGCGCGGATACTCGGTCGAGCTCGTCACGCCGACCGAGCGCATCGCTGATGCGCCCATTGCCGACGGCCCGGTGGGTGACGTGCTCGGCGAGCTTGCCCTCGTGACCCTCGCGACGGCGTCGGCCGAACTTGACGAGCGGGCGCTGTCGGGCTCGACACCCGTGGTGGTGCTCGCCGGCGCTCCCGACGATCGGACTCTGCGGTGGATGCTCGCCCAGCGGTCATCGCGCGCCCCCGCGGTCGCCCTGCTCGCCGGCCCGGCCGAGCCCGCGCGTGCCGCCTCGCGGCGCGCGAGTGGAGCGAACCCCGACGATGCTCTGCTCGACCCCGACCCTGTGCGCACGGCGTTCGAGCGTGCGGGGTGGCGCGTGGCGCGCGTCTCGATCACGCGATCGCCCGACGACGCGTGGCTTGCTCTGCTGGGTGGCGATGCCGAGCCGTTGACCGAGTGGGCGGTGCCGGCGGTGGTCACGAATGGGTGAGTCGGTGCGGCCCCGCAGCACGGCGGGCTTGAGCGCGGCAGGGTTTCTCGCGGTTGCTGCGGCGTCGACGAGTTTTTCGGCGGTGCTCGACGAAGGGCAATGGGGCCCGGCCGTGCTCGTGGTTGCGGCGGCGGCTGTGGGGGCGGCCGTCGCGGTGCGGCTGCTCGTGCGGCGATGGGCGGCCGCCTGGGCGCTCGTGGCGGCGGTCGCCGCGGCGGTGCTCGCCCTGACCCTGCTGTTCGCGGCTGACACCGCTCTGCTCGGAATTGTGCCGCTCCCGGCCACGGCCGAGCGATTCGCCCTCCTGATCGGAGCGGGTGAACTCTCGATTGCCGAGCAGACGATTCCTGCGGTCGCCGACGACGGCATCCGCTTTCTCATGGCATCGGGGGTTGCGGGCCTCGCGATTCTGACCGACGCCGTGCTCGTGCACGGCCGCCGGCCGGCGTTTGCGGCGATTCCGCTCCTGGGCATTCTGGCCGTGCCCGTCGTGCTCGCGCCGGGGCTGTTGCCGATCGTCTCGATCCTCGCCACGGCTGCGGCCTATCTGCTCGTGCTCGCGCTGCACCGCCCCGCCGCGAGCGGGGGAGCCGCGGCCGCCGCGCGCGCCCTCGGGGTGGCGGCGGGGGTGCTCGTGACCGCGCTGCTCGTTCCGCCGCTGCTGCCTCCCGTGATCGCGGGCGAGGCGCTGCCCGGCTCGGGCGTGGGCGGACTCGTGGCGGGGGTCAACCCCGTGCTCGACCTCGGCAACGACCTGCGGCGCAACACTCCCGTCGAGGCGTTGCGCTACTCGACCGATGCCGAGGGGGGGCTCTATCTGACTCTCTCGCACCTCGCCGACTTCGAGGGGCAAAGCGTGCAGCCCGTGATCGGCGGCGTCGCGACGGCGACTGACGTGGTGGGTCCGCCGTCGTGGCTGGGCAGCGAGGTGGCGACCGAGCAAGTGGCGACGAGCATCCGACTGCAGAATGTGCGGTCGCGCTGGGTGCCGCTGCCCTCAGCGCCCGTCGAGATCACGGGGCTGACGGGCGAGTGGGTGGTCGATGCCGAGGGCGTGACGGTGAGCACGGTCGACGGCACGTTCCGTAACGGCTCGTATCAGGTTGAGAGCCTCGTCGCGTCACCAACGCCCTTGCAGTTGCGCACAGCCACCGTCGATGCGTCGGGCCTCGACCGCTATCGAGCGGTGCCCGAGGGCCTCGACCCCATCGTCGCGCGCACGGCAGCGCAAGTGGCCGAGGGTGCCGACGGCCCGTCGCCCTATGATCAAGCGTTGGCGCTGCAGAGGTTCTTCACGAGCGGCGACTTTGTGTATTCAGAAGACGCCCCCGTCGAGCAGGGCTACGACGGCACCGGTGCCGAGATCGTCGCGGTGTTTCTTGAGGCCCGCGCGGGCTACTGCGTGCACTACGCGGCGGCCATGACGCTCATGGCGCGCACGCTCGGCATTCCCGCGCGAATCGCCGTGGGGTTCGTGCCCGGAACCGCGAGCGAGAACGTTCCCGGCGAGTTCGTCGTGACGACCGACGACTTGCACGCGTGGCCCGAACTGCATTTCGACGAGCTCGGATGGGTGCGCTTCGAGCCGACTCCCTCGCGTGGCGCGGTGCCCGCCTACGCGACCGACGACGTTCCGGCGCCGGGCGAAGAACCGGCCATCGACCCCGTCACGGGCGAAACTCTTGCGCCCACGCCCGACGCGACCGCGGCACCCGACCCCGACGAGCTCGACCCCGACACGAGCCCCAGCGGCGAAGCCCTCGACCCCAGTGACCTCATTGACGGTGGCGCCGATGGTTCGCTCGACGGCGCCCTCGGCACGGGGTCGAATGGAGTGCCCGTGGATGCTCGCGCGCTCGTCACTCTCGCCCTCAGCCTGCTCGTGCTGCTGCTCGTGCTGCCGGGCCTGTGGCGGCTGCGTCGCCGCGCTGCCCGCCGCCGGTCGCCGGATGCGCTCGACCACTGGCGCGAACTCCGCGACACGGCGCGCGACCTGGGGTTGCCCGCCGATGACACCCGCACGCCCCGCGAGCTCGCGGCCGCGTGGGCGTCGCGCCTTGCGCCCGACGGTGCCGCGGCGATCGACCGCGTGCGTTCGGCCCTCGAGGCCCGCGCCTACAGTGCCGTCGAACGCCCCGCGGCACGTGACGACCTCGACCTCGCGCTGGGATCACTCCGTCGCTCGCAACCCCTGTGGCGTCGCGTGCTCGCGACGATCGCGCCCGTTTCGTTGCTCGACCCAACCCCCGCCGACGAGCGGCTGATCGCCGACGCGCTCTCGGCTTAGGCTGATCCGATGTCTGCTCTCGTGTCGCTCATCGTGCCTGTGCGCGATGCCGCGAGCGCGAAGAGTCGCCTTGCCGAAGGGGGAGGGGCTGACGCGCAGGCCCGGCGGGCATCCCTCGCCGCCGCGATCGCCCTCGACACCGTTGCCGCCGCCCGCGCCGCGCGCGAGGTCGGCGAACTCATCGTCGTCGGTTCGCTCGCCGAACCCCTCGACGGAGTGCGCGTGGTCGACGATCCGGGCTATGGCTTGCTCGTCGCGATCGGCGCGGGGATCGCGGCGGCCGACCCCGCAGCGCCCACCGCGGTCTTGCTCGGTGACCTGCCGGCGCTGCAGCCAGCCGACCTCGACGCCGCCCTCGTCGCGGCGAGCGAACACCACTGGGCTTTCGTGCCCGACGCCGAGGGGGAGGGCACGACGCTCATCGTCGCCGCCGCCGGGCTGCCGCACTCATTGCGGTTCGGCGCCGACTCGGCCGAGCAGCACCGCGACGCGGGCTATGTCGAACTCACCGTGCGCGAGCACTCCGGCCTGCGCCGCGACGTCGACACGCTCGAACAACTCACGACCCTCGCCGCCCTCGCCGACACTGGCGTCGTGTTGCTCGGCCCCCGCACGCGCGCGCTGCTGCTGGCCTGACGCCCCCGCGAGCTGCCGTCGATCTGACGCGCCCGCGAGCTTCCCCCAACCCGCCGTGCCCACCAGCTGAGGTCTCCATCGTGTACTCAGGTTGGCGATTCATGCCGTGAGCACAGGTCGGCGGTGTGGACCGTGATCCCGGGTCGAGGATCCCTATCGTGACGCTCCCCAATCGAAGGAACCTTCAACGACTTTGCTCCCAAAGTTCCTTCGATTGGGGAGGCGTGCGAAAGGATTGGTCGGCTCGGTAAGCGGGCAGGGAGTCAGGCCTGCAGCGAGCAGGGCGGGCGGGTCGGCAGGCGGCACCCAGGGCGGAGGGCACGCCGGCATGCAGGCCCGCGGGCCTGAGCTCCGTCACGAGCCCGAGCGCACCTCGGCGACCGTGAGCGAGAGCCGCCGGCCCGTGGCCGCGTAGCCCTCGGTTCGGTGCGACTGGGCGACCGCGACGCGTTCTGGGTCGGGCGTTCCGTAGGTCGTCGTGCGCTGGCGCGCGACGCGTCCGATCGAACTCGCCAGTTCTTCGAGCTCAGCGACCGTTTTCTCAGAACCGTTGTCGGCGCCCGCCATGCGGCTGATCGTCTCTTCCATGAGCGTGCCGCCCACGTCGTCGGCCCCGCCGCGCAGCATGAGCTGTGTGCCCTCGGTGCCGAGCTTCACCCACGAGGTCTGCACGTGATCGATGCGGCCGTGCAACATCAGACGTGCGACCGCGTGCACCGCACGGTTCTCTTGCGGCGTCGGGCCGGGTCGCGCCACGCCCGCGAGGTACACAGGCGAGCTCGCGTGCACGAACGGCAGCAGCACGAACTCGGTGAAACCTCCGGTCTCGTCTTGCACGCGCGCGAGGGTGCGCAGGTGGCCGACCCAGTGGTGGGGAGCATCCACGTGCCCGTACATCATCGTGCTCGACGACCGAATGCCCAGGCGATGCGCGGTGCTGACAATCTCGATCCACTCGGCGGCGGGCAGCTTGCCCTTCGTCAGCACCCACCGCACCTCGTCGTCGAGAATCTCGGCGGCCGTGCCCGGAATCGTGTCGAGCCCCGCCTCTTTCGCCGCAGTCAAGAAGTCGGCGAACGACAACCCGGTTCGGGATGCTCCGTTCACGATTTCCATCGGACTAAACGCGTGCAAGTGAATGCCCGGCTGGCGCTTCTTCACTTCGCGCGCAAGGTCGAAGTAGGCCGTTCCGGGCAGGTCGGGGTGGATTCCGCCTTGCATGCAAATCTCGGTCGCCCCGAGCGCCCACGCCTCATCGACCCGGTCGCCGACCTGCTGCATCGACAGCGTGAAGGCATCAGCATCGGTGCGCCGTTGGGCGAACGCGCAGAACCGGCAGCCCGTGTAACAGACGTTCGTGAAGTTGATGTTGCGGTTGACGACGTAGCCGATCTCGTCTCCCACGGTGTCGCGTCGCACTCGGTCAGCGAGGTCGGCGAGCGCGTCGAGGTCGGCGCCGTCGGCCTGCAGCAGGGTCAGGTAGTCGTCGTCGCTCAAGCCGGCGGGGGCATCCTCGGCCCGACGCAGCACCGCCGCGACGCCCGTACTCACGGCGACGGTGCGCTCGCGAGCGCCGCTCGTCGCTTCGCGCAGCTCGGCCCAGTCGCCGTAGACGTCGTCGAAGTCGCTGCGAGTTTCGGTGCGCCGACCCTCGGTGTCGATCTCAACGTGCAAGTCGGTGCGCCCGGTGCCGGCGCGGCTCGCCCAATCGGGGTCGGGCTCTTGCCACGGGATGCCCCGCAGCACGGCTGCCTCATTTGCGAGCCCATCGGCTGCGGCCAGGGCCCGCACGTGCGGAACGATGCGCGGGTCGAGCCACGGTTCTTCCGCGCGCACATAGTGGGGATGCGCGGTCAGACGCTCGCGCAGCGTGAACCCTGATTCGCTCGTGAGGCGCGCGAGCTCGTCGATCTGCGGCCAGGGGCGCTCGGGGTTGACGTGGTCGGGGGTGAGCGGGCTCACGCCGCCCCAGTCGTCGATGCCCGCGCGAACCAGCAGGCCCAGTTCTTCGGCGTCGGTGAGGTTCGGCGGCGCTTGCACGCGCGCGCTCGGTCCGAGTACGAGGCGGCTGACGGCGACGGCCGCGACGTACTCCTGCAGCGCGAGGTCGTCGGTGGCGCGCATGGCCGTACGCGGCTTCGCGCGGAAGTTCTGGATGATGACCTCTTGCACGTGCCCGTGCCGCCGTGAGGTTGCCCGAATCGCGAACATGCCGTCGACGCGTTCGGCGTAGTTCTCGCCGATGCCCAGCAGCAGGCCCGTCGTGAATGGGATGGCGCTGCGGCCGGCGTCTTCGAGCACCCGCAAGCGCAGCTCGGGGTCTTTGTCGGGGCTGCCGAAGTGGGCGAGGCCGCGGGTCTCGAACAGCCGCTTGCTCGTGGTTTCGAGCATCATGCCCATGCTCGGAGCGACGGGTTTGAGCCGCTGCAGTTCTTGCCAGGTCATGACGCCGGGGTTGAGGTGCGGCAACAGTCCGGTCTCTTCGAGCACGAGAATCGCGACCGATCGTAGGTAGTCGATCGTCGAGTCGTAGCCGCGGGCGTCGAGCCATTCACGAGCGGCGGGCCAACGGTCTTCGGGCCGGTCGCCGAGCGTGAAGAGGGCCTCTTTGCACCCGAGCGCGGCGCCCGCGCGTGCAATCTCCAGCACCTCGTCGGGGGAGAGGAAGGGCGCTTTGCCCTGCGCGGCGAGCTGGTTGGGGGTCTGCACGAACACGCAGTAGTGGCAGCGGTCGCGGCACAGGTGCGTGAGCGGAATGAACACTTTGCGTGAGTACGTGATGACGCCGGGGCGTCCGGCTTTCTCGAGCCCCGCATCCCGAGCGCGGCTCGCGACGGTCAGCAGCCGCTCAAGGTCGTCATGCCGGCAGTGCAGCAGCGTCTCGGCTTCGGTCGCGTCGAGCGTGACGCCCGACTCGGCCCGCTTGAGCGCGCGCGAGATCGCCGACGCGCTGGGCACAAACCCCGCCGTCGTGCTGGTCGGCGCGCCCGTCGCGCGCACGGGCGTGTTCTGTGGGGTGGTCTCCGTCATGGATGCTCCTGGCAGGCCGAGCGACGGCGGGCACGCTGAACCCGCCGGGTCGGGCACCTCACGAGTGGCGCCACGCCGCACCCCAGACCGGGCGCAACACGTTGTGCGCCTACCCTACTCGCGCAGGTCGCCGTTATCTGCTGTCACGCGATTCTTCGGAATCGTGCCACTCGGCAGCGGGCGGGTCAGCCGGAGCGAGGGCGCCGGGTGCCCAGCCATATGCGGACGACTGCACGCTGCCCGCTCCGGTCAACGCGCCCCCGATGTCACGCAAAGCCGCACGACCACGGCGCCGAGCGAGACCAACCACGAGGCGCACGATGATGGCGATGACGACGACAGCGCCGAAGGCGATAGAGACGAAAGTCATTGCGGTTGCCACGCTCATCGGCTCTGGACTCTCTTCCGGGGCTGCACAGTCGTTTCTGCGCGCCACATTACCCGCGCCGTCAAGGGGACGACGCTCGTCGCCACGCGACATCAATCCGTAGACGAAACACAAGATCCCCCGCGGGCGACGAGCGCCCGGCGGGGGATCAGTGTGCGGCGGCGATAAACCGCGACGGGGGCTACTCGTCGGCAGCAGCATCCTCGTCGGCGGGGCCGTGCGGGCCATGGCCGCCGGGGCCGCGCTCGCCGCGATCGGGGCGGTCACCACGATCGGGGCGATCGCCCTCGGCCGGCTTGATGCCGTTGACGCGGTCGGTGATGCGCTGCTCGATCTCGGCCAGACGCTCCTCGGCCTCGTCTTGCGTCAGGTCGCCCTCGGCGACGTGCTCGGTGATGTGCTCCTCGGCGTCGGCAACGAGTGCGTCGATGAGCTCAGCGACCTCGACGCCCTGCTGCTCGGCCAGCTCAGCGAGCGTCGTGCCCGCCTCGCGTGCCGCCTTCAGCTCGTCTTCGGTGAGGTCGAGAACCGTCATGACGGTCTCGAGCCCCGGGCGCTCGCCGCGGGGGCCGTGGCCCTCGCGACCGCGCTCGGACGTCGACGTCGAGCTCGACGCCGACGAGTCGGTGGCCGTCGTCGCGGCCATGGCGGCCGGGGCGAGCGCGAGGCCGAACGCGGTGAGCGTTCCGGCGGCGATGAGCGTGGTGATGGTTCGGGTCGTCTTTCGCATTGTGAACTCCTTCGGTTCGAGCTGCGGATGCAGCGCGTGCGGTGACAAGACCCCACCGTCGACCTCGAAGCTATGCGCTTTCTATGCTATTTCTATGAGCGAGCGGCCACTCCGCCCAGGGGAGCCACTGCGACTGAACAGGGGCGCTGAAGTTTCGCCGTCTAGCGCGCAGCCTCGACTGTCGCTTCGGCGAGAGCGGCCGCGGTGTCGAGGTCGCGCATCCAGAGAGGCACCGCGGCGGCGGCGATGCCGTCCGCGCGCAACTCGGCCACGAGCGACTCGTCTTCGACGCCCACGAGCCACGCATCGAGCAGCCCTGCCTCAGACCGGGAGCCGTAGTGTCGGGCGACCGCAGCGGCATCCGTCGCCACACCGATCGTCGTGAGGCACGCGTCGGCCATGCCGCGCACGGCGGATCCGGCGATGATGGGCGAGACACCCACGATCGGGGCATTCGCCGCGAGCACGGCATCGCGCATGCCCGGGATGCCCAGAATCGTGCCAATCGACACCACCGGGTTCGACGGCGCGATGAGCACGACGTCGGCCGCCGAGAGAGCCGCAAGCGCGCCGGGGGAGGGAGTCGCACGCTCCACCCCGCGCTGCTCAAACCGCAGCGCGGGCACTTGGGCGCGGTAGCGCGTCCACCACTCTTGAAAGTGCATGTCTTCTTCGGCCCCGGTGTCTGACGCAACCCACACGTGGGTGTCGATCTCGTGATCGGTCGCGGGGTGCAGGCGTACTCCGCCGAGATCCCAGCGGTCGTGTAGCCGCGCGACCACGTCAGACGGCGTGAGCCCTTCGCGCAGCCATGCCGAGCGCGCGATGTGCGTGCCGAGGTCGAGGTCGCCGAGCGTGAACCACTCGGGAGTCACCCCATAGGCCTGTAGCTCGCCCGAGACGCGTTCGCTCTCGCCCACGCGACCCCAGCCGCGCACCTCGTCGTTCTGGCCGGAGAGCGTGTACAGCATCGAGTCGAGGTCGGGCGTGATGCGCAGGCCCGCGAGCCACCAGTCGTCGCCCGTGTTGACGATGACGTCAATCGAGGCGTCGGCGAGCTCTGACCCGGCGGGCGCGCGCCGCACCGCTTCGCGTAGCCCGCGCACAAAACGCGCGCCTCCGACCCCACCCGCGAGCACGACGATTCTCATGAGCCCCACGCTAGTGCCGCTCGCCGCGTGCTCATGTGCGCGCACATCTGTTCACCTGCGCGGATGCGCCATAGCGTGTGACACGAGACGTCAGTGGGCGAAACGCGCCGGAAACAGCGCGAGCGCAGACTGACCCCTGTTCACAGTCGCAGAGGGGAACCACCACCGATGACCACTATTCGGGCCGCCATCACCCAGACCACCTGGACGGGCGACAAAGAGTCGATGATCGCCAAGCACGAGCAGTTCGCGCGCGATGCCGCTGCTGACGGTGCACAGATCATCTGCTTCCAAGAACTCTTCTACGGCCCGTACTTCGGCATCATCGAAGACGCCAAGTACTACGACTACGCCGAGCCCGCCGACGGCCCCATCGTGCAGCGCTTCGCGAAGCTCGCGAAAGAACTCAAGCTCGTCATCGTGCTCCCGATCTACGAAGAAGACATGCCCGGCGTGTACTACAACACCGCCGTGGTCGTGGATGCTGACGGCACGGTTCTCGGCAAGTACCGCAAGCACCACATCCCGAACCTCGACCGGTTCTGGGAGAAGTTCTATTTCCGCCCCGGAAACCTCGGCTACCCCGTGTTCGATACGGCCGTGGGCAAGGTCGGGGTGTACATCTGCTACGACCGCCACTTCCCTGAAGGATGGCGCGAGCTCGGCCTCAACGGTGCCCAGCTCGTGTTCAACCCGAGCGCGACCAAGCCCGGCCTCTCGAACCGCCTGTGGGAGCTCGAACAGCCCGCCGCGGCCGCCGCCAACCAGTACTTCATCGCGGCCAACAACCGCATCGGCACCGAGAGCGACGAGTTCGGCGACCTCGCTGTGACGTTCTACGGGTCGAGCTACTTTGTCGACCCGCGCGGAAACTACGTCGGTGACGTCGCAAGCCAAGACCAGACCGAGATCGTCGTGCGCGACATCGACTTCGACGTCATTCGCGAGGTGCGCAACAACTGGCAGTTCTACCGCGACCGTCGTCCCGAGTCGTACACCGCGACGGTCAAGCCCTAAGGAGAGTCGACAATGGCTACCACCCTCATCACCGGCGGCACGGTTGTGTCGGCCACGGGCCGCGGCGCGGCTGATGTCTTGATTGACGGCGAGACGATTGTGGCGGTGCTCGCCCCGGGCTCGACGTTGCTCGGGCACGACCTGGCCGCATCCGTCGACGCGGTCATCGATGCCTCGGGCAAGTATGTGATTCCGGGCGGCATTGACGCCCACACCCACATGGAGCTGCCGTTCGGTGGCACGGCTGCCGTCGACACCTTCGAGACGGGCACGATCGCCGCCGCGTGGGGCGGCACGACGAGCATCATCGACTTCGCCGTGCAGACGGCGGGCCAGAAGGTGTTCGACGGGCTCGCTGCGTGGCACGAGAAGGCCGGCGGCAACTGCGCGATCGACTACGGGTTCCACCAGATCGTGGGAGGCGTCGACGACGACTCGCTCGCCGCGCTGCCCAAGCTCATCGACGAGGGCATCACGAGCTACAAGATGTTCATGGCCTACCCGGGCGTCTTCTATGCCGATGACGCGCAGATTCTCCGCGCGATGCAGGTGGCCGCCGAGCACGGACTCATGACGATGATGCACGCCGAGAACGGCCCGGCCATCGACGTGCTCGTCGCCCAGTTGCTCGCCAAGGGCAAGACCGACCCGTACTACCACGGGGTCGCGCGCGCCTGGCAAATGGAAGAAGAGGCGACCCACCGAGCGATCATGCTCGCGAACCTCACGGGTGCTCCGCTCTATGTGGTGCACGTAAGCGCCAAGCAAGCGGTCGAGCAGCTCGCCGCCGCGCGCGACATCGGCCAAAACGTGTTCGGCGAGACGTGCCCGCAGTACCTCTACCTCTCGCTTGAAGAGCAACTGGGCGCGGTGAGCGAAAAGTACGGAGCCTTCGAGGGTGCCAAGTGGGTGTGCTCGACACCGCTGCGCTCGCGCGCTGAGGGCCACCAAGACCACATGTGGCAGAGCCTGCGCACGAACGACATTCAGATGGTCTCGACCGACCACTGCCCGTTCTGCATGAAAGACCAGAAAGAGCTCGGCCTCGGCGACTTCTCGAAGATTCCCAACGGCATCGGCTCGGTCGAGCACCGCATGGACTTGATGTACCAGGGCGTTGTCACCGGCCAGATCACGCTCGAGCGCTGGGTCGAGATCACCTCGACCACGCCCGCGCGCATGTTCGGCCTCTACGGCAAGAAGGGCGTCATCGCGCCCGGAGCCGACGCCGACATCGTGGTCTACGACCCCAACGGCCACACCTCGATCGGCATGCCCGTTGACGAGAACGGCAAGCCGACCGGCCGCAAGCACCACATGAACATGGACCACGCGGCGTGGGAGGGCTTCGAGATCGACGGCAAGGTCGACACGGTCATCAGCCGGGGTTCGGTGGTCATCCAGAACGACCAGTTCCACGGGCGGGCTGGGCACGGGCAGTACTTGCGCCGCGGCCTGAGCCAGTACCTGGTCTGAGCCCGCGAGAGACGAGAGACGAGCATCCATGGACTTCGGCGCTGTTCTGCAGACCAACCCGCCCGCCAGCCGCACGGTGCACCTCGCCAAGCTGGCTGAGCAGTATGGCTTCAGTCACGTGTGGACTTTCGACAGCCACATCCTGTGGCAAGAGCCTTACGTCATCTACTCGAAGATCCTCGCTGAGACGCATCGCATCACGGTCGGGCCGTTCGTGACCAACCCCGCCACGCGGGACTGGACGGTCACGGCGAGCGTCTTCGCCACGCTCAACGAGCTCTACGGCAATCGCACGATCGTCGGCATCGGCCGCGGCGACTCCGCCGTGCGGGTGACGAACGGCAAGCCCACGACGCTCGCTGAGTTGCGCGAGGCGATTCACGTCATTCGTGAGCTCGGCAACTCGCGGGCGGTCGAGTACAACGGCTCGATGCTGCAGTTGCCGTGGAGCCACGGCAGCGAGCTCGAGGTGTGGGTGGCCGCGTATGGCCCGCTCGCCCTCAAGCTCACGGGCGAGGTGGGCGATGGTTTCATCTTGCAGCTGGCCGACCTCGACATTGCGAAGTGGATGATCGAGACCGTACGAACGGCGGCCGACAACGTCGGGCGCGACCCCATGTCGATCAAGTTCTGCGTCGCGGCCCCCATGTACATCGGCAGCGACTGGGACCACATGCGCAACCAGACCCGCTGGTTCGGCGGCATGGTCGGCAACCACGTGGCCGACATCGTGGCCAAGCACGGCGAGAGCAGCGATGTTCCGAAGGCGCTCACCGACTACATCGCGGGCCGCCAGGGCTACGACTACAACACCCACGGCAAGGCCGGCAACGACCATGTCGACTTCGTGCCCGACGAGATCGTCGACCGCTTCTGCGTGCTCGGCACCGCGAAAGAACACATCGAAAAGCTCGAGGCCCTGCGCGACCTCGGCGTCGATCAGTTCGCGGGCTACCTGCAGCACGACAACAAAGAAGAGACGCTGCGCGTCTACGGCGAGCACGTCATCCCCGCGATGAAGGGCAACAAGGCCGCGCGCGTGTGAGGCACGGGATGCTCGCGCTGAGCATCCCGCCCCCTCCCAGCCACCGTGGCGCACGATGGGCGCATGACGTTCGACCCCACGCGCGCGGCAGGGCTGGCCCGGCTCGCCGACTTTGTTCCCCGCGCCGGGCGGGCCTACGCGGCCGAACGCAACACCGACCGCGGTCCGGGGGATCGCTCGAACGTCTCGACCCTCTCGCCCTGGGTGCGGCACCGCCTCGTGACCGAGCGCGAGATCGTCGAGGCCGTTCTTCAGCGGCACTCGCTCGACGCGGCGGGCAAGTTCGTGCAAGAGGTCTACTGGCGCACCTACTGGAAGGGCTGGCTCGAACTGCGGCCGAGCGTGTGGACGCGCTACACCGCCGCGGTGGCGCCGGCGCTCGACGCGTTGAGCGCCGCCGAGCGCGCTGCCTTCGACGACGCGATCGCCGGCCGAACGGGCATCGAGGGCTTCGACGACTGGGCGCGTGAGCTGGTCACCACCGGCTACCTGCACAACCACGCGCGCATGTGGTTCGCGAGCATCTGGATCTTCACGCTGCGCCTGCCCTGGCAACTCGGCGCCGACTTCTTTCTGCGGCACTTGCTCGATGGCGACCCGGCCTCGAACACGTTGAGTTGGCGGTGGGTCGCGGGCCTGCAGACGGTCGGCAAGACCTACCTCGCCACGACGCAGAACATCGAGTTCGCCACCGAGGGCCGCTTCAGTCCGCGCGGGCTGGCGACCGTGGCTCCGTCTGTAGACGACGACGCGCCGCTGCCCGCCCCCGGCCCGGCACCGCGACCGCACCCGGTGCCGACCGGCCGCATCGCCCTTCTAGCGCACGACGACGACCTACACGCCGAGAGCCTCGACCTGGGCGGCGCGGAGGTCGTGGCCGTGGCGAGCCCGCGGTCGACGTCGCGACCGGGCTCCGCGCCGCTCGTGGCCGAGTTCGTCGCCGGGGCGCTCGCCGATGGCCGCGAGCGAGCCGGCGTGCACTACGCAGCGGAGGCTAGCGCGCTCGACGGGATCACGGCATCCGCGATTCTGCCCTGGCTTCAGGTGCACACCGTGACCCAGCTCGTGACCCCCTACGCGCCCATCGGCCCGGTGCGCGATGCGCTCGACCACCTCGAGCGCGACCTCGCCCCCGAGGGCGTGACGCTCACGCGCGTGCTGCGCCCGTGGGATGCCCACGCGTGGCCGCACGCCACCCGCGGCTTTTTTCCGTTCCGCGAGCAGATACCGGCACTACTGAGGCTCTAGAGACCAGACGAGTCAGACCTGCGAGCCCATGCCGTTACACCTTGAGCGCGCGTGGCTGCGCGACCGGGTTCGGCGTTCGGTGCCATCCCGACACGGAGAGTCTCGTCGCGAACCTGCTCGCGGTTCTTGGCTCGGTCGAGCGCGGCCCAGACCACAGCGAAAACCATGAACCCGAGTATTGCGACGGTAGGGATGACGACGCTCATGACCTCACGCTACTCGCACGTAGTGGCGAGTTGAGCGCGTTCATCGAGAGTTCATCAGGTCGCGCAATGCACTTCTGCGCGAGCAAGAAATCGAGCCTGACCGGCGATAATGGGCAGATTCCCATTCCTTCGACTCAAGGACTGATATTCATGACCGACATTCTGAACCGGTCACTCTCTACCGCCCCTGCTCACGACCCGGCCGATGGCGTTCGCGCCTATGACCTCGACCGCGAGTTCGTTTTCCACTCGTGGAGCGCGCAGGGCGCTCTCAACCCCTTTGTCGTGGCGAGCGCCGCGGGCTGCGAGGTCTTCACCTACGACGGTGAGACCTACCTCGACTTCTCGAGCCAGCTCGTCAACACCAACATTGGGCACTCGCACCCCAAGATCGTTGCGGCGATTCAGAAGCAGGCCGCTGAGCTCGCCACCGTGGCCCCCTCGCACGCGAACCTCGCGCGCGGCGAGGCCGCGAAGCGCATCGTCGAGAAAGCGGGACCGGGCTTCGCCAAGGTCTTCTTCACCAACGGTGGTGCCGACGCGATCGAGAACGCCATTCGCATGGCGCGCCTCACGACCCACAAGCACAAGGTGCTCTCGACCTACCGCAGCTACCACGGCAACACGGGTGCGGCCATTGCCGCCACGGGCGACTGGCGGCGCATGCCCAACGAATACGCCTACGGCCACGTGCACTTCTTCGGCCCCTTCGCCTACCGCAGCGAGTTCTTCTCCGACTCGCCCGAGCAAGAGTGCGAGCGCGCGCTGCAGCACCTCGAGCGCACGATCGTGTCCGAAGGCCCCGGCACCATCGCCGCGATTCTCCTCGAGTCGGTTCCGGGCACCGCCGGGGTACTGACCCCGCCCGCCGGGTATCTCGCGGGTGTGCGCGCCCTGTGCGACAAGTACGGCATCGTCTGGATCGCCGACGAGGTCATGGCCGGCTTCGGCCGAACGGGTGAGTGGTTCGCCTGGCAGGGTGCCGCGGTCAACCCCGAGGGAGTTGCCCCCGACCTCATCGCTTTCGCCAAGGGCGTCAACTCGGGCTACGTGCCCGTGGGTGGCGTGGTGATTAGCCCGAGCATCTCGGCGGCCTTCGACGACCGCATCTTTCCGGGCGGACTCACGTACAGCGGGCATCCGCTCGCCATGGCGTCGATCGTCGCCTCGATTCACGCGATGACCGACGAGGGTGTGGTCGAGAACGCCACGATGATCGGCGAGAAGCACCTCGGCCCCGGCCTGCGGGCGCTCGCCGAGAAGCACTCCATGATCGGCGAGGTGCGCGGGCTGGGCGTTTTCTGGGCCCTCGACCTCGTAACCGACCGCGCCACGCGCCAGCCCGTGGGTGCCGACGTCATCGGCCGCCTCAAGTCAGAGCTCATGGCGCGCAAGGTGCTGCCCTTCGCGGCCGACAACCGCATTCACGTCGTGCCGCCGTGCATCGTGACTCCCGAGCAAGTCGCAGTCGCCTTGCAGGCATATGACGGCGCTTTCACGGCGGTTGCGCAGAACTAGCGACGTACCGTTGCGGTGGCCGCGGGCACCTCTTGCGATCGGGCGAGGGATGCTCGCGGCCGCTTCACGTTAACCGCACCCGCACCGCCGACCGTCGGTCAGCCGCGCGGCGGTACGATGGGGGGCTATGTCTTCTTCGACGAACCCCTACCGCGTGAACGTTCGCGACCTGATGCACCGCCCCGGCGAAATGCGCGAGAAGCAGCTGACGTTCGATGTTCCTGAGCAGCTAGGAGCGGGTGCCGCTGTCGTGACGACGGGCACCGAGCTCGAGCTCGACCTGCGCCTCGAGGGTCTGCACGACGGCATCTTGGTCTCAGCGTCGGTGCGCACGACCGCCGTGGGCGAGTGCGTGCGATGCCTCGACCCCGTGACGCTCGCGGTCGAAGTCGAATTCCAGGAACTTTTCGCGTATTCTCAAGACGACGCGTACGACTACCTGGTTCACGATGATCACGTGGATTGTGAACCGGTGGTTCGAGACGCTGTCGTGCTGTCGCTCCCGTTCCAGCCGGTGTGTCGCGAAGATTGCCCTGGTCTCGACCCTGAGACCGGTGAGCGCCTCGTAGATGCCGGCCCGCGAGAGCCCCGCGAGGTGCTCGATCCTCGCTGGGCGGCGCTCGAAGGTCTCGCTCGCGAGGCTGACGAAAACTAGGGCTGCGCTGCACCCCACAACCTCACCGGCACGCGCGCGCGTGCAGGTCTGACAGAGAGAAGAACCACCATGGCTGTTCCCAAGCGGAAGATGTCGCGTTCGAACACGAACTCGCGCCGCTCGCAGTGGAAGGCATCTGTGCCGACCCTGGTGAAGACCGTCGAGAACGGAAAGGTTGTCTACAGCCTTCCCCACCGCGCCCGCGTGGTCGAAGACTCCGCTGGCACGCCTCTGTACATGGAGTACAAGGGCCGTAAGGTCGCCGACGTTTGATCTCGCTGTCGGCATGACGCCGTCAGATGATCGTTCTGCCCTCGAGCGTGAGCTCGGGGTAACAATCGCGCCCGAATTGCTCGAGCTGGCGCTCACGCACCGCTCGTGGGCCTACGAGAACGGCGGAGTCGCGACCAACGAGCGCTTGGAGTTTTTGGGCGACTCGATTTTGGGCCAGGCCGTCACGGTCATGCTTTACGAGAGCTACCCCGACTTGCCCGAGGGCGACCTCGCGAAGCGTCGTGCATCGCTCGTGTCATCGGCGGCGCTCGCCGAAGTGGCGCGGTCGATTGGTCTTGGCGAGCACCTGAAGGTCGGCAAGGGCGAAGAGCTCACGGGAGGCCGAGAGAAGTCGTCGATTCTCGCCGACACGGTCGAAGCGCTCATTGGCGCCGTGTACCTCGACCGTGGCGCCGACGAAGCGACGGCGCTCGTGTTGCGGCTCGTCGACTCGCTCATGGCCGACCCCGACCGCTTCGGCACGTCCATGGACCCGAAGACGGCCCTGCAAGAACTCGCCGCGGCTCTCGGCATTGCCGCCCCGGTCTACGCCATCGCCGAGAACGGCCCGGACCACTCCAAGGTCTTCACCGCCACGGTCATGATTGCCGCCGACGCCATCGCCACGGGCGACGGCACGAGCAAGAAGCAGGCCGAAATGGCTGCCGCGCTCGAAGCGTGCACCGTGTTGCAAGCGCGGCGCTGAGCGCCCCGTGCCCGAGCTGCCCGAAGTCGAGGTCGTGCGCCACGGCCTGCACCCCGCCGTTACGGGCGCCACGATCACCGCCGTCGAAGTTCTCGACGAGCGCTCGCTCAAACGCCACGACGGCCCCGCCGAAGACTTCATCGAACGCCTCACGGGGGCGCGGCTGCTCGGGGCGGTTCGGCGCGGCAAGTTTCTCTGGGTGCCGCTCGCCCCGTCAGGCTCGGGCGCCGAAACCGATCCGTCCCGCCTCGACGCGGCGACGGATGCCCCTGCCGAAGCCCTCGTCGCCCACCTCGGCATGAGCGGGCAAGTGTTGCTGCGTGACCCTGCGGCCGAGGCCGCGGCGCTCACGCGCATCAGGTTCTCGCTGACGCATCCGCAGCACGGCCCGCTGCGGGTCGACTTCGTCGACCAGCGCATCTTCGGGTCGATGGCGGTGGACGCGCTGCTGCCGACGCGCGACGGCGCGGCGGCGGGATACGGATTGCCGTTCGCGAGCATCCCGAGCCAGGTTGCCCACATTGCGCGCGACCCGCTCGACCCCGCGTTTGACGAGCGCGCCTTCGTGCGCCGACTGCAGGGCAAGCGCACGACCGTCAAGCGCGCGCTGCTCGACCAGACCCTCGTGAGCGGCATCGGCAACATCTATGCCGACGAAGCGCTGTGGGCGGCGCGCGTGCACTACGACCAGCCGACCGAGACGCTCTCGACGCGCAAGGCCCGCGAGCTGCTCGAGGAGGTGCGCCTCGTGCTGCGCCGCGCGCTCGACGAGGGCGGCACGAGTTTCGACGCGCAATACGTCAACGTCAACGGCGCGTCGGGCTACTTCAGCCACTCACTGCGCGCCTACGGTCAGCAAGGCAAGCCGTGCCCGCGCTGCGAGCGCCCCATCGTGCGCGAACAGTTCATGAACCGCGGCTCGCACTTTTGCCCGCGCTGCCAGCGCATCTCGCGCGGCCGGTCGGTGTCGAGGTGACCCGGCGCGCCGATCTGTCAATCGTGCTCGACGCGATCATCGCGTCTGAGCCCGACGCGGCCGTTGACTACTGTCGGGCCCCGCGCACGGCGACTCCGGCCGATCAGGCGTATCTGCTCGCGCTCGAATGTGTCGCGCTCTTTATGGCGGCGCAGTTTGACACCGCGGCCGAGAGGGCGGATGCTGCCCTCGCGCTCTGCCCGCCCGACGACGCCGTGGTTCACGTGACGGCGCTCGCCGCGCGCGCCCTCGCGCAAGCGGGCCGACCTTTTCCGCTCGGACTCGCCGGAGGCTGGTCGGCGACGGCCCCCACGTCGACGGTGACGGGCGACCCCCTCCGCGAGGCTCTCGACGCTCTGCCGTCACTCGACGGCGACGTAGGGGGCGACGACATCGACCTCGTGCGGTTCGCGTGTTACCTGGTTGCCGAGGCGGCACTCGCCGGCGCCCGACTCGATCGAGCAGACGAGGCACTGACGGCGGGCGCTGCCGTACTCGACGGTCGCGCCGGGCCTCCCGAGGGCCGTCGTTCTTTCCTCGAGGTCGATGGCATCGCTCACGACTATGGTTCTGTGCTCGAGATTCTGACCGTGCGCATTCTGACGTTTCGCGGTCGCGTCTCCGAAGCCAAGCTTCTTGTCGCCGAGCTGCCCGACACCGCGCCCGTGCTCGTTCACCAATTGCGTTCGGCGACCGAGATCCTCGTGCGCGGCAATGCCGCGGAACGCGCTCAGGTGCGGGCCTTGGCCGACGGCCTCGACGCCGCGAGTCCGGTTCCGCGTGACTACCTGACGCGGGGGTGCTTCTTGCTCGCGGCCTTCGGTCTCGTTGCTCTCGGCGACACCCGACGCGCAGCCCGATTCGCGCTCACGGCGGGCGGTGACCTCGCCGTGTCGCAGCTCACGACGGTCGACCGCGCACTCTGCCTCGAACTGCTCGTGACCGTGGCCGCCGACGAGGGCGATCGGGATGCGGCCGAGGCCTGGGCTGCGCTCGCGCGCCCGCTCGACGACGACCCCATCGCGGCCTCGACGGTACAGAGAATCTGCGCCCGAACGGCGCTGCTCGCCGGCGACCCGGAGAGCGCACTCATCTTTGCCGAGCGCGCCCTCGATCTTGCGCGCACTGACGGTCGCGTCGTCGAAGAGGCTCAAGCCGAAGTGCTCGCGGCCCGAGCGCGCCGAGAGGTCGCCGACCCCGACTCGGGCTCAGCACGCCTTGTCGCGCTCGCGGCCGCAGCGGAGAACACCGGTCACGTGTCTGTTCGGCAGGCAGCGGTGCGCGAGCTCCGAGCCTCGGGTCGTCGCCTACCGCCCAAGGCCGGCGTCGGCTGGGACGGCCTTTCGCCGCGCGAGCGGGACGTCGCGCTCATGGTGGCGGACGGGTTGCGCAACGTCGAGATTGCCGCGGCGCTGCACGTGAGTGAGCACACGGTGCGCGGCCATGTCTCGCGCGTGCTCGCGGCGTTTGGCGCCGCGACTCGATTCGTCGTCGCGGCGCGCATGGCCGAACTGTTTCCGGGTGAGCTGGAGCCTCCGTCGGTACCGCTCACCCCGCAACTCATGGCCGTGGCGGTGCGGGTTGCTGATGGTCTCGGCAATGCGGAGATTGGCCAACAGGTGGGTGTGAGTACCAAAACGGTCGAGAAGTACATTGCCGAGATTCAGCGTCGCTGGCAGGCCGGGTCACGCGTGGGGATCGCGCGGCGTGTGCGCAGCATCCCGAACGAGAACGAATAAGCCGCAACCCCACTGTCGGTGTGACCTAACTCGCCACACACTGGCGACATGGCCACGTCGAAACTCGCAGTCTTCGTTCCCCTCGCACTCGTGAGCGCCCTTGCTCTTGCCGGATGCACGACCGGCGCGCCTGCCGAGAGCGGTGCCGACGGCGGCACGACGGCGGGCGAATCAACCGACACCGGGGGAGCGCTCGACTGCTCGGCCGCGACGACCGAGGGTTATGACCTGTTTCTCGACCCCGCGTTGACGGTTGAACCCGCGCTCGATGTGTACCCACTCGAAGCGGGAGACACGATCTCGTTCACCTATGCGGCGCACAATGGCGACGCGTACCCGACCTATGGGTGGTTGTCGACCTACATCACCTCAGAGGGCGATGTGGCTCCCTCAACGGGATCGTTCTTCTTCGACGAGGTCGACGGAGTCTTTACCTTTGTCGGCCCCGAGGCCGTTGCGGGCATCGATGGCGGACCGTACGCGGGGTTCCTCGACATCGAGGTGACAATCGACACGACCACCACCGTGATCGGTCGTATCTGCGTGCAGTACGCGCTGACCGAGTAGCCCGTGTCGACCGACCGTCAGCGGTCCGCGATCGAGCGGCCGTGGTTCGCGGTGACTGCCGTGGTGGTTGCCATGAGCCTGCTGGTCGCGGCGGGGGTCGTCGCCGTGACTAAGTTCGGTTGGCCCCTCGACGCGCCAACGGCGCAAGCAGAGCGGGCGCCGAGTGCGTTTCCGCTCAGTCTCACCGCGGTTTCGTCGCCCGCCGTGGAGCGCGGCGGCACGATCAGTGTGGCCCTCAACGGTCAGTCGCCCGAGCCGATTGACACGGTTGAACTCTGGGACGCCGACCGACTCGTGCTCTCGATTCACGACGTGGAAGAGACAGAACTGAGCGACGGCTCGTTCGCACTCTCGCTCGAACTCGATCATGTTCCGACGATTGCGGGAGATCGGCCGCTGCTCGCCCGTGCGATTACCGCCACGGGCACCGCGGCGCACTCCGCCTTGCTGCCCACGTCCGTGCTCGATCTGCCGGGCGACTTGGGCCTCAATGCCCGCCTGACGTCGACGACGGATGCCCCGGCACCCGTCACGCGATTGCGCGCAGCACCCGGCGACACTCTGGCCTCGATCGCCGGCCGTCTCGCGTTGACGCCCGACCAACTGCTGCCGAGCGTGCGGGTGGATTCGTACGACACCGTGCTCACCCCCGGAACGCCCGTGGTGGCGCCCGTCGCCTCGCTTGCCATCGCGGATGACCCCTCGCGCTACGTGCTCCCGACCAGCTCGTGGCTTGAGCGCATTACGGCAACGGTCGAGGGCTGCGACGTCGTTGTGGCAGCTGCCGATCCAGCCGACGAGTTGTGGATCTACGCCGGGCCTGAACTCCGCAAAGTCGGTGAGGTTCGTGATGGCCTCGCAACGCGACTGAGTGGTCTGCCCATCGGCCTGCTCACGCTCGTGGCCTTCCTGCCTCGCGTGACCGACGACGTGAGTGGGCTCAACGGTCCGTCGGTACCGATCTCGGTCACCTTGCCAGAAGAGTGCGCCGACCTCGGGTGGTCAGGCGACGCGATCATCGTCAATGGGGTGCTGTCGTCGTCGATCGACGTTCCCGATCCGTACCTCTACGTCTCGATCGACCGCGGCCCGTGGCACCGCATTCCGGCGGCTGAGGGCGAGTTCTTGCCGTCGAGCGTCGCGGCCGACCTGCGGTCTTTCGTCTCGGTCGAACTCTCTGACCAGGTCGATCTTGAGCTGTGGCACCGCGACGGCACGGAGGCCGTGCAGGTGGGGTCGGGGCTGTTCTGCCGGGCGAGCATCCAGCCGCCATCGACAGATGGATCGACCGGTTCGGGCGGTCCGTGTCAACCGGCCGGAGCCAGCCCACCGGGCACGTCAGCGCCCGCTCAGTCGCTCACGCTCACCGCCTCGCTCGGCGACGTCTCAGGAGCGGATGCGTATCTCAGCGTCCCGACAGACCCGCTCGTCGAGCAGGCGGTCAACCTGGCGACGGATGCGCCCGTCACTCTCACCATCGAAAGCCTTGACCCGGCGTTGCGCACGGCTTTCGTGCAAGTGTCGATGGCAAGAATCAGCCCCGCCTCGACGGCGTTGCCGACGGCGGGAGTGTTGCGCACGATCCGTGTGTCGCTGTCGGAGACCGCGGAGGGTTCCGCCGGCACGACGACCATCCGGCCCTGGCAGTGGCGCTCACTGAAGGCGGGCGACGACGCTGAGAATCTCGCCGATGTTGGTTCCCTGGCGCTGGAGGATGCTGTCGCGGCCTCTCTCGCTGCGGCCACCCTCGAGGCGAACGACGGCCTGATTACCGACCTCTCGGTGCGGGCGCTCGCGGTCGGCGGCGCGAATGGATCCAGCAGCGAGGGCTACGCCTCGCGACCAATCGCGATCGACATGACCCAGACCGCTCTCTTGACCGATGAGACGGCCCCTCAGCTGGTCGACCCTCAGGTGGAGTTTCGGCAAGGGATCGCGCAGACCGCCACGGATCAGGCGTACCGGGGCTCGTGCTTCGACATCCAGAGCTACCCACCCGCCGAGGTCTGGCTCGCCGAGCCGTGGGCAGGACCGACCGCCAAAACCCCGTTGGGAATCACCTACTCCGGCCTCCCCGAACCCGGCGACACGGTGGTATCGACCGGCAACCTCGCGCGGAGCGACCTCGGGCTCGCGCTCGCCTCGTATCCGACAGCCGACTGGATCTACTGCGAAGAGGCCCGTACCGACTTCAGGAACAGTGCCGAACTCGGCATTTATGACGCCGAACAGAAGTCGAAGCCGAAGTGTGGGTTCGTGTGTGTGCTGCAGACGACCCTCATGGGAGCCTTCGTCGGGTTTCTCGTCGGAGGCCCCGCCGGCGCTTTCGTCGGGGCGTCGATCGGTCTCGGAGCCGGGCTGGTCAGCACGATCTCTCCCGGTCTGTACGAGGCGCTCACCGAGTTGTGGGACACCGTCGCGGGCATCTACAACAAGATCTACTCGACCGCGATCGACGTGCTTGATGCGATCAATCCGGTGTGCCTCGCGGCCGGTGCCGCGTCACCTGATGCCAAGAAAGCCTGCGACTCGGTGACCAATATGGCGGTTGCGGTCGCCTTCACCTATGCGACGGGACTTCCTCCGCAGGTGCCCATGCACGAAAACGTGGCGGCCGTCGCTTCGGGCAACATGAAGGCGCTGCTCGTCGCTGCGATGGACTACGCCCTGTCGCAGGCCGGACTCAGTTGCGACACGTTCACCGTGCCCGCTGACTCTGCCGACGACCTCGCGGCGGCGGCCGAGCTCTACGGTGATCCCGACGTCGAGGCAACACTCGGAGCCGCTACCGCCCCGGACGGCTCACTGTCGGCGTGCCAGGCGTTCGCCAGCGTGCTGTATTCGACCGTTCGACGCGGACTCGAGACGGAGCAGGGCAAGCTCATCTCGAGTGCGTACCGGGTGGGTTACATTCCCGGCCTCGTGTATCGACCGGTCGGGGATGCCCAGCCGACGATCGTCGTCACGGGCGGCGTACCCGGTCAGCTCGCCAACGGCACCGCGTGCCCGATCACCGCCAACACGACCCTGGTCATGAACGGACGCGCCTACGAGCTTGCGCCGGCGATCGAGTCGGCGGTCGTGCGGCGCTCAGCGAGCTACGAGCAAGTGGCGGGCATCACCTCCACCTGGAGCGGAACCGTTCCCTTGCCGGTGCTCCCTGACTGGGACTTCGCCTCGGGCCCGCCCTCGTCGCTCGTGCGCTCGATCAGCCAGGCCGCACCGGGTTCCCCCTATCTGACCGTGCAGGTCGACTCGCCCTGCTTTGGCGAGACGGTGACGTTCACGCGCGCGCGGTTTGAGCCGGGCATCCGGGCCTTCGTCACCGATGCTCGGGGTGTGGCGTACTACTACCCCCAATACGGATTGACGGACACCCCGTGATCGCCGGGTTGCTCGTCTCGCGAATCGCCATCGGCGCGGCCGTCGTCGGCGCCATCGGGTTGGGTGCGGCGATCATCGTGCCCGCGGCGACACCGCCGGCACGAATCTGGTTCGACCAGCCGCTCGACGGCGCGGTGCTCGTGGAGGGCGAGCACAGCATCCGGGTGCACCTTCGCGATGCCGCGCCACTTGTTCGACTCGTCATTACCCGCGACGGTCAGCAGGTCGGGGCGCCCGGAGACGACACTCTCGAACGGCTCATTGAGGCGCCCGGCCGTGCCGCATGGATGGGCGAGTTCACGTGGGACTTCGAACCGGGCACCTACGTTCTGCAGCCGCTGCTCGGCGCCGACGACGATGACCTTCGGGCGGTGACTGTAACGGTTGTCGCCGAATCGGGGTCGCCCGTCGTGACGGAAACACCGATGCCGACGGCGACGCCCACCGCTACTCCGACCGCGACGCCGACTCCGATCGCATCGACGGTGCCAACCGCGACGCCAACGGCGTCTCCGAGCACCCCACCTTCGGCCACCCCGACTCCGACCCCGACACCGACAACACCGCCGGTGTTCGCTGGCTCGGTCTCGAGAACGCAGGGGGCAACGGACTGGAACAGCACCTTCACCGGCTCGGGCATCTCACCGGGTGGGGCGATCGTCAACGTGCAGGTCAATGTGCGCCCCGGTGACACCGGGTCGTTCAGTGGCTGGGTCTCGACCCCATGCACGACGTCAGGAGGCGGCACTGCTCCGTTCACCTGCACCGTTGCTAACCATCAGATTCAGACGCCGGGCCGGATTGGCGCGTACGCTCCGCCCTACCTCGTCGTCTACCGACTCGAGGTCATCTACCAGGGCACGACCTACTACGGGCCCGGCGGCAACTGGATGACACAAGTGCGCGTCGGCTAAGGGGTCGCAGCAAGGTCCTTTCGCCACGCGCCCTCATACACAAAAGGCACGAAGCCCAGCGCCTCGTTGACCGACAGCATGTGCCGGTTCTCTTCGGCGTTGTAGGTGATGACCGAGGGGTGCCCGGGCGAGACCTGTTCTAGCCAGACAAGGTTCGCGGCCTTGAGCAGCATGCCGAGCCGATGACCACGATGCTCGCGCAAGACGATGGTGTCTTCTTGCGCTGCGGGCCGGTCGCTCTCGGCGGGCACGGTGAGCTCGGTGAAGCCGACGAGCCTGCCGGAGGGAACATGCTCGACGGCTGCGATCACGGGAGTGCGCGGGCTCGACGCCTCGAGCGCTTCGTCTTCGAGCAAGCGCTCGACGGTCCACGGGTCTTCGGGTTCTTCGAGGCCCGCCGTGGGCGCGTCGGTGCTCATGCGCGTGAGCAGGTGGGCGATGTCTTCTCGCCACTCGGGCGGGGTTGCGCCCGACCAGGTGTGCACGCGGTAGTCGGGCCCGGCGGCTTCGCGCGCGGCTTGCAGCAGCTCGGGCAGTTCGGGCGACGGCAGCGTCAGGCGGCTGCCGCGCTCGACTTGCTCAAGGCGGTAACCCATGCTCTGCAACAGCCGCACTTCGGGCGTGCCGGCGGGCACCGAGCCGAATCCCGTGGGCGCGGGGATGCGAATACCCCCGGTTTTCCAGGACGGGGCGTAGACGATCGCGCGCGTGCGACCCTCGTCGAGCGCCACGGCCTCGAGGCGCCGCGCGAGGGCTTCTCCGACGCCGTGGCCTCGGGCATCCGGCAGCACTTCGACGTGCATCCACGCCGTGTCGGCGGCCTCCTCGATGCGCGTTTCATAGATGCCGCGACCGACCAATCGGCCGTCGAGGCGGGCCGCAAAGAGGCGCTTCGGTTCGAACGAGGTCTTTTGCCAGCCGGGTAGCAACTCGGCCGCGGTGTAGTGGTTATCGTCGGTGCCCGAGTCGAACCGGTCTACCGCATTGCGCAGGTCGACGCACGCCAGAAACTCGGCGGCGTCGGGCGCGTCGAGGGTCTCGGGAATGACGACCTCGGTGATCGTGATGGCAGACATGAGGGCTCCTTCTGCAGGTGGGCAGCCCGCCAGAATAGCCCCGCGCGAACCGATACGGTAGCCCTGACCGGTTTTCGCATCGCGACGGTCGCCGTTGACGACCGTGCCGGAAAGGGGGGCAGCGCGTGCACCTCAAGAGCCTCACCATCAAGGGCTTCAAGTCGTTCGCGCAGCCGACCACGTTCCAGTTCGAGACGGGCGTCACCTGCATCGTTGGGCCCAACGGCTCGGGCAAGTCGAACGTTGTGGATGCGCTCGCCTGGGTCATGGGTGAGCAGGGTGCCAAGACCTTGCGCGGCGGCAAGATGGAAGACGTCATCTTCGCCGGCACGACCACGCGCGGGCCGCTCGGCCGCGCCGAAGTGCAGCTGACGATCGACAACGCCGACGGCGCTCTGCCGATCGAGTACAGCGAAGTCACGATCTCGCGCACGCTCTTTCGCAACGGCGGCAGCGAGTACGCGATCAACGGCACCGCGTGCCGTTTGCTCGACGTGCAAGAGCTGCTGAGCGACTCGGGACTCGGCCGCGAGATGCACGTCATCGTTGGCCAGGGCCAGCTCGATGCCGTGCTGCACGCGAGCCCCGATGACCGCCGCGGCTTCATCGAAGAGGCCGCCGGAATTCTCAAGCACCGCCGCCGCAAAGAGAAGACCGTGCGCAAGCTCGAGGCCATGCAGGCGAACCTCACGCGCTTGAGCGACTTGGCCGGCGAGATTCGGCGCCAGTTGACGCCGCTCGGTCGTCAGGCCGAAATCGCGCGCGAAGCGCAGACGATCGCCGCGATCGTTCGGGATGCCCGCGCCCGCCTCTTGGCCGACGAAGTCGTTGCCCTGCGCACGGCCCTCGCCGATCACGCCCGCACCGAGAGCGAACGCACGAGCGAGCGCATCGTCGTGCAGAGCCAGCTCGACCAGACTCGCTTGCGTGTACAGCGCATCGAATCGCAGCAAGTGGGTGACGCGGTCGACGACGCTCGCCGCGTGGCCTTCGAGCTCGAGCAAGTGCAAGAGCGCGTGCGCAGCCTCTCGAGCCTCACGCAGCAAAAGCTCACGCTGCTGAGCCAGCAAACTGAGCTGCCCGGACTCTCGTTGACTATCACGCAAGCGCAAGTCGATGAGGCCCGGGCCGATGCGATTGCCTTGCGCGACAGCGTTGCTGCTGCCGAGCGACTCGTGGGCGAGGTCGCCGCGCGCACGGCGACAGCGCGTGCCACGCTCGACGCCCTCGACGACGAGATCGCCGCGCAAAGTGCCTTGGTCTCCCAGCACGATCTGCAACTCGCGGCGCTCGCCAGCCGCGTCGACGTTGCGCGTTCGACCCTCGCGGCCGCGCGCGGCGAACTGCTGCGCCAGCAGAACGCGCTCGAGGCGGCTGTGCAACGGCAAGAGGCGACGCGCGCCGAGTTGGCAGCCCTGCCCGCGCTCGACGACGGCGAGGGCAGCGAAGCCACGCGCAGTCTCGACGCTGCGCTCGCCGAGGCCGATGCGCGCGTCACCGAACTCAGCACGCGCATCGACACCGAGCGCGACGCGCTGCACGCCCTCGAGCGTGAACGCGATGCCCTTGCCGCGCGCGTCAGCGCCCTCTCACAAGCGGTCGACTCGGGCGACGGCGCCACGGGGCTCGTCGGCAGCTCGGGCATTCGCGGCCTCGTGAGCGATCACCTTCAGGTGCGCGCCGGATTCGAAGCCGCCATTGCCGCAGCTCTCGGCACGCTCGCCGATGCGGCCCTCGCCGACAACCTCGACGCCGGACTCAAGGCCCTCGAGCGCGCGCACGCCGCCGAAGCAGGACGCGTCGATGTTGTGCTCGCCGAAGTCGGCGGGCGGGCGACCGACTCGCTCGCGAGTGTCGGCGGGCTCACCCCGGCCGTTGACGTCGTCACCGCCCCCGCGGGCGTTCAGGCGCTGCTCGCCCGCACGTTGATTGCCGATGATCTTGCGGCCGCTCGATCCGCCTGGCCCGCGATTGAGAAGCTCGACACGGTCGACTCGGTGAGCGTTGTGACCCGGCAGGGCGACGTGCTCACGCGCTCCGTCTTGCGCGGGGGATCGGGCGCGGGGCGCAGCAGGCTCGAGTTGACGGCGGAGCGCGATGCAGCATCCGTCGCCCTCACCGACGTCGCCACCGCGATCGAACGCGCCCGCGGAACCCTCGACGACACTCGCGCGGCACTCGCGACCGCGAAGCAATCAGCGACCGACGCCCTCGCCGCCGTGCGCGATCAGGATGCTCAGCGTGCAGCCCGCAGCGAGCAAGTCTCGCGCGCTCGCGCCCAGGCCGAGGCCGCAGAGGGCGAGGCCGCTCGACTCGCGCTCGGGGTGGATTCTGCCCACGAGTCCGTGCGCGAGGCCGAGTCGGGCGTTGAGCGGGCTCAAGCCGAGCACGAAGAGTTCGCCGGCCGCCCCCGGCCCATGCTCGACGCGAGCTCGCGCGATGGATTGCTGGCTGATCTCGAAGCCGCGCGCGCCGCCGAACTCGAACGTCGAATCGAGCTCGAGACGGTGCGCGAGCGCGTGCGTGCGGCCGCCGACGCGGCCGAGCAGCTCGATAAGCGCCGCATTGCCGAGAAGGCTGCGGCTGATGAGTCGGCACGTCGCGCGGTGCTGCGTCAGCGTCAAGTGCAGCGCGCGACGACGGTGGCTGCCGCGTTGCCCGCTGTGCAATCGGCGATTGATCGCTCGGTGGCCGACGCCCGGGTTGCTCTCGCGCAGCGCGAGAGTGAGCGAACGGCCCAGAACGATGAGCTACTCGAGCTGCGCCGCACCGAGGCTTCGCTGCGCGAGCGCCTCGCTGCGATCACCGAGGGCGTGCACGGCCTCGAGCTGCAGATCTACGAGAAGAAGCTGCACCTCTCGCAATTGCTCGAGCGCGCGGGTGATGAGCTCGGTCTCGTCGAAGACGTGCTTGTGGCTGAGTACGGGCCCGAGGTTCCCGTGCCCGACGATGACGCCCTCACCGAGGCCGCGCGCGCCGTCGCCGACGCGATCGCCGCCGAAGCAGCCGCGCGCGTTGACCCTGACCCTGACGCCCCAGCGTTTGACCCGACCTCAGACGAAGAGTCGGCGCGGGTTGCCGAGCTCATTGCCGATGCCGCCTCGCACCCTGCAGGCCTGCGAGCACGAACGTCTGCAGAATCGCGCGCCGACGACCCGAACGGTGCCGGCGGTGACGTTCTGCCGACCGCCGTGCCCGCGGGCAAGCCGTTCGACCGTGCCGAGCAGCAGGCGCGCCTCGCGCGCGCCGAGCGCAAGCTCAGCCAACTCGGCCGCGTTAACCCGCTCGCGCTCGAAGAGTTCGCGGCGCTCGAACAGCGCCATAAGTTCCTCACCGAACAGCTGACCGACCTCGCCAACACGCGCCGCGACCTCCTGACGATCATCGACGAAGTCGACGCGACGATGCAGACGATCTTCGCCGCTGCGTTTGCCGACACCCAGGCGGCGTTCGATGTCGTCTTCCCGATCCTCTTCCCGGGTGGTGTCGGCAGCCTCACGCTCACCGACCCCGACAACATGCTCACGACGGGCATCGAGGTCACCGTGAAGCCTGCGGGCAAGAAGATCGAGCGCTTGAGCCTGCTGAGTGGTGGCGAGCGCTCGCTCGCGGCGGTGGCGCTGCTCATCGCCATCTTCAAGGCGCGCCCCAGCCCGTTCTACATCATGGACGAGGTCGAGGCGGCGCTCGACGATGCCAACCTCGGCCGCCTGCTCACGATCTTCCGCGACCTGCGGCAGAGCTCGCAGCTCATCATCATCACGCACCAAAAACGCACGATGGAGATTGCGGATGCTCTCTACGGCGTCTCGATGCGCCAAGACGGCGTGAGCGCGGTCGTGGGGCAGCGCGTGCAATCCCCTGACGAGCGCTCGACCTAGCCGGCGCTAGACCGCGAGCGTCGGCAGGGCGGGCTCACCTCGGCTGAGGCGCAGGGCGGCGACGGGCAGCTCCGCGACCGCGGCGGCGCAGTGCTCGCGCGCCGCGGCGACGGCGGCGGGGCCGAGCCAGCGCGCATCCGCCTCGCCATTGGTCATGAGCGCGACCGTGAGCCGGCGCGCGGCGAGGTCGGCGGGTGTGGGGGCTTCGGGCAGTCCGTCGCGGTCATCATCGATGACGATGCGTTCGGCGACGGCGACGCCATCGCGCAGCAGCCGTTCGGCGCGCTTGGATCCGCCAACGGAGGCTTTGCCGGTCGAGGCTTTGGCCACGGGGATCCACTCGTCGGAACCGCCATCGCGCCGAGCGACGAGCTTGTAGACAAAGCCCGCGGCGGGCGAGCCCGACCCCGTGGCGACCGAGGTACCGACGCCGAATGCGTCGACGGGCGAGCCGCGCAGGGCTGCGATCGTGTGTTCGTCGAGGTCGCTCGTGACGGTGATGCGCGTGGCGGTTGCTCCGAGCGCGTCGAGTTGTGCGCGCACCTCGCGCACCAGTGACGGCAAGTCGCCCGAGTCGAGCCGCACGCCGCCGAGCTCGGGGCCCGCAACGCGTACTGCCGTCTCGACGCCCTGCCGCACGTCGTAGGTGTCGACGAGCAGGGTCGTGCCGACGCCGAGCGCAGCTACTTGCGCACGAAAGGCTTCTTCTTCGGAGTCATGCAGCAGCGTGAAGGCGTGCGCCGCGGTGCCCATCGTCGGAATGCCCCACGAGCGCCCCGCCTCGAGGTTCGAGGTCGCGCTGAAGCCCGCGATGTAGGCCGCGCGAGCCGCAGCCACGGCGGCCGACTCGTTCGTGCGGCGCGACCCCATTTCGGCGATCGGATGCCCGTCGGCCGCCGCGACCATGCGTGCCGCCGCCGTGGCCACGGCCGAATCGTCGTTCAGCACGCTCAGCACGACCGTTTCGAGCAGCACGGCTTCGGCGAAGGTGCCGCGCACGGTCAGCACGGGCGAGCCCGGAAAGTAGACCTCGCCCTCGCGGTAGCCCTCGACCTGGCCGGTGAAGCGGTAGTCGGCGAGAAATTCCAGGGTGGCGTCGTCGACGATGTGGTGGTCGGCGAGAAAGTCGAGCTCGGGCATCCCGAACCGAAACGCTGAGATGGCGTCGAGCACGCGGCCGGTGCCGGCGACCACGCCGAAGCGGCGCTCGCCAGGCAGTCGGCGCGCGAACACCTCGAATACGCAGTCGCGGCCCGCGCGCCCCGAGCGCAGGGCGGCCTCGACCATCGTGAGCTCATAGCGATCGGTGCGCAGCGCGGTCGTCACGCGCTCAGCCTAGGCGCGGCGAGGCCGCTTAGTCTCGGCACCATGACGAGCGCGCTCACCCGGTGGCTGACGGCCGAGCAACTCGGGCCGGCGTTCGACGACGGCGGACCGATCGTGCTCGTCGAGAACACGGCGGTGTTTCGCCGTCGCCCCACGCATCGGCAAAAGGCGCACCTGTACCTCACGGCGCTGCGGCACCGGGCTCGCGAGCTGGGCGAGCGGGGCACTTTTCTGCAGGCGAGCAGCTACCGCGCGGCTCTGACAAGCGCGGTGCTGACGGATGCTGGGCTCGCGGGCGGCGCGCTCGAGTCGATCGACCCGCCGTCGTGGGCCGCACGGCGCCTGGTGCGCGAGCTCGGAGCGAGCATCCTGCCCGCTCGCGGGTTCGTGACGAGCGAGCAAGACTTCGCCGCCTGGGCGAAGGGCCGCAAACCGACCCAACTCGTCATGGATCGCTTCTATCGCGAGGTGCGCGAGCGCACCGGCATTCTCATGGAGGGCGGCCAGCCGGTCGGCGGCCAGTTCAGCTTCGATGCCGATAATCGTCAGCCTCCGCCGAAGGGTGCCGCAAACTTGGGCCTGCCCGCGCCGTGGCGGCCGGTCGAAGACGACATCGACGCCGAGGTGCGCGCCGAGCTTGACCGTCTCGAAGCCGACGGCGTGCGCTTTCTCGGCCGTGACGGGCCGCGCCAGTTTGCGGGGACGCGGGCCGAGGCGCTCGCCGCCCTCGACGACTTCGTCGAGACGAGGCTCAACGACTTCGGCCCCTACGAAGACGCGATGATGCTCGGCGACGACGCCATGGCGCACGCGCGCCTAAGCGTGCCGATGAACCTCGGTCTGCTGCACCCGCTCGAGGTCGTCGAGCGTGCGGTCGCCGAATACGCCGCGGGTCGTGCGCCGCTCGGCAGCGTCGAGGGCCTCGTGCGGCAGCTCATTGGCTGGCGGGATTGGGTCTGGCACCTCTACTGGCACCTCGGCCCCGACTACACCCGCCGCAGCAACTCGCTCGCCGCCCACGAACCACTGCCCGCCCACTGGTGGGCGCTCGACGGATCGGCGACGGATGCCCGCTGCCTGTCGCACACCCTCGACACGGTCGGCGGCTCGGGCTATGCGCACCACATTCCGCGCCTCATGGTGTTGGGCAATGCCGCTCTGCAGCGCGGCTACGACCCTGCTGAGCTCACGGAGTGGTTTCAGGGCGCGTTCGTCGACGGCACCCCCTGGGTTATGCCCGCCAACGTCGTCGGCATGAGCCAGTGGGCCGACGGGGGAGTCGTGGCGACCAAGCCCTATGCCGCGGGCGGGGCGTACATCGCGCGCATGTCCGACTTCTGCGGCTCGTGCCGCTTCAACCCGAAAGTGCGCCTCGGCCCGGATGCCTGCCCGTTCACCGCGGGGTACTGGGCGTTTCTCGATCGGGTCGAGCCGAGCATCCGCGGCAATCACCGCATGGCGCAACCACTCGCGGGGCTGCGCCGCCTCGCCGACCGCGAGCAGGTCGTCGAGCAGGAGAGGAAGCGCGGCCCGCTCTAGACGTGCTCGCCCGCAGGCTGGCCGTTGGGCGGCCGCCGATTCGGTCGGCGTATCTGCTCGGCTTGTGTGAAACCGCGTTGACGTCAAAGCGGTTTCACACAAGCCGAACGAGGGCACCCACCTGACGCTCGCGCCTAGACTGGCCCCCGTGAGCACTGCGCCGATTGGAGTCTTCGACTCAGGAGTCGGCGGACTCACCGTGGCCCGCGCGATCATCGACCAGTTGCCGCGCGAGCGCCTCATCTACGTGGGCGACACCGCGAACGGCCCCTACGGCCCGCTGCCGATCGCCGAGGTGCGCGAGCATGCTCTGCGCATCATGGACGAGCTCGTCGACCAGGGCGTCAAGGCGCTCGTGATCGCGTGCAACACCGCGAGTGCCGCGATGTTTCGGGATGCCCGCGAGCGTTTCGAGCAAGGCCACGGCATCCCCGTGGTCGAAGTCATCCAGCCCGCCGTGCGCCAGGCCGTGCGTCGCACGCGCACGAAGCGCATCGGCGTGATTGGCACCGCGGGCACGATCCGATCGGGGGCATACGCCGACGCGTTCGTCGCCGACCCCGAGATCACGCTCACGAGCGCCGCGGCCCCGCGTTTCGTCGATTTTGTCGAGGCGGGCGTCACGAGCGGGCCCGAACTCTTCGCCGTCGCCGAGGAATACCTCGCGCCCCTGAAGGCCGCCGAGATCGACACCCTCGTGCTTGGCTGCACGCACTACCCGCTGCTCGCTGGCGCGATTCAGTACGTCATGGGCCCCGAGGTCTCGCTCGTCTCGAGCGCGGAAGAGACGGCCTACGACGTTTACCGTCAGCTCGTCGCGCACGGCCTCGAAACCACGGCGACGGATGCTCCGAGCCACGTCTTCGAAGCAACAGGCCCCGACACCGCGCGTTTTCGGCAGCTCGCCCACCGTTTTCTCGGCCCCGAGATCGGGCACGTCGAGTCTTTTCCCACCGGGACGATCCCGGCCCAAACCCCGAAGGGCACCTCATGACCACGATCGCCGAATCCACGGGCCTCGGCTCGACGAAGCGAGCCGACGGCCGCTCGGCCGACCAGTTGCGCACCATCACGATCGAACGCGGCTGGAGCGCGCAGGCCGAGGGCAGCGCCCTCATCAGCTTCGGCAACACCAAGGTGCTGTGCACGGCGAGCTTCACCAACGGTGTGCCGCGCTGGCTGACTGGCAAAGGCAAGGGCTGGGTCACGGCTGAATACGGCATGCTGCCGCGCTCGACGAACGACCGCATGGACCGCGAGGCCGTCAAGGGCAAGGTCGGCGGACGCACGCACGAGATCTCGCGCCTCATTGGCCGCAGCCTGCGGGCCGTCGTCGACATGAAGGCTCTCGGCGAGAACACGATCGTGATCGACTGTGACGTGCTGCAGGCCGACGGCGGCACGCGCACGGCGGCGATCACGGGTGCCTACGTCGCGCTCGCCGACGCCATCGAGTGGGGTCGCGCGCAAGGCTTCATCGCAAAGAAGGCCGTGGCCCTCAAAGACTCGGTGAGTGCCGTGAGCGTGGGCATCATCGACGGTGTTCCGTTGCTCGACTTGGCCTACGTCGAAGACGTGCGCGCCGAGACCGACATGAACGTCGTCGTCACGGGCTCGGGCCAATTCGTCGAGGTGCAGGGCACGGCCGAGGGTGCTCCCTTCGACCGCGCCGAGCTCAACGCACTGCTCGATCTCGCGCTCGCGGGTTGTGTCGACTTGGCGGGGCAGCAGCGTGCTGTGCTCGGGGCCTAACCGCGTGCGGGTCGTCGTCGCGACGCACAACGCGCACAAGGTCGCGGAGTTGCAGCGCATCCTGTCGGTCGCCCTGCCGGCCCTCGAACTCTTGCCCTACGACGGCCCCGCGCCGGTCGAAGACGGCGGTACGTTCGCCGAGAACGCGCTCATCAAGGCGCGCGCCGCCGCGGGTCACACGGGCCTGCCGGCCATTGCCGACGATTCGGGCGTGAGTGTGGATGCCCTCGCCGGCGCCCCCGGCGTCGACAGCGCGCACTACTCAGGTCGCCGGGACGACACGGCCAACCTGCACCTCGTGCTTGAGAACCTCGGCACCGAGTCGAATCGTGCCGCGCAGTTCACGTGCGCGGCAGCCCTCGTTGACCCACTCGAGGTCGACGAGAACGGCGTCGCCTTCGAGCACGTCGAGCTCGGCGTGTGGCCCGGCGCGATCGCACTCGAACCCGCGGGAGTCGGCGGCTTCGGCTACGACCCCATCTTCATTCCCGAGGGCTTGAGCGTCACGAGCGCCGAGATCAGCGCTGACGAGAAGAACGCGATCAGTCACCGCGGCCGTGCGTTCGCGGCGCTCTCTCGCGTGCTCGCTGAGCGGTACGGCGCGAGCTAGACCGTCCCGCGTTCTCCGGCCCAGCCTCATAGGCTGGAGCCATGTCGACCCCGCCCCTCGCCCGCACGGTGCCTCGCACCACGGTCGATGCCGCCGACGACTACCTCAAGACGATCTACTCGCACACCGAGTGGCAGCCCGACCCCATCACGCCCAACCAGCTCGCCACCCGACTCGGCCTCGCTCCCTCGAGTGTTACCGAAATGGTCAAGAAGCTGCACGCGGCTGGGCTCGTCGATCACCGGCCCTATGGCCCCATCACGCTCACGCTCGCGGGTGAGCAACGCGCGCTCGCGATGCTGCGCCGGCACCGGCTCATCGAAACCTGGCTCGTGCGCGTGCACGGCTACGGCTGGGACGAAGTGCACGATGAGGCCGAGGTGCTCGAACACGCGCTGAGCGATCGACTGCTCGATGCGATCGATGTCGAGCTCGGGCATCCACAGCGCGACCCGCACGGCGACATCATCCCCGCCGCTGACGGCTCGCTTCGCCGGCCGGATGCCGTGCGCCTCGACCACGCCCCCTTCGGTTTCGCGGGCCGGGTTGTGCGCATTAGCGACCGCGACCCCGATGTGTTGCGCGTGCTCGACCAGCTCGGCATCGCGCTCGACGAGCCGGTGTGGGTGGGGGAGTCGCCGGAGGGCGGTGCCGGGGTTGCTCTGCTGCGTCGCGCGGGCACGGAGGTCGTCGTCTCGCCGGCCGTCGCGGGTTCGGTCTGGCTCGAACCGCGCCCCGAATATTGAAATTTCGGCGCACCGAAATCTCGGTGCTATCGTCGGAGCGTGACGAACGCCGAGCCCCGTGACCCCCGCGTGACCGCCGCTCGCAGCGGCCTTATCGTCGTTCCCATGCTCGGGCCAGCGATGGTGGCGGGCGTGGCCTACCTCGACCCGGGCAACGTTGCGGCCAACATGACGGCGGGGGCACTCTTCGGCTACTTGCTCGTGTGGGTCGTCGTGACGGGCAACATCATGGCCTGGCTGATCCAGTACCTCTCGGCCAAGCTCGGCATCGTGACGGGGCTCAGCCTGCCCGAGGCGCTCGGCCAACGTTTTCGCCGACGCCCCGCTCGGCTCGCCTATTGGGGGCAAGCCGAGCTCGTCGCGATGGCGACCGACGTCGCCGAGGTCATCGGCGGTGCGGTGGCGCTGTACTTGCTCTTCGGTCTGCCGCTTGTCGTGGGCGGCGTGATTACGGGCATCGTGTCGATGCTGTTGCTCGTCGTGCAGAGCCGACGCGGCGGCGTGCGCATCTTCGAGCGCGTCATCACCGGGCTCATTCTCGTGATCGTCGTCGGCTTCTGTGCGGGGCTCGTGATCGGCCCGCCCGACCCCGCGGCAGCCGCGGCTGGTCTGGTCCCTCGGTTCGAGGGAACCGAGAGCGTGTTGCTCGCGGCGAGCATCCTGGGCGCCACGGTCATGCCGCACGCGATCTACGCGCACTCGGCCCTCACGCGCGACCGCTTCGGCCAGGTCGCCGCCGGAGCCGAACGCGCCACCGTTCTGCGCGCCACCAAGATCGACGTGACGATTGCGCTCGCGATCGCCGGCTCGGTCAACGTCGTCATGTTGCTGGTCGCCGCTGCAAACTTGCAGGGCGTCGAGGGCACCGACTCGCTCGAGGGCGCATTCGCGGCGCTGGCTGCCGGACTCGGACCGACGGTCGCCATTTTGTTTGCGATCGCCCTTCTCGCGAGCGGACTCGCCTCGACCTCGGTCGGCGCTTACGCGGGCGCCGAGATCATGAAGGGCCTGCTGAAGGTGCGCATCTCGCTGTTTGTGCGGCGCGCCATCACGATCATTCCCGCCCTGGCCATCTTGGCTATCGGCGTTGACCCGACGCTCGCGCTCGTGCTCAGTCAGGTCGTGCTGAGCTTTGGCATTCCGTTCGCGCTCATCCCGCTCGTGCGGCTCACGGCCGACCGCGCTCTCATGGGCGAATCGGTCAACCGGATGCTCACGACGGCCCTCGCCATCGTCTGCGCCGGCCTGCTCATCGCGCTCAACGTCACCCTGCTCGTGCTGCTCGCCCTCGGGGGCTAGCCGACCCAGCGCGATTGCGCCCGTAGTCCGACCCTTCAGCGCCCGACGGCCGAGCGGCTACGCGCCCGGCGCCTTCTTCTCGTGCTTGCCGTCGTGCGGGCCAACGCCGTACCCGGCCTTGTGGTGCTCGACTTCGTGGCGGCCCTCGTGCGCGGCTTCGTCAACCCAGATCTCGACCTCGGGCACGGGCTCGCCCGCGGCCGCGGCCTTGGCCTCTTTGCGCTTTTCCCACTGCTCGTGGCCCAAGTGCCAGGCGATGCCCGCCACGGCCATGCCGATGACGATGAGGAAGACGACTTCGATGTACTCGGTCACAACCTCGGCGACGCCGGGAATGTGGGCGGCCCACCACCCGATAAGCGGCAGGCCAACGCCCCACAAGAAGGCGCCGAGCACGTTGAAGAACAAGAACTTGCGGTAGGGCATCTTGCCCACGCCCGCGGCGACCGGCGCGATGGTGCGCACGACACCGATGAACCGGGCGATCGTCACGGCCCAGCCGCCGTAGCGGGCAAAGAAGTACTCGGTGCGCGCGACGCTTTTCTTGCTGAAGAAGCCCGCCGACTTTCGTTCGAAGACGGGCGGCCCGCCCTTGAGGCCGATGTAGTAGCCCAACTGGTCACCCAAAACGGCGGCCACGAAGATGCTCAGCACCACGACCCAGATCGGCTGCGGAATCACGCCGGTGAAGGTCAAGATGCCCGTGATGAGCAACAGAGTGTCGCCGGGCAACAAGAACCCGATGAGCAAGCCGGTCTCGACGAAGACGATGACGCACACGAGCAAGAGGCCCCATTGGCCCGCGCCGGTGATCCACGCTTCGACGTCGAAAAGTCCGAGGTCCATGGGCATCATTGGGCGGCTCCGTCGGTCGAAAGAACAAGTGCGCTCAGGGTACCCCGACGCTCCGTGCGGAAGGAGAGACTTGAACTCTCACGCCCGAAGGCACAGGAACCTAAATCCTGCGTGTCTGCCAATTTCACCACTCCCGCTGGTGCCGTCAGTCTAGCGAGCGACTCACGCCCGACCGATGGCGTGCAGCGCCGCCCACACCTCGGCCCGCGCCGGAAACGCGTCGAGGTCACGATCGAGCAACTCGGCAGCGCGCCGCAGGCGCGCACGGTGTGACGGTGGATGCCCAACCGCAGCGCCGCCGCCTCGGCCACTGCATCGCACCGCAGCCACGTGCCGAGCGTGCCGACGAGGTCGTCGCCGGTCGCGGCGTCGTGCTCGAGCAGGGGCTGCACGAGCGCAGCCGGATCACTGGGGTCGAGGGGCTCGGCGACCACGGCGGGGGATGGCTCGCTGGCCACGAGTGCCGCCTGCACGGCCGACCTCAGGGCCGCGAGGCGCGCGGCGGTGTCGGCGGCTGACGCGGCGTGTGCATCCCGATCGGCAATGCCCGCGAGGCCCGCCAAAGCGACGACGCTCGTGATGACCGCGCGCTCGGCGTCGTCGTGCACAGAGCCGGGGCCGATCGCGAGCACGCCCGTGAGGGCCGTAGCGGCGCCGACCGTTTGCAGGTTCCAGTCGTCGAGGGTGCGGGCAGCGCGTCGCCCCGCCGTGAGCATGCCGAGCGCTTCGTCGAGAACGGCCGCTGGTGGAGTGCTGCCGAGCACGCTGCCGATCGGGTCGACGATGCCCGCATCGGCGCCGATGCGTCGGGCGAGCTCGGCGACGACCGCGGTGAGGCCCGTGGGTCGCAGGGCGGCGACGGCGATCGCGCGCTGCGTCTCGAGCGTCCAGCGCACGCGGGCGAAGCGTTCTTCGGTCTCGAGGTCAGCGACCGTGCGAGCAACGGCAATGAAGGGCGTGCGGTAGGGCACTTCGAGCAGGGCGATGCCGTGTGCGGTGCACGCCTCGGCGAGGGCATCGGGTGTGCCATCGCGAATCACTTCGGTGCCAAAGCCGACGGCGGGCACGCCAGCGGCCGCGAGTCGAGCGACCCACGGAGCAATGTCGTCGTCGTTCGCCCACTGCGTGCCCGTCGTGAGCAGGGCATCGCCCGGTGAGAGAAATGGCGTGGGGTCGACGAGGTCGCTCGAGTGCACCCAACCCCACGGTCGTGCGCGGGCCGCGCCGTCGGCCCAGACAACGCGCAAGTCGAGCTCGCGTCGGGCGAGCACGGCGTCGAGCGTGACGGGCATCGGACTTCCTTCGATTGGGGAGTGTCTCCGAAACACTATCGCCCCGCTATACGAAGCGTCGAGATGGCGGCACCCGCATGTACAGCTCGTACATGCGCAGGCGACCCGCGCGGTCGTACTCTTGCCGAATGAGCATGACCATTGATGCCCCGACGCTGCAGGGCGGGCCGAGCCTGCCGCAAGAACGTCGACTCGTGACGAGCATCCCGGGCCCGAAGAGCGAAGCGCTCATTGCCCGCAAGCAGGCCGCCGTTTCGGCCGGCGTCGGCACCATGATGCCCGTCTACGCGGCTGCTGCCGGCGGTGGCGTCATCGTCGACGTCGACGGCAACTCGCTCATCGACCTCGGCTCGGGCATCGCCGTGACGAACGTCGGCAACGCCGACCCGCATGTCACCGCGGCCGTCATCGAGCAGGTGCAGCGCTTCACCCACACGTGCTTCACGATCACGCCCTACGACGGCTATGTCGAGGTGGCCGAGGCGCTCAACCGCCTCACGCCGGGCGACCACGCCAAGCGCACTGCCCTCTTCAACTCAGGTGCCGAGGCCGTCGAGAACGCCATCAAGATCGCCCGCTACTACACGGGCAAGTCGGCGGTTGTCGCGTTCGACCACGGCTACCACGGCCGCACCAACCTCACGATGGCGCTCACCGCCAAGGCCATGCCCTACAAGGCGGGCTTCGGTCCGTTCGCGCCCGACGTGTATCGCGCACCCATGTCTTACCCCTACCGCGACGGCTTGAGTGGCGCTGAGGCGGCCGAGCGCGCGATCCACATGATGGACCGCCAGATCGGCGTCGACCGCATCGCGGCCATCATCATCGAGCCCATTCAGGGCGAGGGCGGCTTTGTTGTGCCCGCCGAGGGCTTCTTGCCCGCGCTGCAGAAGTGGGCCAACGCCAACAACGTCGTCTTCATCGCCGACGAAGTTCAGACGGGCTTCGCGCGCACGGGCCAGATGTTCGCGAGCGAGCACGAGGGTGTCGTCCCCGACCTCATCACGCTCGCCAAGGGCATCGCGGGCGGGCTTCCGCTCGCGGCTGTCACCGGCAAGGCCGAGATCATGGATGCTCCGCACGCGGGCGGCCTCGGCGGCACCTACGGCGGCAACCCCATCGCCACTGCCGCGGCTCTCGGCGCACTCCAGGCCTACGACGAGCACGATCTGCTCGCGCGGGCGCTCGAGCTCGAGGGGATCATCCGTCACGAGCTCACCGCCCTGCAGTCGACGGATGCCCGCATCGGCGACATTCGCGGGCGCGGCGCCATGATGGCGATCGAGCTCGTTGACGCCAACGGAAAGCCCGACGCCGCGCTCACCGGCAAGGTCGCCAAGCACTGCCACGTCAACGGCGTGATCGTGCTCACGTGCGGTACCGACGGCAACGTCATCCGCTTGCTGCCGCCGCTCTCGATCGGCGACGACCTGCTGCGCGAAGGCATCAGCGTCATCGCTGAAGCGCTCGCCGCCAACTAGACCCGCGACCTCACTGAGCACGGCCACCACTCACTCAAGGACTCTCATGATCACCGAAGCAGAACTGCTCGCCAAGGTTCCCCGCGGCCTTTACATCGACGGCCAGTGGGTCGACGCAGAGGGTGGCGCGACCATGACGGTCAGCGACCCCTCGAACGGAAACGTGATCGCTGAGATTGCGAGTGCCTCGGTTGCCGACGCCAAGAAGGCGATGGATGCCGCGGCCGCCGCCCAGGCAAGCTGGGCCGCGACCGCGCCTCGCGTGCGGGGCGAGTTGCTCCGCAAGGCGTGGGAGCTCGTCATCGAGCGCGCAGACGAGTTCGCTCTGCTCATGACGCTCGAAATGGGCAAGCCCCTCGCTGAGTCGCGCGGTGAAGTGACCTACGGTGCCGAGTTCTTGCGCTGGTTCAGCGAAGAGGCCGTGCGCATCAATGGGCGCTTCGGCTCGAACCCCGAGGGCACCGGAACCATCGTGGTGTCACACGCCCCCGTCGGCCCGTCGTTCCTCATCACCCCGTGGAACTTCCCGCTCGCCATGGCCACCCGCAAGATCGCTCCCGCGATCGCGGCTGGCTGCACCTCGATCATCAAGCCCGCTGCGCTCACGCCGCTCACGACGATGTACTTCGTCAAGACGCTCGAAGACGCTGGGTTGCCCAAGGGCGTGGTCAACGTCGTGACGACCGCCAAGTCGGGCGCGCTGTCGGCCGAGATCATCGCCGACCCGCGCTTGCGCAAGCTCAGCTTCACGGGCTCGACCGAGGTGGGTCGCGTGCTCATGAAGCAGGCCGCCGACGGCATTCTGCGTACCTCGATGGAGCTCGGCGGCAACGCCCCCTTCGTCGTCTTCGGCGATGCCGATCTCGACAAGGCGATCGACGGCGTCATGTTCGCCAAGTTCCGCAACATTGGCCAGGCCTGCACGGCGGCCAACCGCATCCTCGTTCAGCGTGACGTTGCCGACGAGTTCAGCCGCCGCGTCACCGAGCGCGTCGCCGCCATGAAGATGGGCCGCGGCACCGAAGACGGCGTACAGATCGGCCCGCTTGTCGACGACAACGCCGTGAAGGGCTCACACGAGCTGGTTCAGGATGCCGTGTCGCGCGGGGCCACCGTCACGACGGGCGGCCAGATTCCCGATGGCGCCGGCCACTTCTACCCGGCCACGGTCATCACGGGCGTTGCCACCGGCACGCGATTGCTGACAGAAGAGATCTTCGGCCCCGTGCTCGCGATCGTTCCCTTCGACACCGAAGACGAGGCCGTCGAGCTCGCCAACGCGACCGAGTACGGGCTCATCAGTTACGTCTACACGCAAGACCTCGGCCGCGGCATGCGCATGATCGACCGCCTCGAGACGGGCATGATGGGCCTCAACGCGGGCGTCATTTCGAACGCTGCGGCGCCCTTCGGTGGCGTCAAGCAGTCGGGCATCGGCCGCGAAGGCTCGCTCGAGGGCATTGACGAATACCTCACGACGAAGTACACCTTCGTACCAAAGAGTTAGTTCGTGACCGTCGGGCGTGAGCCCGACGGCATCCTCTTCCGCTGCCGGGCGCTGTGGTGGCCGCCCGGCAGCGGATCTCTTCGTTGACTAGCCGAGCTGGTAGAGCGCAAAAGCGAGCGAAAAGCCGAGTGCCGACCACAACCCCGTGAATGAGCGGTCGGCCGCGAAAGCCTCGGGAATCATCGTGTTGGCGATCATCGCCAGAATGCCGCCCGCCGCGATGGTCGTGACCGCGGCCACGGCTTCGGGTGGTGCGGTCGCGAGCAGCACGAAGCCAAGCATCGCGGCAACGCCCGAGACCAGCGCAATGCCGCCCCACACGCCAAACACGTAGCGGGCGCTGCGGCCCTCGTGCTTCATGCCCGCTGCGCTCGAGAGCCCTTCCGGAATGTTCGACACGGCAACCGCAACGAGCAGCGGGATGCTCACCACGCCTCCCTGCGCAATCGACAGCCCCAGCACGAGGCTCTCGGGCACCCCGTCGAGCAGTGCCCCAATGGCCACAGCGAGTCCAACGCTCGCGCTGGCTGCGGCGGCCGGAGCCGCGTGCACCCCCGGCTCGCTCTGCAGAGCGATGGACTGCTTGCGCGCTCGCGCTCCCCGGCGCGCGAGCGCGAGGTCAGCCAGCACATAGATCACGGCACCGCTGATGAACCCGGCAATGGTCGGCACGAGCCCGCCGACCTCGTGCGCCTCGCCGACGAGCTCGAACGCGAGCGTCGAGATGAGCGCGCCCGCGCCGAACGCCATGATGCCCGCCACCACTCCGGTCGGCACGCGCACGAACCATCCGATGGCGGCACCCACGACGAGAAAGCTCGCGGCGCCGAGCCCGACGGCTCCGGCGGCCAGTGCGTCGAGCATGCGCGCCTCCAGGTGGTCAGGGTTCGCCGCTCAGCCTAGAACGCATTGGCTTGTGGAGAATCCCTCACCCTCCCAGCGCCCCCTCACCAGAATGACCCGCATGTCTGCCGCCCACAGCGTCATTACCGAGCGTGTGCGCGAGCGTGTGCGCGCCGAGCGCCTCGACGTGAGTGCCGACCCGACCACGGTCGAGCGGCTCGTGCGCGATGAGTTGCGCGACTATGCCGAGCGCTCACTCGCTGGCAGCCTGCCGAGCCTCGGCGACGAGCAGGTGGCGCTCGGCCGCGTGCTCGCCGACCTCACCGGCTACGGCCCGCTGCAGCCCTACTTCGATGACGCCGAGGTCGAAGAGATCTGGATCAACGCTCCCGACGCCGTCTTCGTTGCCCGCGCCGGAATCACCGAGCGCGTGGATGCTCGCCTCACCGACGAGCAGGTGCGCACCCTCGTCGAGCGCATGCTGCAGAGCACGGGCCGCCGGGTTGATCTGAGTAGTCCGTTCGTCGACGCGAGCCTGCCCGATGGCTCGCGCTTGCACGTCGTCATTCCCGACGTCACGCGGCAGCACTGGGCCGTCAACGTGCGCAAGTTCTCGCAGCGCATCGGTAGCCTCGCGCGCTTGGTCGAGCTCGGGTCACTCACCCCACTCGCGGCGGAGTTTCTGCGCATGAGCGTGCTCGCCGGCAGCAACATCCTCGTCAGCGGTGCCACGCACTCGGGTAAGACGACCCTGCTCGGCGCCATGCTCGCGAGCGCCCGCCCCGCCGACCGCATTGTCACGGTCGAGGAGACCTTTGAGCTCGATCTCGCGGCGGGTGACGTCGTGGCGATGCAGTGCCGCACTCCCAACCTCGAGGGCACGGGCGAAATCACTCTGCGCCGCCTCATCAAAGAGGCGTTGCGGATGCGCCCCGACCGCCTGGTGGTCGGCGAAGTGCGCGAGGCCGAGTCGCTCGACCTCTTGATCGCTCTCAACTCGGGGCTGCCGGGCATGTGTTCCATCCACGCCAACAGCGCTCGGGATGCCCTCGTCAAGCTCTCGACCCTCCCACTATTGGCGGGCCGCAACATCGACTCGGCGTTTGTGGTGCCCACCGTCGCGAGCGCGATTGACCTCGTCGTGCACTGCGAACTTGTGAAGGGCGGCTCGCGCCGGGTGGCCGAGATCGTCGCGCCGACGGGTTCGGTGGTTGCCGGGGCGATCGAGGCTGAGTCGCTGTTCGTGGTGCGCGAGGGAGTGCTCGAGCCGACGGGCACCCTGCCCGCGCGCGCCGAGAGGTTTGCGGGCGCGGGGCTTGACCCGAGCATCCTGTTGCAGCGGGATGTGCCCGCGGGCGCCACGGCGAGCACGGGTCGTGGGGTGCGCGCATGACGCTCGCTGTCGGGCTGCTGCTCGCCGCGGGAGTGTTGCTTGTGGTGTCGCCGTGGCTGTGGCCGCGCCGCGAGGAGGCCCGGGCCCGCGCCCGCGACCCGCTCGCGCCCGTGGCCGACCTGCTCGCCCGCGCCGGGGTGCCGAGCATCTCACCCCTCGTGTTCGTCGCGGTCATCGTGATCGCCGGGTTGGCCGGGGGAGCCCTCACGCTGCTGCTCGTTCCAGTCGTCGCGCTCGCGCCCGTCGCGGCGGCGGTGGCGGCAACCGTGCCCGTGCTCGTGCTGTGCGCCCGCGCTGCCGCGCGTCGGCGGGCTTTGCGGGCCGTGTGGCCCGACGTCGTCGACCTCTTGCTCTCGGGCGTGCGCGCGGGCCTGAGCTTGCCGCAAGCGATCGCCGCGCTTGCCGACACCGCGCCCGAGCCCGTGCGGGCGCCGTTCCGAGCCTTTCGGCGTGACTATCTGCGCACGGCGCAGTTCACCGAGTGCCTCGACTCGCTCAAGGTGACTCTCGCTGACCCCGTCGCCGATCGCATCGTCGAGACGCTTCGCATGGCGCGCGAGGTCGGCGGCACCGAGCTGCCCAGCGTGCTGCGCTCGCTCTCGCACTACTTGCGAGCCGACGCGGCGGTGCGCGCCGAGGTGGATGCCCGGCAGTCGTGGGTGCGCACCGCCGCGCGCCTCGGCGTGGTCGCCCCGTGGATCGTGCTGCTCATGCTCGGAACCCGCCCCGAAGCCGCCGCTGCCTACAACTCGGCGGGCGGTGCGGTGCTCGTCGTGGGCGGTCTCGCCGCCACGCTTGTGGCGTACCGGTTGATGATCGCGCTCGGTCGCTTGCCCGAAGAGGGGCGGTGGTTTCGATGACGCCGCTGCTCGGCGCCGCCGTGCTCGCGGGCCTAGGACTCGGGGTGGGGCTGTGGGTGCTCGTGTCGACCGCGCCCCGGCTGGGGCGCCCACGGTTGACCAGCCGACTCGCGCCGTATCTCGTCGATGTTTCGGCTGAGGCGCGCGCCATGACCTCTGCGCGGCGGTCTGACCCGCTGCCCGTTCTCGGAGCCCTACTTGCCCCCGCTGCCGAGGCCGCGCGCGGCATGCTCGACACCGTGCTCGGGGGTGAGGCGAGCATCCGCACCCGCCTGCGGCAATCGGGCTCGGCGCTGACCGTTCAGGGCCACCGCACGCGGCAACTGTTCGGGGCGCTACTCGGCGCGGCATCCGGCATCGCGCTCGCCCTGCTCGTGGCGCGTGACGGCGTGCCGTTCGTTCCGGCGGCGATCGGCGCGGTGGCAGCGGGTGGCATCGGCGGCATTGCGGCGACGGATGCTCTGCTCGCGCGCAGTGCCCGCCGACGCTCGGCGCGCATCGCCGAAGAGTTTCCGACCGTGGTCGAGTTTCTCGCCCTCAGCGTGGCAGCCGGCGAAAGCATCCTTGAGGCTCTGCGTCGCGTTGCCCGCACCGGGTCGGGAGAGCTCGCGGGCGAGCTTGACCGCGTCGTGCAGCGCACCGCCGCGGGCCAGCCGCTCGCTGTTGCGCTCGCCGAGCTGCGCGACGACCTCGCCGTGCCCGCCGTCGGCCGGCTGATCGACCAGGTGCTCGCGGCTCTCGACCGCGGAACTCCACTCGCCGAGGTGCTGCGCGCCCACGCCCTCGACGCGCGCGACGAGTCGAAGCGGCGCCTGCTCGAAGCCGCCGGAACCCGCGAGGTCGCCATGCTCGTGCCGCTCGTGTTCCTCATTCTGCCGGTCACGGTGCTCTTCGCCGTCTGGCCGGGGCTCATGGTGCTGCAGCTCGGGTTCTGAGTGCCTGGGGCAGAGCGCAGCGCGTGGGAGCTCGCGCAAGCTGCGGATCAGAGTCCCCAGTAGAAGGCGGCCGCCGACCCGTAGGCGTTGTTCGCCACCACCTTGATCGTCAAGTAGGGAGGAGGCTCAGTGCCGTTCGGACAGGTCCGGGGGATCTGCACTGAGCCGTTCGTCGCCAGGCTTGAGCCGAGCAGAATGAAGCCGCTCGACGCTTGCACGTCGGTGTCGGTCAGGGCGTAATAGACGTCGACGGTGTTGCCGTCCCGGGCGCCCCACGAAAAGGTCAGATAGTCGGTCTGCCCGGTTGGGTCCGCGCCGCACCCGGTCGATGGCCCGAGGTCCATCCCGATGATCGCCGGCAGTTCGCCGTCAGTCTGAGGCGGGGCTGGCTGCGGCGCGGGTGGTTCTCCCGCTGCCGACTGCTCGGGCGGCGCGGAGGCATCGGGGGCAATGGTCGTAGACGGGGTTGGCGTCGGACGCGGAGTGCCTGTGTGCGTGGGCGTCGGCTTGGCAACACCTGGTGATTCGGCGACGGACGCCGTCTCGGTCGGGGCGCCGATCCGGCCTGGGCCGAGGAGGGCGGACGTCGTCAGGATTGCGATCACCGCAAGAGCGACGAGAACGATCGCCTGCCCTTTCCTACTCCGAATCCACTCCCGCATGTCTGCCCTTCCGATCAGCCAAGCGCAAGCCTAGCTACGCTCCTTCGTGAGACTCCAGGCCCCTTCATCAGGGCGGACAGATCGCTATCCAGCTCCGTTCTTGGCGCCGCCCGACCTCGGCCTCAGCGCGCAAACGCAGTAACGATCCCCGTGATAATGAAGCTGAGATAGATGGCGATCCAGCCGTATCCGATGATGAGTGCCGAGACGGCCATCCAGCGTCCGCGCTCTCGTGACCTCTTGATCTGCCACAACGCGATGTGGCCCAGCAAGACCCCAATCCAGCCGCCCAAGATACTAAAGATGAGCGCGAGCACGGCGAGCGCGTTCGTGCGGGTTTGCTGAGCGAGAACAGATGCCGGGGTTCCCGTGGCTGCAGCCTGTGCCAAGAGCTCAGGGTTGGTCTGTGCGAGCGCTGCTTCACGATTAGCGAGGTCTCGCGAGGAGAGATCGTTCGTCCACAACGTACGCAACACATTGGGATCCGTCTCGGGCTCGGTGGTCGAGGCTTCATAGTTCTCACGCCACGCGGCGAACTCCTTTTCGCGCAGCGAGCGAGATCGACGCACCAAGATGACGGCGATCACGATGATCACGGCAAGAGAGATCAAGCCCAAGACGGGAGTGATGTCCACAGCGTTCCTTATTCGAGTTGGGCCGGGATCGGCAAGGGGAGAGCGACTGCTCACGAGCATCCTTCATTACCGAACCGAGTGCAAGTCGATGTTCGAACTCGACGAGCCCGCGACGCGCTGATCGTGCGGCCAAAGGGTGGCTCACAGTCGACGGGGTCCCTAGCATTGCCCAACGAAGAAGAACCTGGCCGCGACCGCCATCGCGCTCGCCGTGATCATCACCGCGGGATGCGCAGAAGCCCCGAGCGCGTCGCCGTCACCGAGTGCGCCGGCCGCGTCATCGGAGGCACGTACCCCCACCCCAACTCCCACCCCCAGCGAAACGGCGGCAACAGAGCCGGCGGTAGAGGCCCCTATTGCGTCGCTCGCCGCGAACGACGTCTACGAACTGTGCAAGACCCAGACGCTGCCCTACCTCGGGTTCGAGGGTCTCTCGGCGAGCGACTACGTCTATCAGCCGCTAGGCGGAAGCCGAGTCGAGCAAGTCGACGGCATCTGGCACGCGCTCATCGGTGTGTCGGGCACGCCGTCTGACCCCGTGCACGTCTTCTGCAGCGTCTCGGGCACCCTCGCCGCGCCCAACTGGATTGGGTATGGATCCGCACTCGGGGCCGCCGATGACGCAGCGTGGGCGACGGTGCTCGCCGGGGTTGGGTAGACCTTAGCGGCGGGCAACCGCGAGCGCCGCGGCTACCGCGCGGGCGCGGTCGAGCTCGGTACTGACGGGCTGCACCACGTCTCGCTGCACGACCTCGTCGACGGATGCGAGCAAGCGTTTGCGCGTGCGACGCCGGCGCCCGGCGGCGGTCAGCGCGCTGAGCACGGCAGAGATGATCCCGAGCAGCACTCCGACGAGCACGGCCGCGATGATCACGAGCGTCGGGATAGCCCAGCCCTCGAGCGGGCCCGACTCGACGCGGGGAATGAGCAGAGCGGGCATCCCGAACGTCGGAAGCAGTGAGGCGCCGACGAGCCAGAGCGCACCGCCGACGCCGGCCACGATCGTGACCCACTGCACGATGCCGATGATCGCCCACCACCACGAACCGCGGGCGGGCAGCGGAGTGCGCGCGATTGCGAGATCGAGGTCGGCGGGCAGCTTCTCGAGGGCGCCCTCGGCGGCGGTGCGCACGGCGGCCTTCCACGGGCCGGCGAGCCCTGCGGCGGCAGTGTCGGCGAACGAGCGCACGGCGAGCGAGAGCTTGGCCTGAGCGCCTGCGCTCAAGAGCGGCATGCTCGTGCGGTGCACGTCGGGGTCATCGCCCTTGCCAGAGCCGCGCCGCTTCGGCCCGAGCCCCAGGCGCGTGAGCGGGTCGGCGCGCAGGCGGCCGATCCACGAGACGAGCGGCCAGCCCGTGACCTGAGCGGCGCGCTTGCGATACGAGCTCGCGACCGCGGCGGCAACGACCTCGACGCCCGCGGCGGTGCCGACCTCGTCGCGCACGCGCAGCGAGGCTTTCGCGTCAAGCTTCGCGGCGGACCCCGGCTCGTCGATGCGCGCCGCGAGGGTCTGCACATCGGCGGTGAGCCGCGCATCGCGCACGGCCTTGGAAGCGGCGAGGTCACCGATGGCCGCGCGCAGCGCGTCAATGCCCTCGAGCGTGCGCGCGCTCACCGAGAGCACGCGGGCGCGCGGCAGGCCATCGCGCGCCACGATCGACTGCAACGATTTGACGACGGATGCTCGGTCTCCCGCCGCGAGCAAATCCACTTGGTTCAGCACGACGAGCGTGACCTCCGCGTGCCGAGCGTGCGGCGCGATGAACTGCGCGTGCAACACGTCGTCGGCATACTTCTGGGGGTCGACGACCCAGAGCAGGGCATCCACTTGACCGGCAAGGCGTTCGGCGATTGCGCGGTTACCAGCCTCGATCGAGTCGACGTCGGGCAGGTCAACGAGCACGAGCTTGCCCGCCCGCGGGTCGATGGGCTGCGCGCGCTCGACGCGCTCGCGAATCTCGAGCCAGTCGAGCAGCTCGGCGGCGCCCGTGGCATCCCACGTCACGGCGAGGGCCTGCGAGGTTGTCGGCCGCCGCACGTGCGCCTTCGCCACCTCATCGCCGACGAGCGCGTTGACGAGGCTCGACTTGCCCGACCCGGTCGCGCCGAAGACGCCCACGACGGTGTGCTCGGGCGAGCGCGAGCGCCGCGCCTCGGCTTGCTGCAGCAACGCGGCCGCTTCGTCGGCGATCGCGCTCGGGATGCGCCCGGCCCCCGCCTCGGTCACCGTGCGCAGAGCGGCGATGCGCTCGTCGAGGGTCGGCTTGGCTGTACTCACGCGTCTGCCGCCGCCCGCGCCACATCGTCGAGCAGCGTCTGTGACTCGCGTCGCAACACCGCAGGCTCGGCGCCAAACCGCAGGGGTTCGAGCGCCGTGCTCAGACGGTCGGCCTCAGAGTCGAAGAGTGCCTCAACCCGGCGCTGCAGGTCGAGCCGCGCTTCGGCCGCAAGCCGCCGCACGGCGTCTTCGCCGAAGATCGTCTCGAGCAGCTTTTGGCCGATGACGGCCGAGCCGCCCGCGATCGCAAGCTCGCCACCCGTGAGCCCGCCCGTCGACGCAAACACCACGATCATGAGCGCGACCGTCACGGCGTTGAGGCCAAACGACACGACGCGCGCCCGAATGCGTTTGTTGCCCGCGTTGTCGTGGATGAGCTGCATGAGCGCACCCTGCCACTCGCGAATCATCGCCGAGGCGCGGTCACGCAGCTCGGGGCTCTCGGCTGCAAGGTGCGGGTTGAGTTCGGCGACCATGCGGCCGGGCAGCGTGCGCTCGAGGTCGGCCCACGCCGCGGCGGCCGCGCGCCCCGCTTGGTCAACCATGACGGCCTGCAGGCCCGTCTCGATCTGCGTCTCGACCTCGATGACGGGGCTCGGCTTGCCGGTCACCCACGCCGTGACGCTGTCGCGCGTGCGCGAGAACCACGACTCGACCGATCGAAAGAAGTCGGATGTTCCGACGAAGTCTTGCCACCGCGCGAGCACCTCGCCGCGCAACAGCGCCCCGTCGCTCGTCGCGGCATCGACGGCGTCGATCGCTGCTTGGTAGTGCGCATCGGCGGCGGCTTCGGCACCGTCGAGCCAGTCGAGTTGCTGCTGGCGAGCATCCGCGATGCGCGCGACGCGTCGGTCGAGATCGCCGATGGCTCCGCTGAGGGTGCGCGCCGCAATGCGGGCTCGGGATGCGCGGTCGCCCGCAATGCCCTCGAGCCACGCGCGCGGCCCAGCTACCGCGCTCGCCGGCAGCATGCCGAGGTCATCGAGGGGCTGCTCGTCGATCGTGAACACGGGCGCGTCGGCGAGCCCGCGAGCCTCGAGCATGGCGCGCAGGTCGGGCAGCACTTCGTCGGTGGCTTTGGGCGGCACGCGGTTCAGCACGACGCCCACCGTGATCTGCCGTGCGGCGGCTCCCTCGAGCAATCGCCACGGCACCGCATCGGCATAGCGGTTAGCGGTTGTCACAAAGAGCCACAGGTCGGCGGCGGCGAGCAGTTGGGCGGCAAGCGCCCGGTTCTCGTCGGCGACCGAGTCGATGTCGGGGGCGTCGATGATGGCGAGCGAGCGCGGAACGCTCTCGTGCTCGAGCAGCATCAGCTCGCTAATGCGCGCGGCCTCGGGAGTGTCGCCCGCCGAACTCGCGGGAGTGCCGGGCGCACTCACCCGGCCGCGCACACGCGCGAGTCCGGGAAGAATGCGGTCGCTCGCGAACCAGCCGGCATCCACGGGGGAATGCACGAGAATCGGCTGCCGTGTTGTCGGGCGGATGACCCCCACGCGAGTCGTCGCGACGCCCAGCAGCGCGTTGACGATGGTCGACTTGCCCGACCCGGTTGAGCCGCCGACGACCGCCAGCAGAGGTGCATCGAGGTCGGCGAGCCGCGGGCGAATGTAGTCGTCGATCTGCCGCACGGCCGCCGCCGCGGCGTCGCGCTGTTCGACGATGCCGTCGAGGTGCAGGCTCAGGCCCACGTCGGCGAGCGAGGCCCGCAAACGCTCAAGCGACACGGTCGCGGGCGCACGGGTCTCGGTCACGGGTTAAGCATGCCCGGTGTGGGGTCGGTTGGCGAACCCCGAGAGCGCTTGCGTCGTTGTGGAAAGCCGCGGCCGCGATGCGCGGTCTCGGGCCAGAATCGCGCGCATGCGTAGATTCCTCGACTTCTTTCGCCGAACGAACGACGAACGCGGCGATGTGCCCGGCTGGGTGCTCATCACCCTCATGACGGCAGGGCTCGTCATCCTCATTTGGGCTCTCGCGGGCCCCGCGCTTCAGGGCGTGTTTCAGCAAGCGATCGACCGCGTCACCGGCTTCTGATGCGGGTCGCGCTCCGACGGATGCACGACGACCGCGGCTCGGCCGCCGTCGAGTTCGTGCTCGTCGGCGTGCTGCTCACTCTCGTGACGCTGAGCGTGCTGCAGGTGGCGTTCGCCCTGCACGTACGCACAACTCTCATCGATGCGGCGGCCGAGGGTGCGCGGTTCGCGGCGCTCGCTGATAGCTCCCTGCCCGCCGGCATCGAGCGGAGTCGCGAACTCATCACCGCGGCCCTGGGGCCGAGCTACGCGCAGAGCATCTCGGCGGGCACGGGGGCGTACGGCGGGCATCCGGTCGTCATCATCACCGTGCGTTCGCCGCTGCCGCTCATCGGCATGATCGGCTTCGATGACACCCTGGAGGTCAGCGGCCGTGCGGCCCTCGAGCCCCTGCGATAACCGCCCAGGCGCAGAACGCGGCGACGGATGCGGTGACCGCGGCTCGGCCTCGCTCGAGTTTCTCACCGCGGGTCTGCTGATGCTCGTTCCGCTCGTGTATCTGATCCTCACGCTCGGCACGATCCAGTCGGCAGCCCTGGCGACAGAGGGAGCTGCTCGGCAGGCGGCGCGGGTTTTCGTGCAAGCGCCCACGACCGCGGCTGGGGTCGCGGCAGCGGAACGTGCCCTCGACCTTGCCATCGCCGACCACGGACTCGAGGCGAGCGACGTCGCCCTCAGCATCAGCTGCACCCCCAACCCCGGGCAGTGTCACACCCGGAGGGGCTGGGTCACCGTGGAGGTTGCCGTGCGCGTGCCGCTGCCGCTCGTGCCCCCGTTGTTCGACCTGCGCGTTCCGCTTGCCGTGCCGGTGGAGGCGAGTGCGACCCAGCAGGTCTCACGGTTCTGGGGCGCGCGGTGACAGCCGCGCGCAGGCCCGCGCGTCCGCGCACCGACCGGCTGCTCATTGACGCCCTGCAGGACGACCGCGGCTCGATCCTGCCGCTCATCGCCGGCTTCGGAGCCCTCGCGCTCGGTGTCGTGCTGCTCGTGAGCGCGGCAACCTCGCTCTACCTAGAACGCGCGCGACTCTTCACGCTCGCCGACGGCGCTGCACTCGTCGCGGCCGAGTCGTTCGAGCTCTCGTCGGTGCGGCCGACGCCCGAGGGTGAGTTGCGCCCGCGCCTGACCGATAAGCAGGTCGTGACCGCCGCGGCCGACTACCTCGAGCGGGCCCCCGGCTCTCGGCTCGATGGCCTGCGACTCGTCTCGGCGACAACACCCGACGGCCTGAGCGCCCGCGTGACCCTCGCGGCCGTGTGGGCGCCACCCGTGTTGAGCCTGTTCGTGCCCGAGGGCATCCCGTTGCAGGTCACGGCAACGAGCCGCAGCGTCTTCGGCTGACGCCCGTCAGCTGCCCGGCGGCACCTCGGCGTACCGTTCCATGACGGCGACCATCGCGGCTTCGGCCTGCGCAACGCTCACCCCAGCGGTCGGTGGGTAAATGTGCACCTCAACAAAGCTGCCACCGACAGCAGCCCGACCGTATACCGTCTGATCGGTCACGCTTACCCACCACTGGGCTCCGGAGGCGGTGGTGCGACGCGCGAAGGGGTCGTTGTACCCAGGTGTCTCGGTGTGCTCCACGCCGATCGCCCAGGCCCCCGACTGAATAACGAACAGTTTGATCATCGGAAACGAGTCGCTCGGGCCATAGTGCTCGCACCCGCTCAACCCCGGCTCGAAAAAGCCGGTGTTCACCCCACCCGAGCTCGACGGCACCCCGAGCGCGGCGACCGTCGCTGCCCCCATGTCGGCACAGAAGGCGGCATCGGCCACCGGAGCGGCCGGGTTGGCCACCCACAACTGCTCTTGGCTGTTCGCGCTGCGGATGCGGTCGACCACGAGCTGCATGAGTCCGGCCGCGACATCCGCGACGGCTTGCTCTGACGGAAACACCGGCTGTTGATCCCAGAAGGTGAGCTCGATCAAGGTGGTATCGACGAGAGCGAAGAGGGTGCACCCGCCCTGCGACAGACTGCCGTCGGCCTGGCCAGTGAAAAAGCAGATTCGGCGGGCGTCATCGGCTCCGCTCACAGTAAAGGTCGAGAAGTCCTCGCCCGCAGAACGAAAACCGTACGTTTCGGCGCTGTCGCTCTTGACGAAAAGCTCAACCCCGTCGTCGCCCAGACGAGTGGTGCGATCCCCGCGGCTCCAAATGCAACTCAGAGCACCCTGTTGAATCTCGCCGACAGTGAGGTAGTCGCCAGAAACATTCGATTCATCCCGGTGAATCTCGATGGGGTTCGTGACCCGCGCCTGCACGTCGGCAAGCGTGAGCAGGTCAGCGCACCCGACGTCGAAGCTCGCAAGGGGTCGCGGGGCTGGCTCAGCGGACTCGGTCACCGCCGGCGTCGCGCTGCGTACCGGAGTTGGGCCGGCGATCGGTCCCGCCTCAGGCGTACAGCCAGCGAGCAATGCGGTGAGTGCCACGACAGCAACGAGCGCCGAAGCGCCAAGAAAACGAGCCATGGTCGCACGATAGTGCACAGGTAATTCTTAGGCGATACCCGTTGTCGCGTTGGACTCGCCGTGCACCACGGCAGAATGGCCCCGTGAGTTCTGACACCGCCGAGCGGCGCGAGAAACCCGTCACCTACATCAGCGTCGACATTGAAGCGGCGGGCCCGAGCCCGAGCGGCTACGCAATGCTCTCGATCGGAGCCTGCGTCGTCGATGCTCCCGACACCGAGCCGGGGTTCTATGTTGAACTGCAGCCCGACCGCGAGGGAGTGCTCGAGGCGGCGATGAGTGTCGGGGGCTTTACGCTCGACGGGTTGCGAGCATCCGGAACCGCGCCCGAAGCGGCGATGCAGCAGTTCGCCGACTGGGTCGCGGCGGTCACGCCTGCGGGGCACCGGCCCGTCATGGTGGGTTTCAATGCAGTATTTGACTGGATGTTCGTGGCCGACTACTTCCACCGCTATCTCGGCCACAACCCGTTCGGCCACTCCGCGCTCGACATCAAAGCCTTCTACCTCGGAGCGACAGGCTCAAGCTGGGCGGGCACGAGCATGAACTTTGTCGCCGAACGCTATGGGCTCGACATCACGCTGACGCATAATGCACTCGACGATGCGCGCGACCAAGCGGCCCTCTTCCGGGCCGTGCGCGCTGAGGTCGCCGCGCGCCCCTGATCCATCTCGCACCGAGAGGCACCACTATGACCGAGCAGCCTGATCAGCCGAGCCCTGCCGACGACATTGAGCGCATTCGCGAGGCCGCCGCTCGGCTTGGGGTGCAGCTCGACGAAGAGGCGGCGCTGCAGTGGCTCGCGGCCATCGCGGCCGACGCCTCGAGCGACGACCACATCGTGTCGCACGAGAGCGGAACCTTCGGTCACCGCGTGAGCATGCTCGACTTCGCGCCGCGTGACCTCGAACGTTTTCGGCGCATTGGCCAGGTCGTTGAGGTCACGGGCCCGCCCGAGATCGCCGAGAGCGCTCTGGCACTGAGCGGTTCGGCAGCGCAGTCGAAGATTCAGTCGTTCCCCGGCGACTGCGACTACTTTCAGCGCCTCAACATCAAGGCGCCGACGCGCGAAGAAGCGTGCCGCATCATGGCCGACCTCATGCGGGCGGCCGCACGCCGCACCTATACCGGCGACGCGTTCCAGTTTCTCGAGGGCAAGTTCGGCAGCTACCCCGCCGACTGCGTGCACAACGGGGTGGCGCGCAAACACGGTAGCCCCATCACGTGGACGCCCGCCGAGATCGAGGTCGAGCGCATCGAACTCACCCTCGCCGACGGCACGGTGCAGACGATCACCTGGCAGGAGGCCGCGCTCGACCCGGGCTGGTGCAAGCTCGACTGGGTCGTCACCGACCCCTCGCGCAAGTCGCTCTCGAACGCGAGCAACGTCATCGACGTCACGTGGGAGTCCCCGAGCGGCGAGATCGTCGCTCTCGATGGCTACCTCGACGCCTACTTTCAAGAGGTCTACCTCGAAGCCGATGACCTGCCGACGTTCACGAAGGTCGTGCAGCACGTGAGCGACGACGCGCTCGATGAGTATGTCGAGCGGCTTGAAGATGAGGTGCGCAAGTACCTCACCAAGCAGGTGAACTACGGAAAAGCCGCCAAGCGCATGTACAACATCTTCCGGCTGTCGGGCCGGCACATGGATGCCGCGTACGTGCGCGAGCTCTTCGACGAGCCGGCCACGATTCTGTACCAGGTGTGGTCGCTCATCTCGACGCTCGACAATGCGACCCAGGCGGGCACGAGCATCCCCATCGAGGCGGTGCGAGACCAGGCCGACGCGCTCATGATTCAGGTCATCCAGATGCTCGATGGTGATGAAGAGACCGAGATCGTTTCGGCGCTGTTGAGCTTGCGCCGAACTCTCGAAGACCAAGAGGCGGGGGAGCGCCGCACGGCCGAGGTCGAGGCCGCGCAGGCGCGCGTGATCAACCTCGTCAACACCTTCTTCCGTGACAAACTCGAGGGCGTGCCGACGATTCGCGACTACATCCGTGCCATGCAAGAGGTGCACTCATGAGCACCGCCGCCCCCGAAGTGCTCGTCGTGATTCACGATCCCGATGACAACCTCAATGAGCTCGCAGCGCCGCTCGCCGAAGCCGGCCTGCGCATCGTCACGTGGGATGTCAAGCGCGACCCCGACTCCGCCCCTGCGGTGGATGCTCTCGAGCGCTTCAGCGGAATCATCTCGCTCGGCGCCTATGCGGGTGTGACCGAGGAGGCCGAAAACCCCTGGATGACCCACGAGAAGCTCATCCTCGAACGCGCCCTGGAGATCGGGATGCCCACTCTGGGTCTCTGCTTCGGCTCGCAGTTGCTCGCCGCCGCTGCCGGAGCGCCGTTCAAGCCCTCACCCGTGCCCGAACTCGGGTGGACGACTGTTCGCTTGACCGACGAAGCCGCCGCCGACCCCGTCGTCGGCGCTCTCGCGCGCTCGAGCGACGACGGCGAGGTCGCCGTGTACCACTACCACTTCGACAGCCACGAGCTGCCCGAGGGCGCCGTGTTGCTCGGCGAGACCAACGGCATCATCGAGGCCTACCGACTCGGCGACGCGGCCTGGGGCCTGCAGTTTCACCTCGAGGTCGGGCTCGCCTCGCAGCTTTCGTGGATTGCCGGCGGGCGCAGTGTCTACGAGCGCGAGGGATTCGACCCCGACGAGCACGAGCGCTTGAGCCACGAGAACTGGCGGCGCTACCGCGAGCAAACGCTCGAGGTCGGCGCGGCTTTTGCGCAGCAAGCGCTGAGCTACGCGCAGCGGGACTGAGTCACTCGCGCTCGCGCATCCAGTTCGTGACTATGGGCGAGCAGGATGTTCGCTGGGCGCGCTCTGCATGCTCCCAGAGAGTCGAAGTAGCGTTGGGGGCATGACTGAGCTTGCGGGAGCATCCATCATCGTCCTCGGCGCGACGGGCGGTCTCGGCCGTGAGTTCGCGCGGCAGTTGGCCGCCGCGGGTGCCCACCTGACGCTCACGGGTCGCTCGATGCTTGCGCTCGATGACCTCGACATCGCGGGAGCGGCCCTGATTCCGGCTGACCTCACCGAAGCGGGCCAGGCCGAGAAGGTCGTCGCCGCGGCGATCACGGCCCACGGCCGCGTCGACGGCGTCATCGTCGCCTCGGGCGCTGTCGCCTTCGGCGCGCTCGTCGACACGAGCGACGAGACGCTCGAAGCCCTCTGGGCCATCAACGTGCTCGCGCCCCTGCGCGTGCTGCGCGCAGCCACCCCGGCGCTCGCCGCGAGCGCGACGAGCGGGGGCTCACCGTTCGTCGTGTCGATCAGCGGAGTGGTCGCCGAGACCCCTACCGCCGGCATCGGTGCCTACAGCGCCGTCAAGGCTGCCCAGGCGGCGGCGCACCAGGTGGCCGCGCGCGAGCTACGCCGCTCGGGCATCCGCGTGCTCGATGCTCGCCCCGGGCACACCGAAACCGAGCTCTCGAAGCACCCGCTCGCGGGTGAGCGCCCAGCGTTTCCCGTCGGCTACGCGCCCGCCGCCGTCGTCACGCGCATTCTGGATGCTGTGCGCGCCGACGAGAAAGACCTCGCCTCGAGCGCGTTCCAGGGCCTGCCGACCGCGAGCGCCTAAGCGGCCGCTGATCGGTTACCGGTCGCGGGGCAAGTAGCGAGGGATCATCCACGCGAGCATGCCGGCGCCGACGAGCCCGAGGGTTCCGAGCACGCCCGCGCCCACGGCGAGTGAGAACGATGCGGTGAGCGCGGCGAGCAGCAGGGGAGCCCCGGCTCCGCCGGCATCCAGAATCAAGCGCCACGCACCGAGAAAGAGGGCGGGGTCGGTGCGGCCCGCGAGGTCGCTGCCCATCGTCATGAGAATGCCCGCGC
>JAAFHT010000024.1 GCA_013297625.1 Actinomycetota bacterium | reverse complement strand
TGCTTCGACCGTGACAGGGTCAACACTGCCAGCGTCAGCCAGCGCAGCACTCGATACCGGGGGCGCGGCCGACCACAACAGAACAGTTTCGGCGAAAGACCTTTCTTTCACCCAAGATTTCCCGTTTGGGCGCGGCCCATGCGGTTGAGGAGTGCACCAGCGATGGTGAGTGACGAGAACGACAAAACGGCCAAGAAGCGCACGCGACTGTTCGCATCCCGTGCCCCCAAGAAGGCCAGTCACCACGCCGCTCAGGGCGAGCCCGGGTTCGATGGCGGCCCCCTTGCCGAGCCGGCCGACGAAACCGACGCGTTGACGACGGATGCGGCTGCAGCCGCACGCGCCGAGGCCGCGCCCGCCGACGCTGCACCGTCCGACGCGGAGCCGATCGAACCCGCTGCTGCTGCCGAAACCGAGCCCGTCGAACCGGCCGCGCCTGCAGCGCCCGCGTTTCCCGAGCTCAAGCCCGAGTCGACCACCTCGCTGTTGTTCTTTGCGCCGCCGGTTGAGGTGACGTCGCCCCGCGGTTCTGCTCCGGGCGCTGGTCGTACTGGCCGCGGCCCGCTCGACCTTGACGACACCGACGAGGGCACGGTCACGAGCCGTCGCCGTTCGCGGTCGCGCCGCACCCGCGGCGGTGTCGAGGGCGACGGGTCGCGCACCGAGTCGGGCGCTCGCGACGACGAGCCGACGACGCGCTCGCGCACGCGCCGACCCGCCGAGGTCATCACCGAACCCCAGCGCATCAAGGGCTCAACGCGACTCGAGGCCAAGAAGCAGCGTCGCCGCGATGGTCGCGACGCCGGCCGTCGTCGCCCGGTCGTCACCGAGGCAGAGTTTCTCGCTCGCCGTGAAAGCGTCGACCGCCAAATGATTGTGCGCTCAAAAGACGGGCGCATCCAGATCGGCGTGCTCGAAGATGGCGTGCTCGTTGAGCACTACGTTGCGCGTTCGCAAGAGTCGAGCCTCATCGGCAACGTCTACCTCGGCAAGGTGCAGAACGTGCTGCCGAGCATGGAGGCCGCCTTCGTCGACATCGGTCGCGGCCGCAACGCCGTGCTGTACTCGGGCGAGGTCGACTGGGATTCTGCCGCGCTCGACAGCGACGGCAAGACCCAGCCGCGCCGCATTGAGCTCGCGCTCAAGCCGGGCGACAAGGTGCTCGTGCAGGTCACGAAAGACCCCATCGGTCACAAGGGTGCTCGCCTCACGAGCCAGGTCAGCCTGCCCGGCCGCTACCTCGTCTACGTGCCCAATGGGTCGATGAGCGGCATCAGCCGCAAGCTGCCCGACACCGAGCGTGCGCGCCTCAAGAAGATCCTCAAAGAGGTGCTGCCCGAAAACGTCGGCGTCATCGTGCGCACGGCCGCCGAGGGGGCCACCGAAGAGCAGCTGACGCTCGACGTGCAACGCCTCACAAGCCAGTGGGCTGACATCAGCCAGCAGCTCGAGAAGACTCCCGCGCCCGCACTGCTGCACAGCGAGCCCGATCTGCTCATCAAGATCATTCGCGACGTCTTCAACGAAGACTTCCGCTCGCTCGTTATCAGCGGGGCGGATGCTCAGCAGACCATCGAGGCCTACTTGCGCGGCGTCGCACCTGACTTGCTCGATCGCGTGCAAAAGCACGAGGGCGATCGCGACCCCTTCGACGAGTACCGCATCTCGGAGCAAATCGAGAAGGCGCTCGACCGCAAGGTGTGGTTACCCTCGGGCGGCTCGCTCATCATTGACCGCACCGAAGCCATGACCGTGGTCGACGTCAACACCGGCAAGTTCGTTGGCTCGGGCGGCAATCTCGAAGAGACCGTCACGAAGAACAACCTCGAAGCGGCCGAAGAGCTCGTGCGCCAACTGCGCCTGCGCGACATCGGCGGCATCATCGTCGTCGACTTCATCGACATGGTGCTCGAGTCAAACCGTGACCTCGTCTTGCGCCGCCTCATGGAGTGCTTGAGCCGCGACCGCACGAAGCACCAGGTTGCCGAAGTGACGAGCCTTGGTCTCGTGCAAATGACTCGTAAGCGCTTGGGCCTCGGCCTGCTTGAGACCTTCAGCGAGGCGTGTGAGACGTGCGCCGGCCGCGGCCTCATCGTGCACCACGAGCCCGTCGTGCGTCACCGTCAGGGCTCCGACACCGCGGCCAACGGCGGTGGCATCGGCAGCTCGAACGGGCGCCGTCGCGGGGGCTCGGGCAACGGCTCGGGCTCGGCGGGCGGGCAGAACGGCTCCGGTCGCGGTTCTACGCCGAAGTCGGGAACCACGACAGCGGCGCACGCGATCACCGATGACGTCAGTCGCGCGGTGGCGGCGATTGCGGCCAAGACGGTGCACCACGATGCTCCCGCCACGGGAGCTATCGAGTTGCCTGCGCCTCCCGCTTCCGACTCCGAGCCGACCACGCCTGCCGTTGACCTGCTCGACATTCCCGTGGCCAAGAAGCAGGGTCGCAGCCGCGCCCCGATCGACCCGACGACGGCCGATCAACTGCTCGGCTCGGTTCTCGAGGCTCTGCCCGAGCCGCCCGCACCGGGAACGCGCAAGCGTGCCTCGCGCCGGGTGTCGAGCGGAACCATCACGACGCAGGCCACGCCCGACGCGTCGTAGAGTCGGCGCCAAGGCGCTCTCTCTAAGATTCTCGGTGTGACGACTTCTGACCAAACGCCTCGCGCGGCCAGCAGGCCGGGCGAGATCGGCGACGGTCAGCACGCGGGTCACGATCACGCTGGGCAGGATCACGCGCGTCACGACCACGACGCCGTGCCTGTGCGGCGCCGCGCGCGAGGCGTGCACGTCGCGTGGGCCGTCGGTGCGACCGTGGTGCTCGCGGGCCTCGTGGCCGTGCGGGCGTTCACGGCCGAGCAACTTGACCCGAGCATCCCGAACCCGATTCAAGACCTGCTCACGCTTTCGACGAGCGTGATCATCGAGTCGTTGCCGTTCATCATGCTCGGCATCGCGCTGTCGGTGCTCGTGCAGGTGTGGATTCCCGAAAGCTGGTTGCTGCGCATTTTGCCGCGCAACCCGTGGGGCCGTCGCGCGGTCATCTCGTTGTTCGGCATGTTCTTGCCCGTGTGCGAGTGCGGCAACGTGCCGCTCGCTCGAGGGCTCGTGCGGCGCGGGTTCACCGTCTCTGAGTCGATGACGTTTCTCATCGCCGCGCCGATTCTCAACCCCGTCACGATCATCACGACGCACCAGGCGTTCGGCTTCGATGACGGCATTCTCGTCGCGCGATTGCTCGGCGGCTTTGCGATCGCCAACATCCTCGGCTGGCTGTTTAGCAAGCACCCCGAGCCGATGAGCCTTCTGAGCGGCCGATTTGCTGAAGAATGCCGCATCGACGACGGGCACGGGCATGGCCGCGACCGTCGGCAGCAGACGCTCGATCTGTTCGTGCGCGAGTCGAGCATCCTCATGCCGGCGCTCGTCATCGGCTCGCTCATTGCTGGCGCGATTCAGGTCATCGTGCCGCGCGATGTTCTCGTGGCGCTCGGCAGCGACCCGCTCTTTAGCGTTCTCGCGATGATGATTCTCGCGTTCATCATCTCGGTGTGCTCAAACGTCGACGCGTTCTTCATCTTGCCGTTCGCCTCGACCTTCTTGCCCGGTTCGATCGTGGCCTTCTTGGTGTTCGGCCCCATCGTCGACATCAAGATGCTCGCGCTCATGCGCACGACTTACTCGACCCGCACGCTCGTGCAACTGACAACCGTCGTGGCGCTGCTGAGTCTCGCCCTCGGACTGGTGGTGAATTACCTTGCCTGAGTCGACACCCCGCGGCGCGCTGTGGCGTGCCGTTCAGCGCTGGCGCGGCGTCGTGATCATGAGCGTCATGGCGGCGATCACCCTGTGGCTCGCGGTCTCGGGTCAGCTCGTGCTCTACATTCACCCGCGGTACGTCGTGTTTACCGTCATCATGGCGATCATGGCAGTCATCGCCGCGATCGCCGCGGTCTCGAGCCCGCGGCACCACGACGACGAGGGCCTGCCACTCCCGCCTCGGCGCTCGCGCGCCGTCGGAATCGCGGCGGCGGGGCTTGCGGGCGCGTTTGCCCTGGGCATGGTCGTCATTCCGCCCGCCACGCTCAGCACGGCGACGGCGCAACAGCGAGAAATCAACGCCACCGCGAGCGACGATGCCGAAACGCTCGCTGAGGCATCGGTTGCCGATTCGGCGACGGTCGCCACCTTCACGGTGCGTGAGTGGTCAACGGTGTTGCGCCAAACGAGCGACCTCGCATTTTTCGATGGCAAGCCCGCGACCGACCTGCTCGGCTTCGTCACGGCCGACGCCGAAGACCCCGACTCGATCTTCTACATTTCGCGATTCGCCGTGACGTGTTGCGCGGTCGACGCCCAACCGCTCGGGGTGCCCGTCTATCTTCCCGGCTGGGCTGAGCTCTACCCGCCCGACACCTGGGTGCAGGTGTCGGGCCCGTTTGACAGCAACCCCTCACGCTCGAGCACGAAGCCCGTTGTGCTCATTCCCGATCGCGTTGAGGCGGTGGACCAGCCGCGTGAGCCCTACCTTTTCTGACCCCGTCGACACCACGCTGCCGGCAGCCCGTCGCGTGGCGGCGCACTCGCAGCGATTGCGCGAGCAGCGCGAGCGGCGCCGCTTCGAGCGAACGTTCTGGATGCTCGTCGCCGCTCTCACCCTCGTCGCAGCCGTCTTTCTCCTGTTGGGCAGCCTGCAGGGCCCCAAGCTCAGCTCAGCCATCATCGACCCGGCGCGCGTGACCGAGCAGGCCGGCCAACAGTTGCGCTTGTTTGCCAACCAGCCCCTGGGTGAGGTCACCCCGGATCAGGTCACGGTCACGCCCGCCGCCGACGTGTCGGTGTCGGTGCAGGGCGATCTCATGATCGTGCAGTTCGAGCAGAGATTGCGCTTTGGCACCGAGTATCTCGTTGAGGTGAGCGACGTCTCGGCTCCGAGCCGCGATGCCACCTCGACCTTCACGCATCGCTTCACGACCGCCCAGGGCGGCGTGCTCTATCTCGACCGCGGCGACGACGTTGATGAAGTGCTGCGCGCTCCACTCGACGGCGAGGGTCGTGGCGAGGTTGTCGTGGTTGCGCCGGGCATCCAGCACATCGCCCCCATCGAGAACGTCGTGGTGGTCGCGCGCGACGCCGACGACGGCACGAGCGTGCTCGAGTCGGTGGCAGCCGACGGGGGAGTGCAGCCGCTCACGCTGCCCGACGGGGTGCGCGTTGATCGCCTGATCGTGCCCCCGAGCGGCACGCTCCTGGGCATGGTGCTCACGACGGTTGACCCTGAGTCGAGCGAGTTGCCCGTCGACAATGCCCTCGCGATTGTTGACCTTGCCGGCCAAGGCATCGCGTCGATCGTGCCGGGGCTCGACGGCGAACCGATCACGACGCTCAACGCCGCTTTTCTGCCCGACGCCGTGACGCTCATCGTGCACGCCTTCGACCAATCGCTGCTGCGCGTCGAGCTCACCGAGCCTCCGCTCGCACTGCCGGTCGGTCAGATCCCCGAGATGTACGCCTTGTCGACCGACGGCACGCGCATTACGGGCTCTGACGCGTTCGGCGGCGTCGTGGTCGATCTCGCGAGTGGCGGCGAGTCGCGGCTAGACCCGTCACTCGTCGAGGGAGAGCTCGCTTTTGGGGGCCAGGCCATCTTGACGAGTACCGAGTTGCGCGTGCAGAAGGTCGCGATCGCCGACGTCGTCACGGGAGCCGTGCGTGTGGTGCTCGTGGCCGACGACGGCTCGGGGGTGGCGCGCGTGCTGTTACGCACGATTGACGACCGTGGAAGCATTGGCGACTTCACGATCTCGCCGAACGACCAGTACGTCGCGGTCGAAGTGACCCCCTCGGTTGAGGATGCTGTGCCCGACGGTCGCCCCGTGAATGGCCGCGCGACCTCGGTCACGACGGTCATCATCGACATCGAGTCAGGAGCCGTCGTGCGCACGCTCGAGGGGTTCTCGCCGATCTGGTGACGAGTGGGGGGATTACAGTCCGCGCTTGGTTCGCTGGCTCACGCGCAGCCCTGCCGCAGTGAGGCGTGCGACGAGTTCTTTGCCCGTGACGGGCACGGCGCCCTGCGCAATGAGTAGCTCACGCCGCTCTTCGGGGTAGTCGTAGTGGTCGTGATCGAAGCCCCGATCGGGGATTCCGGCGGCCGTCGCAAAGGCGTGCAGTTCGTCGAGGGAAGAGTCGCTCACGAGGTGCCCCCACAGTCGCCCGTGGGCGGGCCAGATGGGTTCGTCGATCAGCACAGCCATGATCGAGATTGTAGGCTGAGGGGGTCGCAAGCGTGCCGAGCGGGCGCGTTTGACCGAGCATCCCACGGTCGGCTATTCTTGACCGTTGGTGCGCGCTGGGCTGAGCCCGCGCCGACACCCTCACGCATTCCTCGTCGCACCGGATTTCGAGCGCGGCACAGAGAATCGATTAACAGAGCAAAGGTGAAACGTGGTCTACGCAGTTGTGCGCGCCGGTGGGCGGCAAGAGAAGGTTGAGGTCGGCACTGTTGTCGTTCTCGACCGCATCAAGGCGAGCGAGGATGGCACCATCCAGCTGACCCCGGTTCTGCTCGTCGACGGTGACACCATCACGACCGACGCCAAGAAGCTCGCGAAGGTCACGGTCACGGCCGAGGTGCTGGGCGACCTGCGCGGCCCCAAGATCGTCATCCAGAAGTTCAAGAACAAGACCGGGTACAAGAAGCGCCAGGGTTTCCGCGCTGACTTGACTCGCGTCAAGATCACCGGCATCAAGTAACAAGGGGGCTACGAAGACATGGCACACAAAAAGGGCGCATCGTCCACCCGTAACGGCCGCGACTCCAACCCCCAGTACCTGGGTGTCAAGCGCTTCGGCGGCCAGGTCGTCAAGGCCGGCGAGATTCTCGTTCGCCAGCGCGGCACGCACTTCCACCCCGGCGCCAACGTCGGCCGTGGCGGTGACGACACGCTCTTCGCCCTCGAGGCGGGTGCCGTGCAGTTCGGTCAGAAGGGCGGCCGCAAGGTCGTCAACGTCGTCAGCGCGTAACGCACGACACACACGTTTCACGCGAGGGGGCGGGCTTCGGCCCGCCCCTTCGTCGTTCAGCACGACAGCAGCAGCGCAGCACAGAATCACAGCACGACAGCAGTCACGGGCACATCAGCGCCGCGGCACAGCAGTTTGAGGAGGCACCATCATGGCGACGTTCGTCGACCGTGTGACCCTTCACCTGCGCGCGGGAAACGGTGGCCACGGCTGCGTCTCGGTGCGCCGTGAGAAGTTCAAGCCCCTAGCCGGGCCCGATGGCGGCAATGGCGGCGACGGTGGCGACATCGTGCTCGTCGCGGCTGCGCACGAGACCACGCTGCTCGGCTACCACCGTCGCCCGCATCGCTCGAGTGACAACGGCGGACCCGGCATGGGTGACAACCGCTCGGGCTTCATGGGCGAAGACCTTGAGTTGCCCGTTCCGATTGGCACGGTCGTGCGCGATGCCGACGGCACCGAGCTCGCTGACCTCACCGAGCCGGGCATGCGCATCGTCGTCGCCCCGGGCGGCCAGGGTGGCCTTGGCAACGCGGCGCTCGCGACCACGAAGCGCAAAGCCCCCGGCTTCGCCCTGCTCGGCACCGAGGGCTGGGAGGGCGACATCGTCCTCGAGCTCAAGACGGTCGCCGACGTCGCCCTAGTGGGCTACCCGAGCGCCGGCAAGTCGAGCCTCATCGCCGCACTCTCGGCGGCGAAGCCCAAGATTGCCGACTACCCCTTCACGACGTTGCACCCCAACCTCGGTGTCGTCGAGTCGGGCGACTCGCGCTTCACGGTCGCCGACGTTCCGGGCCTCATCGAGGGCGCGAGCGAGGGCAAGGGCCTCGGTCTTGAGTTCTTGCGTCACGTTGAGCGATGCAGTGCCCTGTTGCACGTGCTCGATTGCGCCACGCTCGAACCGGGTCGCGACCCCATCAGCGACCTCGACATCATCCTCACCGAGCTCGCGGCCTACCCGGTTCCGGAGGGACAAGTGCCCTTGCTCGAGCGCCCCCAGCTGATCGCGCTCAACAAGGTCGACGTGCCCGAGGGTCGCGAACTGGCCGAGTTCGTGCGCCCCGAGCTCGAAGCGCGTGGCTATCGCGTGTTCGAGATCAGCGCGGTGAGCCGCGAGGGGCTTCGTGCGCTCACGTTCGCGCTTGCCGAGCTCGTCGATGCCGACCGCGCGGCCAAGGCCGCCCAAGCCGAGGTGCGCGAGCGCATCGTGCTACGCCCGCGCGCCGTGAACACCGAAGAGTTCCGCATCGTCGTCGAGGGCGGCTCTGACGGCAACCTCTACCGCATTCTGGGCGCCAAGCCCCAGCGCTGGGTGCAGCAGACCGACTTCCGCAACGACGAAGCCGTGGGCTACCTCGCCGACCGGCTGGCCAAGCTCGGCATCGAAGACCAGCTCTTCGCGGCCGGTGCCGTCGCGGGTGCCACGGTCGTGATCGGCCCCGGCGATGGAGTGGTGTTCGACTGGGAGCCCACCCTCACGAGCGCCGCCGAGCTCATGACCGCGCCGCGCGGCACCGACCCCCGACTCGATGCCCTCAACCGGCCGTCAACGAGTCAGCGCCGTCAGAGCTACTACGAGCGCATGGATGCCAAGGCCGCAGCGCGTGCCGAACTCGAAGCCGAGCGCATCGCCGAGCGCGATGCCAGCCGATACAACGACGAGGAGGGCGATGACTGAGGTCGAGGCCACCACGGGTCACGAATCAGAGCTGCGTGAGGCCGTCGTGGCCGCGCGGCGCATCGTGGTCAAGGTGGGATCATCGTCGATCAGCGGCGCCAATGCCGGGCAGATTGGCCCCCTGGTGGATGCCCTTGCCGAGGCGCACGCGCGCGGCACGCAGGTCGTACTCGTGTCGTCGGGTGCCATCGCCACGGGCATCCCGTATCTCAAACTCGATGAGCGCCCCACTGACCTGGCTACCCAGCAGGCGGCTGCCGCTGTGGGACAAAACGTGCTCATCCACCGTTACCAAGAGAGTCTCGACCGCTACGGCATCGTCGCCGGTCAAGTGCTGCTGACGGCGGGTGATCTCGAGAACGCCACCCCGCGCAGCAACGCGCAGCGGGCGATGGAGCGATTGCTGGGCCTGCGCATCCTCATCATCGTCAACGAGAACGACACGGTGGCCACGCAAGAGATTCGCTTTGGCGACAACGACCGTCTCGCGGCTCTCGTGAGCGAGCTCGTGCACGCCGACCTATTGGTGCTGCTGAGCGACGTTGACGCGCTCTACACCCGCCCGCCGCACGAGCCCGGAGCCGAGCGAATCACGATTGTCGCGCACGACGACGACCTTGAGTCGGTCGAGATCGGATCGATCGGCGCGGCCGGGGTCGGAACCGGCGGAGCGAGCACCAAGATCGCAGCCGCCAAACTGGCCTCGAGTCAAGGCATTCCGGTCGTGCTCACGTCAACCGACCAGGTTGCTCAGGCTCTCTCAGGTGACGTCGTCGGCACCTGGTTTGAGGCCTCGCCGGTAGGCTGACGCCATGTCGTCGACCGTCGAAGTTTCTGCACCCCACGGCGCCGAGGGTGGTCTGCCGGCGCTTCTCGAGCCCGTGGGAATCATCGACACCGAGCTGCACGCGGCGAAGGTCGCATCGCGTGCCCTCGCAACGCTGACGACCTCCCGCAAGCTTGCCGCGCTCGCGGCGATTGCTGCGAGCCTCGAGGCGAACGCATCGTCGATTGTCGCGGCGAATGCCGAAGACCTCGAGCGCGGCCGCGCAACGGGGCTGAGCGACGGGCTTCTCGATCGACTGCGGCTCGACGAATCGCGTGTGCGGGCGCTCGCGGCTGCCGTGCGCGACGTCATGGCCTTGCCCGACCCGGTCGGAACGGTTGTGCGCGGCTCACGGTTGCCCAACGGCATTCAGCTCAGCGAGGTTCGGGTTCCGTTCGGCGTCGTCGGTGCGATCTACGAGGCGCGCCCCAACGTCACGGTCGACATTGCCGCGCTCGCGATCATGAGCGGCAACGCGGTTCTCTTGCGCGGGGGCAGTGCCGCCGAGAGCTCGAACCGCGTGCTCGTCGCAACCTTGCAAGATGCGCTCGTGTCGGTGGGTCTGCCCCGAGACGCTGTTCAGACGATCGACCCGCACGGTCGCGCGGGCGCCACTGCCCTCATGCGTGCTCGGGGATTCGTCGATGTGCTGATTCCGCGCGGGAGCGCCGACCTGATTCAGACGGTCGTACGCGAGTCGACGGTTCCCGTGATCGAGACGGGAGCAGGCGTCGTGCACATCGTGCTCGACGAGACGGCCGACGAACAGCTGGCCGTCGACATCGTGCTCAACGCCAAAGTGCAGCGGCCCAGCGTGTGCAACGCGGTCGAGACCGTGCTCATTCACCGTGCTGCGGCAGAAGCACTGCTTCCGCCGGTGGTCGCTGCTTTGCGCGCCTCGGGCGTCATCGTTCGCGGCGACGAGCGTGCTCGCGCCATCGACCCCGCACTGCCTCTCGCAACCGATGACGACTTCGCGACGGAGCACATGGCTCTCGAGCTGAGCGTCGGCATCGTCGATGACCTGGATGCTGCACTCGAGCACATTCGCCGGTTCTCGACCCAGCACACCGAGTCGATCATCACGCGCGACATGGCCAATGCCGAGCGTTTTCTCGCCGAGGTTGACTCGGCGGTCGTTATGGTCAATGCGTCAACGCGGTTTAGTGACGGAGGCGAGTTTGGGTTCGGCGCCGAGGTAGGAATCTCGACCCAGAAACTGCACGCTCGCGGCCCGATGGGATTGCCTGAACTGACGAGCACGAAGTGGATCGTTCGGGGCGCCGGGCAGGTTCGCGGGTGACCTTCGCTAGAGTAGGAGGGCTGCAACCGCCCATCAACCCGGGGAGCCCCGAATGCTGACCACGCTGGCCACCGTGATTCTCGCCTCTGAAGAAGAGCTCGCGCCGCTTATCGCGCCCCCCGAGGTCATCGCCGGCGTTGCCGCCCTCATTTTTCTCATGCTGGGCCTCGTGACCTTCGCCTACCGCGATGTCGCCAACCGACACAGCAACAAGACCGCGAACAAGCCGAACGGGCACGACGCCGGCCACTGAGCCGGGCTGACGCCGCCGCGATACCCATCGCCACTACAGCCGCTTCCCGGCCCGCTGCGCACCGCGCGCGGGTGGGCATCATGGGCGGAACCTTTGATCCGATCCACCACGGTCACCTCGTGGCGGCGAGTGAAGTGGCGCACGCTTTCGACCTCGACGAGGTCATCTTTGTTCCGACCGGGCAGCCGTACCAGAAGCACGGCGTGACCGACAGTGAGCACCGCTACCTCATGACGGTCATCGCCACGGCGGCCAATCCGCGCTTTCGCGTGAGCCGCGTCGACATCGATCGTGACGGGCCCACCTACACGATCGACACCTTGCGCGATGTGCGGGCGCAGCATCCCGATGCCGATCTATTCTTCATCTCGGGCGCCGATGCGATCGCCCAGATTCTCGACTGGAAAGACGCCGCCGAGCTCTGGAACCTCGCGCACTTCATCGCCGTGAGCCGCCCGGGCCACGACCTCACCGTTCGCGGTTTGCCAGAGGGCGACGTAAGCTTGCTCGAGATTCCTGCGCTGGCCATCTCGTCAACAGACTGTCGTGAGCGTGTTGAGCACGGCTCCCCGGTCTGGTACTTGGTGCCCGATGGCGTTGTGCAGTACATCTCGAAGCACCGGCTCTATCGGAGCACACCCTTATGAGCACACCCAACGACCCGCCTCAGAGCCGCCGCGCCGCGCGGCAGGCTGAAGTGACGGCGCAGGATGCTCACGCGGCGCCCCCGCCACTGACCCGGCGCCCGCGCGCGGGTGCCCCGGCAAGCATGCCGCCCGAGATGCCGGGCGATGTGTCGTACCGCACCGAGATTCGGCCTCGCGTGCCGCACTACGACGCACCCCCGGCTGATCATGCGGTGCTCGGTGTCGAAGGTCAACCGATTCTTCGGCCCGATGGGCAGGGGGCAGGCGAAGCACCTTTCGTTGCTCCGCCGCTCGTCGAGCCCGCCGTGGCGCCTCCCGTTGCACCGGCCGCGAATCGCACGGGCGAGCAGATGAGACGGCGAGACTTTCGCCCACCGGTCGAGCAGCCCGATTGGGCAGGCAGCGCCCCGGCTGGTACCGCTGGGCCGGGTGCCGCGTGGGCCGACCCGCGCGTGACGCCCACCGTGATCCCGACCGCGGATGCCCAGCTCGACTATCACACCCAATTGGCTCCGGGCGCCTTCCAGCCGAACGTTGCGATTCCTCCCGTCGCGCCGCCGATGCCTTCGCAACCCCTCGAGACGACGCTCTCGCGCCGAGAGATTCGCGAGCTGCGTGACCGCGCCGACCCGAGTGGGGGAGTGGTTGCTGGGCCAGCGACGGTGCCAGATGGTTTCGGCGAAGCCGCAGCACCTCCGCTCGTGAGCCCCGCAGCTTTCGCGCCGCCGATGATCCAGCCCCCGGTGAACCAGCCGCCGGTCAGCCAGCCCACCGTCTACGCCCAGCCCGAGTTTGAACAAGCGTATGCGCAGCCTGCATACGCTCTGCCTGATAATGCGCAGGCCGGATACGCCCAGCCGGAGTACGCACCGCCCGCTGCTCCGCCACCATCTGCTTCGGCGCCGCCCGCGTCGGCACCCGTACCCACGTCGACGGGTTCGCACTGGTCGGTCGGCATTCACGATGACGATGACCCCTTCGAGAACACCTTCAGCCGTGAGGTGGGCTCGGCGGTCAGCCTGTCGAACACGAATGCCCTCGTTTTGCCCGAGATGCCGACAGGCAGCATCTCGGGGCCTGTTGCGGGCACGGGAGAGATCATCATTACCGGCATGATCGACGTGCCGAGCGTCGTGTCGTCAACCGGAGCCGTGCCCGCCGTGCACGAGAGCCCCGAGATTGATGACCTCTTTGATCCGGGTGACCTCGTCGCGGGGCCCGCTGATGCTGCCCCCGTGAGCGCCCTGAAGGCTGTCAGTAGCCACACCTCGTCGCACAGCGTCATTGCCACCGGCAAGCGCCGCTCGAGCAACGCCATCACGACGGTGCTCGTCGCGTCGACTGTCGTCATGGCCGTCGTCGCGATTGGACTATTCGTGATCGCGGCTGCCAACGGACTATTCTGAAGTTTTTGCCTCCCCCTCTTCGTCGAAGGACATTGTGACTGCCACCGAACGCGCTATTGCCCTCACCCAGGTGGCGGCCCGCGCCGCTGATTCGAAACAGGGCGATGATCTGGTGGCGCTCGACGTCTCGGGCCCCCTGCCGCTCACGGATGTCTTCTTGCTTGTCACCGGCCGCAACGAGCGCAACGTTCAAGCGATCGCCTCAGAAATCGAAGATCGAATGATCGAAGCCGGTGCCAAACCCCTGCGCCGGGAGGGTCGCGCTGAAGGGCGCTGGATTCTCCTTGATTTTGGCGACGTCGTCGTGCACGTTTTCCACGAAGAAGAGCGGCTGTTCTACTCGCTCGAGCGGCTCTGGAAAGACTGTCCGGCTATTCCGCTGACGCTCGGTGAGCATCCAGGCGACGCATAGCCTCAAGGCGGCACACTAGAGGGCATGAAGTGCCCTACCGACGACACGCTGCTCGTCATGAGCGACCGCAACGGCATTGAGATTGACTACTGCCCGCAGTGCCGGGGCGTGTGGCTTGACCGGGGTGAACTCGACAAGATCATTGATCGCGCCTCAACCGTGGCCTCGACGTCGAGCGCCGCTCCGCGCGTCGACCTCCCTCGCGAATCGGGGCCCGTCGGGCAGCCACCCGGAGGGTTTCCGCCGGGCGGCTTCGCGCAACCGGGGCAGCACCAGGGCGGGTATCCGCAACGCTGGGGCTCGAACTCTCCTGGCTCCGCACCGCGCTACGGCGGTGGGTATGGCTCGTCGAGCGGCTCGTACCGACGCCCCAAGAACTGGCTCAGCGAGCTCTTCGACTGATGATCATCAGCGGTCGCCCCGAATTGGTCGGCGGCCACGGCGTGTACTAGTCTGGTCGAGTTGTCACCGGCCTTCTGGGCCGAAGCCACGGGCCTGTGGCGCAGCTGGTAGCGCACCTGCATGGCATGCAGGGGGTCAGGGGTTCGAGTCCCCTCAGGTCCACGTACGAACGACATCCCGGTTTCGGCCGGGATTCGTCGTATCCGGCGCCTGCTGACCCGAGTGGCGGGGCGGCGCGCCGGGGGATGCCGCGGTGACCGCGCATCCGGTTCGAAAGGACCTCCGTGAGCCGCGATCAGGCCAGTGCCGCCGAGCGTATGCACGCCATCACTCCCGAAACCACTGAGATCGTCGACATGGTGCTCGAATACGCACGCCGTCGAATTCTTAGCGATGACACTCCGCTCGACAAGCCCTTCACGCCCGCTGAGCTTCGCCGTTTAGCCGGGCGCACTATCAGCGAAGAGGGTATGGGCGCGCGTCGCGCGCTCTCGTTGTTCGAGAACGTGCTCGCTCCGTCGTGCATCACGACCGAGCATCCGCAGTATTTGTCGTTCATTCCCTCGGCGCCCTCGAAGGCGGCGACCGCGTTCGACTTGATCGTCTCGGCGACGGCCGTCTATGGCGGCTCGTGGCTCGAGGGTTCGGGTGCGGTCTACGCCGAGAACGACGTGCTCTCGTGGCTTGCCCACGAGTTCGGGTTGCCCGAGACCGCCGGCGGGGTGTTTGTTCAGGGCGGCACGATCGGCAACCTCTCGTCACTGGTCGCGGCCCGTGACCACGCTGACCGGATGCGCCGCGACGCCGGGCGAGCACGACCCGACCGCTGGGTGGTCATCGCCAGTGCGGAAGCACACTCGTCGATCGCGAGTGCCGCGAAGGTCATGGACATTGACGTTGTTGCGGTGCCGGTCGGCGACAGCGGGGTGATGCACGGCGACGGCGTGAAGAAGGCGCTCGTCGAGTATGGCGAGGCGGTCATCGCCGTCGTCGCGACGGGCGGGTCAACCAACTTCGGCATTGTCGATGACATCGCGTCGATCGCGTCGCTGAAAGACGATCACGACTTCTGGCTGCACATCGATGGCGCGTACGGCTTGGCGGCCGCGCTCAGCGACGTTGCGCGCCCCTTGTTCGCCGGCATCGAGCGGGCTGACTCGCTCATCGTTGACCCGCACAAGTGGCTGTTCACTCCGTTCGACTCGTGCGCGCTCTTGTATCGCGACCCCGAGATCGCGCGACTCGCGCACACCCAGCACGCGGAATACCTCGACGCGCTCACCGACTCGACCGAGTACAACCCTTCGGACTACTCGGTGCAACTGACTCGTCGAGCTCGCGGGCTTCCGCTGTGGTTCTCGCTCGCGACGTTCGGTGCGCAGTCCTATCGTGACGCGATCTCGGTGTCGATCGACCTGGCGCACGAGATTGGTCGAGAGATTGCGTCGCGCGACTACCTGACACTCGTGCGCCAACCGCAATTGTCGGTCGTGGTGTTCGAACGCGTTGGATGGGTACCCGGTGATTATGCGCACTGGTCAAACCGTTTGCTCGACGATCAACACGCATTCGTCGTGCCGAGTTCTCACGCGGGCCGCACCAATGCGCGATTCGCGATTGTGAACCCACGAACGACCTTCGACGACCTGGTCGGCATTCTCGACTCGATGAGGTGACCCCGGCGGTCGCGCGGCTCTACACTGGCGCTCGTGACCACCGGCAACCCCGAGTCGATCGCTGCCGCCGTTGTGGCGCCGCCGCTCGTCGATGCTCGAGCCGAGCATCGAGCAAGCGCGGCCTGGTTAGCGTGGGTCGTCACACCGCTGGTTGTTCTTCTGCTGAGTGGGGCTCTCGACGCTGTTGACCAGGCAGCCCCCGAGGTGCTGGGGGGAACCTCTGCGCGATACGTGCCGCCCGACGGACACCGCTCGGTCTCGACCGATGCCGCGGGCACGACGAGTGTGGCAGAAGCGTCACGCTCGATCGGCATAGAAGGGATTTTCTCCGCTCCGACGTTCGTGGCTGCGACGCTTTTCGAACGAGAGCTTGTCGACGAGCTCGCCCGGGCTCAGTGGTGGCGCTCGTCATACGTCGACGATTTCGGCGAGCGTGGTGCCGATCTCTTCCGATTGTCAGACGACGGCATCACTCAGGTGGCATCGTGGGGCGGCTCGATCGGGTTTCTCTTCGACCCGCCCATCGTGTTGCTTCCGGCAGACGCATTGCCCGGCGACACGTGGAGCTCGCAGGGTGAGGCCGTTGTGGGGGGCGCCCTCACCTACACCGCCACCTTTGCCGCGTTGCGCGCCGAAGGACCCTTCACCGACCTCGATGGCCGCGAGATCCCGCTCACGGGCGGATGCATCGGCACAGAAAGCACCATCGTGATCGCGAGCGCAACCGAAAGCCTGTCAACAACTCTGGCGCGCTCGGCAGTCTGGTGCCCGGGGCGTGGGGTGGTCTGGAGCAGCGGCACGATCGACGATCAACCGTCGGGCTCCTTCGAACTTCGCCCCGCGGCCCTGCCATTCACGCCGACGGATGCGCGACTGGCCGCAGGCTGGACCAATGCGCTCGACTCGTCATCTGAACTGTTGCCCGGGCGAGAGCTTCCGTTGCAAGCCACAGACCCATTCTTCGGGGACTCCGAGGTGACGGGCCAATACCGCGTGCCGCCCAGCGAGACCCGCGACGGTCGACTGGTGACCGTGAATGACCAGGGCGACGATGTGCAGGTCTGGAATCTTGATCGGGTGGCGGCGTCACTGTCGTGGTTGGGGCATCCCGGCGGCACGGTGGTCTCGGTAGGCGCCGTCGGCGACCTCGTCATCGCGACGACCTCGCGGCGCCAGGTCGTCGCCTACGACCCGGAAGGTCGCCGCGTGTGGTCGTGGAATGCCGATGAGCTTGTCATCGCGCCGCCCGTTGCCGCGAGCCCCTCCGAGGCGTTTCCCGATGTCATCGTTGCCGCGCGCAGCGGAACGGTAACGCGACTGGATGCCGAGCGCGGAGTCGTTCTCTGGTCGCAGCCCATCGATGCCGACGCCCGCACTCCAGTCGTGGTCGGGGCAGATCTCGTGTTCGTCGCCGATGAGCGAGATCACCTCACGGCCCTCGATGTGACGACGGGCGCGATCGTGTGGCAGAACGAGATCGGCGCGGTGTCGCGCTTGGCCGCTGACGCCACGACGGGGCTGGTCGCCGTGACCCTCGAGTCGGGCTCGCTCGTGGCGCTCGACGGGGCGAGCGGTGATGAACGGTGGCGCACTGCGCTGACCGGAGCTGCTGTGGGGGTAGTGGTCACGGCCGACAGGGTGGTCGCAATGTCGGAAGAGGCCACCGTCGCTCTCGATAGTGAGTCGGGGCGCGTGACATGGCGGAGTGGGGGAGGAGTCGCTCTCGTGGGAGGCGATCGCTCATCGATCATCACGCTCGTGCAGCCGAGGGCGATCGAACTGCGGTCAGTCTCGAGCGGTGACGTGATTGACCGGCAATTGATCGCCGCGAGTGGCCCTTCGTCGAGCGTGTTTGCCCGTGCCGTGGGCGACTCGCTCGTCGTGATCGAGAGCAACGGAGTGCTGCGCCGGTGGGAGCTGCGCGAGTCGAGGGACGACCAATGAGTGTGGTGTCACGCGCCACCGACTCGATTGGGCGTTTCTGGCGAGGGCTCATCGTTGACCCCATTCGGCTCGGTCGATTGCGCGACACGGGCTGGCCATCAGGTTTGCGACCCGTCGTCGTGGTGGGTGTCGTCGCGTTCGTGTTCGCGGTGCTGCTTATTCTGGGCGCGCCCGTGATCCGATCGTTCTTCCCGCTCTCGGTGAGTGTGGGGGAGGTCGTTCTTTCGTTGCCGCGGTTGATGCTGCCGACGATCTTTTGGTTGGTCATCCTGTCGATCGCCCTCATGCAGACGGCCGCCTTGCACACGCGTCGCCGCACGTCGGTCGTGCTCACCTTTATGACGGCGCTCATTGTGCTCTTCCTCGGCTCGCTCGATCTCGGCGACGGAGGCGACGGCGGCATCGCTCTCACGGTGGGCAAGATCGTGTCGGTTCTCGCGGTAATCGCTCTCGTCGCCCTCAGCGTGATGCGGCGCCGATCGACATTCGCGTGGTGGGAGTATCCGCTTGTGTGCGCCATCGTGGGGCTGTCGATGGTCGTTTCGCTGGGTCGGAGTGCGTCGCAGAGTGCTCCGTTCGGCATCGACTTCGGGCCAACGAGTGCCTCGCTCGTCGTGTCGACGCTGGGGCAGCTTGCCGTGCCGGCCGCGCTCGCTGCGGGCATCGCGGTCGCAGAGTTCGCTGTTGTGGCCGCAACCTCTGCAGTGGCCGCGGTTCAGCGGCCTTCGGGGAGCGAGCGCGCTGTGTCGCGTACCGTTCCGCTCGTTCTCGTGACCGTATTCGTGCTCGTCGCCGTCTGGCGCATCGGCGAGATTCTGCTGGGACTGCTCGCCGACATCGGCGACGCCATCAACCCTGCTCACGTACCCCTCTCGATCGGCATAGTCGTCGCGGTGGGTGCGTTGTGGTGGGCGATTGGTCGGCTTCGACGGTCAGCCTCCGTGAGTGCCGATGAGATTCTCGGGCGCCTCGACTCCGTTGCCCTGCCCGTGGCGGCGGCCCTGTCAATTGCCCTTGCCCCCTTGGTGATCCTGCTGCTGATGGCGCAGATCATCACGGCCTGGGGCGGCGAGGGGTTCGTTGTCGACGGGATGCTCGGTCTGGCAGATCTTCTGCGCGGCACGACCACCGTCACGATCGTGCGCACCCTTGTGGGCCTGGGGCTCATCGTCATTGCCGTGCTCGCGGCGCGCCGCGGATCTCGTGGCGTGCCCGAGCTGCTGGCGACGATGGGTCTCTTCATCGCGTTGAGCGCGGTGCCGCTCGTCGTCGACGAGGCGCCGGAGTGGTCGGCACCCGCTCTCGCCGGCGTCATCACCGTGGGCACCATGGTTCTGGCCGTGGTGCTGGCCGTTCGTCGTCGGCTCGACGCGCGGCGACTCGCCCTGCTCATCGTGGCCTTGTTGCTCTCGGCCGCCATGGTCTGGCGCGAGGTGCTCGCTGATCCCGTGAGCCTCATCATTGGTGCCGCCGGTATCGCTCTCGCACTATTCGGCTTTGTGTGGAGTTTTCTGACGGATGCCGATGTCACGCATGGCGAGAGTGCGGCCTATCCGCGCGCGTCGCGCGTCATGCTGTTTCTCGCCAATGCGGTCTTCGGCATTACGGTGTTGGCCTTTGGTGCCCTCGCCCGCGACCTCGGAGCCAGCATCAACCTCGACGCGTTCGCGCAGTTTGGCGATCAATTGTTGGGCACCGCCCTCGTTCTCGCCGCCGTTGCCGCGGTGTGGTCGAGCGCTCTGGCTCTCGATTCGGCCGATTCCCGGCCCAGAGCGCCTAGCGTGTCTGCATGACCGAATCGCCGCACGACCCCACTCTCGATGCCGCCTTGCGCACGCATACCGATTACGGGGTCGAGAAGCTTGAGGAAGCCGACCTCGCGGGTGATCCCTTCACGCAGTTCGCGGCGTGGCTCACCGAGGCCGCCGAACGCAAGGCATATGAACCCAACGCGATGGTGATCGGCACGATCGACCCCGACGGGGCCCCCTCGATTCGCACGGTTCTGTTGCGAGGTGTCGACGAGCGTGGCTTTGCGTTCTACACCGACTACACCTCGCGCAAGGGGCGCGCCCTGCTCGCCAACCCTGCGGTCGCCGCCGTCTTTCCCTGGTACACGCTGCACCGACAGGTCAAGATCTTCGGTCACGCGCATCCGGTCGACGGGAGTGACAGCGACGACTACTTCGCGAATCGACCGCGCGGTGCTCAAGTCGCCGCCTGGTCGAGCGACCAGTCGCAGCCCATCGCGTCGCGCGCGGCGCTGGAACAGAAAGTGCACGACGCCGAGGATCGATTCGCGGATGCGCCCGAGGTGCCCCGCCCCGAGCGCTGGGGCGGCTTCAGAATCGTGCCCGAGCGTGTGGAGTTTTGGCAGGGCCGTACGTCGCGCTTGCACGACCGCTTGCTGTTTCGCCGCGAGGGTGAATTGGGCTGGAGAGTTGAACGTCTGCAGCCATGAGCTCGCGATGGCGGGAATACCGTGTCGGGCGCTCGCGTTGACCCACTCGATACGAACGCATCGATAGGGGAGATTCATGGTCACCACGGACGCACGCACTCAGGACGCACACACCCTCGAGCTCGGCCTCGATACTTTCGGCGACGTCACGGTTGACGCCGACGGTTCGCCCCTGCCCCACGCCCAAGTAATTCGCAACGTCGTGGCCGAGGGCGTGTTGGCCGATCAGGTCGGTGTTGACGCGATCACGATTGGTGAGCACCACCGCGATGACTTCGCCGTCTCGGCGCCCGACATCGTGCTCACGGCGATCGCGGCGCAGACCGAACGCATCCGCATCGGCAGTGGCGTCACGGTCTTGAGTTCCGACGACCCGATTCGGGTTTTCCAGCGGTTCGCGACCCTGGATGCGATCTCGAATGGCCGCGCCGACGTCATCATGGGCCGCGGCTCGTTTACCGAGTCTTTTCCGCTCTTCGGCTATGCCCTGCAGGACTACCAGACGCTCTTCGAAGAGAAGCTCAACCTCTACGCTGCCGTCAATGAGGGTGGCCCTGTGACGTGGCAGGGCAGCACGCGCGCCCCCCTGCAGAATCAGCTGGTGTACCCCATCGCCGAGAACGGCTCGGTGCGCACGTGGGTGGGTGTGGGCGGCAGCCCTGAGTCGGTCGTTCGCGCGGCCAATTACGGGTACCCGCTGATGCTCGCCATCATTGGCGGGTCGGCCGAGCGATTCGCCCCCTTCGTCGAGCTCTACCACCGCGCGCTCACGCAGCTCGAGAAGCCGTGGCAGCCCGTAGGCGTGCACTCGCCCGGATACATCGCCGACACCGACGAGCAAGCCATGGAAGACCTGTGGCCCGCCTACGAGCTCATGTTCGGGCGCATCGGCCGTGAGCGTGGCTGGGGCCCGACAACCTACGAGCACTTCCGCCAGGAGGTCGAACACGGCGCCCTCTACGTGGGGTCGCCCGAGACGGTCGCCCGCAAGATCGCTGACACCGTGGCGACTCTCGGCATCCAGCGCTTCGATCTGAAATACAGCACGGGCCCTCTGCCGCACGAGAAGCTCATGCGCGCGATTGAGCTCTATGGCACGCAGGTCATGCCGCGCGTGCGCGAGTTGCTGGCCGAGCGAGTGGTCGCGTAGGCACCCTGACCCGGGCGTTACGGCCCGGTGATGATCGCGAGGCCGGTGACCTGTGCTGCGTTCTCGACGCCTCCGCCGTTCGTGAGATCGATAAAGCCGAGAGCCGTCATGCGATCAATCGCTTCGCCCGAGCGGTTGCCGCTGCGGCAGTAGACGATGTAGCTGTCGTCGGGGTCGAGCTCGCTCACGATCGTGTCGAACGTCGCTTCTTGAACGTCAATGTTGAGGGCGCCATCGAGGTGACCGCTCGCAAACTCGTCGGCCGTGCGAACGTCGATGAAGACGGTGCTCGAGTCGAGCACGATGGCCTCCCGCGGGCCCGCACACGCGGTCGCTCCCAGGGCAAGGCCCACGGCGAGGACGAGTGACAACAGGGTGCGGCGCATGAGTTCTCCTATCAACGGTGTGGCGAGCGTATCATATACCCCCAGGGGTATCACAAACGAGCGAGGGCCCCTCCGCGGCATCGTGCTTGACTGAGCCCATGACCGCCACTGTCCTGAATCGCCGCGTGCTCATTGTTGCGATCCTGGCAGCCTTCGTGGCGTTTCTCGATGGCTCGATCGTCAACGTCGCTCTGCCAGCGATCTCCGCCGAGCTGGGCGGGGGGCTACCGGTGCAGCAGTGGGTGGTGGATGCGTATCTCATCACCCTCGGATCCCTGATCTTGATCGCCGGCTCACTGAGCGACTTGTTCGGTCGCGTCACCATTCTGCGCATCGGCCTCATCGGCTTTGCCGTGACGTCACTCGCGTGTGGGCTTGCGCCCACCGCCGAAGTGCTCATCGCCGCACGCGCGGCGCAGGGCGTTGCCGGAGCCTTGCTCGTGCCCAGCTCTCTCGCCCTCATCATGGGGGCCCATCGGGGCGCGACCCAGGCTCGCGCGATTGGGCTCTGGACGGCTTGGACGTCGGCCGCGTTCATCATCGGCCCTCTACTCGGCGGACTGCTGACCGACTCCTTCAGCTGGCGGTGGATCTTCGTCATCAACGTGGTGCCCGTCGCGATCACCCTCGTACTGCTCGCCCCGTTGCGCAACGAAGTTGCGGCTCAGCGCACCCCGATCGACGTGCTCGGAGCCGCGCTCGGCGCTCTGGGACTCGCGGGTGTGGTGTTCGCGCTCATCGAGCAGGCCAACTACGGCTGGGGAGACCCGCTCGTGTGGGTACCTCTGGCGGTGGGAGCCGCGAGCCTGATTGGCTTCATTGTGCGCCAGGCCACGGCCGAGCATCCGATGATGCCCCTCTCGCTCTTCCGCAGCCGAAATTTCGCCGTCGGCAACCTCGCGACGGTCGCGATCTACGCGGCACTGTCGGTCTCGGGGCTCGTCATCGTCATCTATCTGCAACAAGTCGCCGGCCTCAGCGCCACGGCATCGGGGCTCGTCATGCTTCCGGTGACACTGATGCTCGTGCTGCTGTCGTCGCGTTTTGGTGCGCTCGCGGGACGATTTGGCCCCCGCTGGTTCATGACCATTGGGCCGCTCTTGGTCGCGATCGGCTTCTTGGCACTGCGCTCGCTGCAGACGCCGTTCGACTTTGTGACGCAAGCGTTGGCCGGCGTGCTGCTCTTTGGGCTCGGCATGTCGATCACGGTGGCGCCTCTCACCTCGGCGATTCTCGGTGCGATCGAACCCGAGCGATCGGGCATTGCGTCGGCCGTCAACAACGCGCTCTCGCGCATTGCGGGCCTCGTGGCGATCGCCCTGCTGGGTGCCGTCATCGGCACGGTCGTCGACGATGCCTGGCTCGATAACGCTCTGTTGCTGTGTGCCGGTCTTATGCTGGCTGGCGCCGCGATATCGGCGATCGGCATTAGCAACCCGCAGCGCGACTAGTTCACGATCGCGGTCGCGGCGCCCGTGAGCGTGACGACGACCGAAAGCGCCGCGAGCATGATGAGGCGAAAAAGCAATCGCGAGTGGGGTTGCCGAAACACGGCGATGATGCCGACGCCAAGCAAGACGAGCGTCGCGGTGGCGCCGACGAGCATGATGGGCGTCACGATCCCCGCACTCGTCACCGCGAGAACGCTCGCGGCCGCGAGAGCCACGAGAGCGACGGCGCCCGAGACGCGAGCGCCGAGCCGATGGGGGAGTGAACGGATGCCGTGCCGCTCATCGTCGTCAAGGTCAGGAAGCACGTTGGCGAAGTGGGCGGCGAGGCCGAGCATCCCGCCCACCACGATTGCCCACACGGCTGCGGGGCGCGGATCGGCGCGCGCAAGCGTGATCATGAGGGGAATCAGCCCGAAGCCGACCATGTAGCACAGGGTCGCGCTGAGGCCCCGCTTAAGCCGAGCGTTGTAGAGCCATCCGGCGGCGAGAGCGACGGCATGCACGAGAACCAGGGCGGGGCCCAGAATCAGCGAGAGGGTGATCGCGACGACCGCGGCGCTCACGGCCAGGGTCATGACCGTGCGCGCCGAGACCTCGCCGCGCACGATCGGCTTGTCGACTCGGTGCGCGTCGCGATCGCGGGCGGAGTCGATGGCATCGTTGGACCACCCGATCGACATCTGATTGGCGAGGGTCATCGCGCCCAACACCACCACGCGCCACAGTTCAAGCTCGCTCGCACTCGCGAGAACGACGGTGATCGTGGTGACAACAAGAGTGGGGCCGAGGTGGGCTGACCCCGCGATGGCCCGCAGCGTCGACGGCATGGCCCCATCGTAGGTGGGCACGTTCTTGACCGGCGCAGAGTGCGCTGTGCGGCAGTACCATCAGGTCATGCGACGACGCTCTCAGCCTTTCCGTGCGGTTGTCGTCGTTCTTGGCCTCTCAGTCGCCTCGCTCGTCGGTTGTTCCGTGACTCCGATCGAGGCGATTCCCGCCCCGGCTCGGCTCGTGGGGACTCCCGCTCCGCTTGATGTTGATGCGGTTTACCGCGAACAGCGCATCGCTGCCATGACACCCGAGCAGAAGATCGCGGCGCTCATCATGATTCATGTGCCGGGAACCGATGCGCGAACCATCCGCACGGTCATCGATGCCTACGGCTTTGGCGGCGTCATTCTCATGGGCGACAACGTGGGCGGGCCCGCCTCGAGCGTGGCAGAACTGACCGCGGGCTTGAGCAGTGACCCGGGGCTGCCCGTGCTCACCGCCATTGATCAAGAGGGCGGCACTGTTCGCCGACTGCAAGAAGATCGCGGGCCCGCTGCGCGAGACCTGTGGGGTCTTGACCCCTCGGCGACGCAGCAGGCGTTTGCTGATCGCTCAGCACTCGTGGCCTCGGCCGGCGTCATGATCAACTTCGGAGTCGTCGCCGACGTCACGACCGATCGATCGTCATTCATCCGCCCGCGCACTCTCGGTGAAACGCCCGCGGCGGCCGCCGAGCGCGTGGCCGCCGCCGTTCGGGGCGAGTCGGGCGTGGTGCTCTCAACGCTCAAGCACTTTCCGGGGCACGGAGCGAGCCCCGATGACTCTCACGTCAGCATCCCGCAATCGTCTATTGATCTCGCGACCTGGCGCGAGACGCACGCCATTCCGTTTCAAGCGGGAATCGACGCCGGGGCCCCTCTCGTCATGACCGGGCACTTGCTGTTCGATCAGGTGAGCCCGCTCCCCGCGTCGTTGTCGCCAACCTGGATCACGATCTTGCGCGACGAGTTGGGGTTCGACGGTGTGATCGTGACTGATGATCTGCTTATGCTCCAGCGGTCGGGCGTTGCTGGCTATTCCGACCCGACGACGAACGCACTCTCGGCCCTGGCGGCGGGTAACGATCTGGTGCTGTTTGTGCTCCCGGCTGATCCGTCGACAGTGGGCGTCGACTTCACCACGCTCATTGGCACTCTCACGACCGCTCTCAACGATGGCCGACTCGACGGATCGCGCATCGACGCGTCGCTCGAGAGAGTGCTCACGCTGCGTCGGGACGACTCGGGCGTCTCGGGCCCGTACGTTGACTGCGGGCTCAAGTGCTGGGGTTTGTCACCCCGGGCGCTTGCCAGTGAGAACTAGAGCGTCGGCAACTCAAAGTCGGTGACGCGCTCGGGCAACTGATTGGTGGTGACGCCTCGCGGTACCACATCGGCGGTTGCCGGAACGATCGACTCGGTCGTTGCCGTGATGGCTCCGACGACCACAGCGAGGGTTCCGAGACCAGTGATCAGTGCCGTGACAGGCGTGAGTCGTCGGTGCCGCTCGAGGCTGATGACGATGGCACCAACCAGCATGAGCGTGACGGCGGTAATGACGAGGGCGATCATGTGAATCACCGTTCCTGTCGGGTGCTTCGGAACGCGGTGCCGTGGGTGAGGCTCCGTATTAGGGTTGTGGCCTGGGGTAACTGGGGCCGTGGCTTAAGCGTACGCCCGCTGGGCGGTGAAGGCGAGAGCCCCACGGTCTCCGCCGGTCCCCACTTCGGGGGACTGATGGGGTACAAGCGCCAAACCCCACACTCGTCGAACCGCGCGAGCGACGCGCCGCTTGCCACCGGGCGTATGGCCTCAAACCCACAACAATGGAGACGTGCCACCATCGAGCGATCGCCTTCTCCACCGCGATGTGCTCGCGGCCGTTGCCGTTTCTCTTGAGTCGACGCTTATCGACGCGCAGCCCCTTCAAGTCGAACCAACGGGCAACGGCTTTACCCACGGCTACCGGGTCGCCCTCAGTGACGCTACGGGCGCGACGAGCGACCACACGGTCTTCGTCGAAACCTCGCCTCCCGAGGTAACGCGACCGGGAGTATTGGCTCTCAGCAATCCCGCAACCGGCGAGCGCGTCGATGTGTGGGTTTACCCGGCAGACCCGGCTTTGCCGGCCCTGCGCACAGCGGTGTATGCCGAGGCTGCAGGAGTCGTGCTTGCCCGACTCGGGCTTCCCGTCGATGGGCTGCGCGTGAGCCTTGCGGCATATCGACCGGGCAAGCGCGCGGTCGTGCGGGTTGACACGACGGGCACCGCTTACTTTCTCAAGGTCGTGCGGCCCCCCGCCGCGCAGCCCTTACAGGCGCGCCACACCCTCTGGCGTGAGGCTGGCGTGCCCGTGCCCGCCGTGCTCGGCTGGAGTGAAGAGGGTCTCGTGGCACTCGAGGCCCTCGCAGGGTCAGAGCTCATTGGCGTGCTCGATCGCATCGACCGACCGGATGCTCTTCTCGACCACATCGAAGCCCTCGGTGAGGCGATCGCCCGGGTGCCCTCGGTCTCTTCGGCTCGCGCATCCTTGGTCCGCCGCGTTGACTGGTATGAAGAGCGCCTCATTGAGCAAATGCCCGCCCATGACGGACTCATCGAACGCACCGCACGCACCATCGCACGGCGGTTTGCAGCGGGCGGTTCACCGCCACCATCACGCACCGTGCATGGTGACCTGCACCTCGCCCAGTTACTTGTCGACCCCCAGAACCCAACCGTGATCACGGGGGTGCTCGACATCGACACATCGGGCTGGGGCGACCCGGCCGATGACGCGGCGGCCCTCTACGCTCACTTGATCGCGACGGTCGTGCACGACGGTGGCAGTCGTGCCACCGTGCGCGCTCGACGAGCCTCGGTTCTCGCCGATGGGTGGCGTCGTCGGTGGTTCCGGGCGGCCGAGACAGGCTACGTCGATCGAGCGCACGCCATTGCCGCAACGCAATTGCTCGGTCATGCTCTGTCGCGATCTGCTGCGGGCTCGGGGGGAGCTTCTGCCTTGCTTGAGCGCGCACATCGCGTCGTCAACGCTGATGAGAGGCCTCTCACCGCATCCTCCTGGTGATCTCATCGCGGCTCGCGAGAGTTACTTCATCGACGCAGACCACGAGGGTTTGCTCAGAAGGAGGATCATCATGGACAGCAAGAACTGGATTGCAATCGGTGCCGCATCGGTCCTCGGACTCGGTGTTGCAGCAGGCGGTGCGGCGAGCATCGCGAACGCCATTCCGTTGATCGAGAACGCCACGGGCCTCTCGGTTCCCGGCATCGGCACGGTCACCGACGGTGACGACCGCATTGAGCTCGACTTCCGGGTCGACAGCGACAGCATCTCGTCGCCGACCTCGACCTCGTCGCCCGCGACCCCGTCACCGGCCTCGCCGGTCTCGGCTGACAGCCCTGTCACGCCGCAGACTCCGGCATCGCCGCTTAGCCCCGCCTCGGTCGACACGCCCGCCAGCCCCGCGTCGGTTGACGACCTCGACGACGACAACTCCGGTGACGACATCGACACTGACAACTCGGTCGACGACAACGACAACGACGACGACGACAACGCCAACGGCTAGTCGGCACGCGAAGCCCCACCGTGGGTTCGCGCGATAGCCCCCGATGAGAGCACTCTCATCGGGGGCTATCGCTTTCGCGTCGCTGAGCCGTCAGACTGAATGTAGCCCACCCAGCAGCTCGAACCAGCTGCCATAACGAGAGCAGAAGACCATGCCATCGACTCCTTCGTGGATTGCCGTCTCGGCAATCTCCGCGTTGAGCCTTGGCGTTATCGCTTCCGGTGCTATCGGAGTCGCTCAGGCGATGCCGCTTGTTGATTCAACAACGACGGCCGAAGTTCCGCCGATCTCGACCGTTCCCGACGACGGAAAAGGCGGGACGGGATCTGATGGTGTGATCATTCCCACCCCTTCGCCCACGGGCTCGCCTGTCCCCTCGTCGGCTCCGGGCGTCGACCCCACGACTATTCCTATTCCCGCCCCGCAACCGGTCGCCCCTCGGCCCGCCGCGACGCCGACAGACTCGGTGCCGAGTCCCGTGAGCGTCGATGATGAGACCAGCGGGTCGAACAGCGGGTCGAGCAGTAGCTCCGGCGGATCAGATTCCGACAGCGACTCAGACGACTAGATCGAGCATCCCGCGCCGTCAGACGAGGCGGTAGCCCATTCCCCGCACGGTCTCAATGCGGTCGGCGCCGATCTTTGCGCGCAAGTAGCGCACATACACGTCGACAACATTCGACCCGGGGTCGAAGTCGAAGCCCCACACTCGACTGAGCAGCTGTTCGCGAGACAGCACTTGGTCGGGGTGCTTCAAGAACTGTTCAGCGAGCGCGAATTCGCGCGCTGAGAGATCAAGCGACCGACCGCCCACCGAAACCCGGCGAGTTTTGAGATCGAGAGTAACGTCGCCATAGCTGAGCACTGACTCGACGACGATCTGCTGGCTCGATTCGCGCAGGCGCAAACGGATGCGCGCGACGAGCTCGTCAAACTTGAAGGGCTTCGGCAAATAGTCGTTGGCGCCGCCGTCAAGGCCCGCAACCGTGTCGTCGACGCTCGTGCGCGCCGTGAGCATGATGATCGGCATGGTCTCGCCCTGGGTGCGGAGTCGCTTGAGCACCTCGAAACCGTCAATGCCGGGCAGGCCCACGTCGAGCAACAACAGATCGAACGAACCAGTGGCGACGTAGTCGAGAGCATCCAGCCCGTTAGCGACAACTGTGGGGGTGTAGCCGCCTGCCGAGAGCCCCTTCTCGATGAACGATGAGATGCGTTTCTCGTCTTCGACGATCAAGATGCTGGTCACTCGGGTCTCCTTGACGGGCTCGCAGTCGGGTGAGGTGCGCCTGTGCTCGCGTCTGCGGCGGCGTGATCGAAACCGGCGGCGGGGGGTGGCGGCGCGGCCGCTACCTCGAGCGTCGGCACGACAATGCCGAAGCGTGCCCCGGCCGGTGAGCTATCGAGACTCACGTAACCCCCGTGGGCCCGCGCAATGGCGGCGACGATGGGGAGCCCGAGGCCTGACCCGGCGATTCCGCGGCCCGTGTCGGCGCGACCGAACCGTTCGAAGATGCGCTTCTCTGCTCCCGCCGGAATGCCCGAGCCTTCGTCGGCTACCCAAAACTCCACGGTGCGTGCGTACGCCGTGCTACCCACTCGCACGGTCGACCCTTCTGGTGAGTACTTCGCGGCGTTGTCGGCCAGTTGCAGCCACGCTTGCGTGAGCCGGGAGGGAGAGAGGGGCGCGACGACGTCGGCGGAGTTCTCGAGCACCCAGGTGCGGCCGGGGATCGCGTGCATCTTGCTGAACACGAGCGCCGTGAGGTCGCCGACATCGGTCGGCTCGGTCACTATCGCTTGCCGCTCCACGCGCGCGAGCGCATCAATGTCGGTGACGAGTTCTGCCATGCGATCGAGTTCGTCGATGGCGATGTCGCGCACGGCAATGACATCGTCGGGCTTTGAGGCATCGAGCAACTCGAGGTGGCCCCGCACAATCGTGATCGGGGTCTTGAGTTCGTGCCGCACGTCATCGAGCAACTGCCGTTGGCTCGTGAGCGCCTCATCCATGCGATCGAGCATCGCGTTGACCGTTTCGGTGAGCGCCGAGACATCATCGCGACCATTGACGGGAATACGTTCAAAAAAAA